>NZ_JAUYVV010000004.1:0-180625 GCF_030689165.1 Oceanobacter sp. 4_MG-2023 | reverse complement strand
ATCGCCGATGGTAGTGTGGGGCTTCCCCATGTGAGAGTAGGTCATCGTCAAGCTCTTAAACGAAATACCCCGTCCTGCTTGCAGGGCGGGGTTTTTTTATGCCTGTGAGAAAGCAAGGGCGGACGCTGAGAATAAATAACCCGGGACTGAGCCGGTAACGGATACCGACGGTTGAGTACGGGCGGGTTTTTGGATTGAAAACAGAATGAGCTATACAGTAAGGTGTCCTGTCGTGACAGGAGAATACTAACTATGACAGAAGATACTGTTTTTGGAAAAATAGCGCGCGGTGAAGCCCAGGCCAATATAGTTTATGAAGATGATCTGGTGGTCGCTTTTCGTGATCTTTACCCGGCAGCACCAACTCATATTCTGATTATTCCGCGTAAACCCATACCTCGCTTGTGTGATGCCGCAATCGAAGACAAGGCATTGCTTGGTCATATGCTGCTGACCGCAAATCAGGTCGCCGAGAGCGAGGGGTTGGGCGACAAGTTCCGTTTGGTGATTAACAATGGCGCAGATGCTGGCCAATCGGTTTTTCACTTACATATGCACGTGATTGGTGGTCGGCCGCTGACCTGGCCGCCGGGTTGAGATAACGATGAAGTTTGAAGCAATACAGGCAAAACTGCACGATGGTCGTTACCTGAAGGTAGCGCAGTGGGAAGTGACTGACGGACAGTTCTGGGCCATTGCCGGCACCAATGGCAGCGGTAAAACGGCGCTGTCCTGCCTGCTGGGCGATCAGGTCAAGCTGAGCCATGGGGCGGTTGATGGGCTGCTGGATAGCGTCGCTTATGTGTCTCTCGAGGCACAGGCGGAGCTTATTGAGCATGAGCGCAAGGTCGATGAAAGCGACCTGACGGATATGGCCAGTAAAGGGACTCTGGTTCGGGATCTGATTGCACCGGTAGAGGATGTTGCAGCGCTGGTTGATGGCTTGGGTATTCGGCATTTGCTTGATCAGGGCTTCCGGTCGTTGTCGACCGGTGAAAGCCGCAAAGTGCTGTGGGTCAGCCGGTTACGCCAACAACAGGACATGCTGGTGCTGGATGAGCCCTATGAAGGCCTGGATGTTACCAGTCGCGCCTATATCAAACAGTGTCTGGACGATTTGGCTTCCCAAGGCCGGAGGATTGTCTGGGTTGCCAATCGGCTGGATGAACTGCCGGACTGGATCACCCACGTCGCGTTTATGCACGATGCAGAGTTGCTGGCTCAAGGGCCCCGACAAGAAGTTTTGGCGCTGCCAGAAGTAAACGCCTTGATTCACTTCGACAAGGAATTACCCGAGTTACCTCTTGCACCTGTCCCGCCGCTACAGCTTGCCGATGGCGAACCGTTGGTGTGCCTGACTCAAGGTCGCATCCAGTATGAGGAACGGGTGTTGTTTGATCAGCTGGACTGGACAATTACGCCAGGGCAGCATTGGGCTGTACAAGGGCCGAATGGCTGTGGCAAAACCAGTCTGTTACAGATGCTGACGGGGGATAACCCACAGTGTTATCGCAATAACCTGCGCTTGTTTGGTATTCAGCGCGGCACCGGTGAAAGTATCTGGGATATTAAAAAGCATATCGGGCTGGTCTCGGCTTCTCTGCAGTGGCAGTACCGCGCATCGACCAATGTGATCAGTGCGTTGGTTTCCGGGCTGCACGATAGCATCGGCTTGTACAAAGCCGTACGCGATGATGACAAAAAGCTGGCATTACAATGGCTGGATATTCTGGGGCTGAAAGAGAAAGCTAACCAGAGCCTGCAACACCTGTCGTATGGTGAGCAGCGTCTGGTGCTGATTGGACGGGCCTTGATCAAGCAACCGGCGTTACTGATTCTGGATGAACCCTGTCAAGGGCTGGATGATCTGAGCCGTCATATGGTCTTGGCGTTTATCAACCGCCTGGTGGAGCAGCAGCGTATGACGATGCTGTATGTGACTCACCATGCGGATGAAATTCCGACGGAATTTTCCCATCGGTTGGTTTTTCAGCCGCAAGCAGAGGGCCGCAGCCTGATTCTGCAAGTAACGGAGGCCTGATGGTCTCCGGAGTCTATCCCCTGGTGTCAGGGGTTCCTGGGTGCAGTCGCAGTACCAGACTCCAGTGCCTGCAGGCGGTTGGTCAGCTCACGAATTTTCTTTTCCAGCGGTGCCTTGATATTGGTCGCCTGCTCGTTCGCTTTCTGTACCAATGCCAGGGTCTGGTCGAGAAAGGCCATATTGCGTAGATCGCCGGCATTCAACGCTTCTGCTAACTGGTGCAGATAACTTTCAAAGCGCAGGGCTGCTTGCTCTGCGTCATCAATATCCATGTTAATGATCTTCTCGGCTTCGCGGCCAATATAGAGTGCATGCTGTGCTGCTCGAAGTGCACGCTTACCAATCTGTTCCGATAAGGTCCGATTGGTATATTGGTCGCTGATGGTGTTGTTGGCCTCTTCCGTTAGCGTTTCTGCAAATTTGAACGTCTCCAAAGCAAAATAATCCACCCCTTCATCCTCGGCTTTTTCCAGGGTCTTTTGAGCCGGTCGCCAATGCAGTTCAAGCATGGTGTCGCGTTCCAGCTCTTGCATGTCTTCCAGCAAGTCACCGATATCGTCATCGAGGCTGTTATCACGTCCGGCTTCAATCGCTTGGGCCAATGATTTGATTTTCTCGAATTGCTTTTTATAGGCAGAGGGCAAGACCTTGTCGGCCTTGATGTCTTCCAGAACTTGTTTTTGTGCCAGTAGCACGGACAGTGTTTCGGCGACCTTGTGTTTATTGGCCATGCCGCTTTCAAACAGTGTCAATGTCCTGGCCGCAGACTCAAGTGCCTGTTGGTCATTGCCTGCCAGATCACTTTTACGGGCGGCGCTGATGGCAGTATTCATCTGTTGCCAATGCAGTGGTGAATAGAGGGCAAGATTTTCATTTCGGCCGGTGATGACTGACTCTTCAGCGGCATCGAGAGCGGTATGGGTATCACCGGTAAAGGTTTTGGCTTTACGGGCGGCGAGATCATCGAATGCATCTTCGTTTGCAATATGTTTGCTGGCACAGCCTGATACCAGTAGCAAGGCCAGCAGAACAGACAAGAAAGTACCGTGCCTGAGCGTCATATAAATCTCCTCTGGTGGCAAAAACAGCGCGGCGACATCCTTTGTGATGTCGCTGCGCCACCATCAATGACGCATCTGGGCGTCAATAAATCAGACTGCTTTGTGGCAAGCCGGTTCTCGATGGCTGGTATCAATCGAGTAACAATTTGTCACGTACTGCACCCTTGTCGGCACTGGTCGCAAATTTGGCATAAGCCTTGAGCGCCGTGCTGACTTTACGAGGACGCAGCTCCGCTGGCTTCCAGCCCTTGGCGTCTTGCTCGGCACGACGGCTCGCCAGTTCTGCATCATCCAACAGCACATTGATGCTGCGATTGGGGATGTCGATCAGAATAGGGTCGCCGTCCTTGAGCAGGCCAATAGCACCACCGGAAGCTGCTTCTGGTGACGCATGGCCGATCGACAGGCCAGAAGTACCACCAGAGAAGCGGCCATCAGTCAGCAGGGCACAGGCTTTGCCGAGACCTTTGGATTTCAGGTAGGACGTTGGATACAGCATCTCCTGCATTCCCGGGCCACCTTTTGGACCTTCGTAACGAATGATCACCACATCACCGGCCACCACTTCGTCAGCCAGAATACCTTTGACGGCTGTGTCCTGGGATTCAAAGATCTTGGCCTTGCCGTTGAACACCAGAATCGAGTCATCCACCCCGGCTGTTTTCACGACACAGCCATCCAGAGCGATATTGCCGTACAACACGGCCAGGCCGCCTTCACGGGAATAGGCGTGTTCGAGGTTACGAATACAACCGTTGGCACGGTCACCGTCCAGGGTTGGCCAGCGCGTGCTTTGGCTAAAGGCGGTCTGGGTCGGAATCCCGGCCGGTCCGGCCTTGTAGAACTCCAGTACTTCCGGCGTTGGATTACGCATAATATCCCACTTGTCCAAGGCCTCAAGCAAGGTGCTGCTGTGCACCGTTGGCAGTTGGGAATGCAGCAGCCCAGCGCGTTCGATCTCGCCGAGAATCCCCATAATGCCACCAGCACGATGAACATCTTCGATATGGTATTTGGGCGAATTGGGCGCCACTTTACACAGTTGTGGCACGACACGAGAGAGACGGTCGATGTCTTTCAGGTCAAAGTCCACATCCGCTTCCTGGGCTGCCGCCAGCAAGTGCAGGATGGTGTTGGTAGACCCGCCCATCACGATATCCAGGGTGATCGCATTCTCGAAAGCATCAAAACTGACGATGGAGCGTGGCAGTACGGATTCGTCATTGTCTTCGTAATAACGTTTGGCGTTTTTGACAATCAGGCGAGCGGCATCGAGAAACAGCTCTTCACGATCAGAGTGCGTTGCCAGCACGGTGCCGTTGCCAGGTAACGACAACCCGATTGCCTCAGTCAGGCAGTTCATGGAGTTGGCAGTGAACATGCCGGAACAAGAGCCACAGGTCGGGCAGGCGCTGCGTTCATATTCTGCAACGTCTGCATCTGAGGCGGTGTCATCGGCGGCAATCACCATGGCATCCACCAGATCCAGCTTGTTCTCAGACAGCTTGGTTTTGCCTGCTTCCATCGGGCCACCGGAGACAAACACAACCGGGATATTCAGCCGCAGGGCAGCCATCAGCATTCCGGGAGTGATCTTGTCGCAGTTGGAAATACACACCAGGGCATCGGCACAGTGGGCATTAACCATATATTCGACGGAATCCGCGATGATTTCACGGCTGGGCAAGCTGTACAGCATACCGTCGTGACCCATGGCGATACCGTCATCAACCGCGATGGTATTAAATTCCTTGGCGACGCCACCGGCTTTTTCTATCTCGCGGGCCACCAGCTGGCCCATATCCTTAAGATGGACATGTCCTGGGACAAACTGGGTAAAAGAGTTGGCGACGGCGATGATCGGTTTATGGAAATCGTCGTCTTTCATTCCGGTGGCGCGCCACAGGGCACGGGCACCCGCCATATTACGACCCGCAGTGGAGGTCTTGGAGCGGTACTCAGGCATGGTGTCTCTCTCTTTGTTCATAGATCCTGCCACAGAGCGGGCAGTCGGGCTGTTTTATAGTGCCTCGGGTGGCGTCAGTCGCAGCCCGGGTACGTGAAAGACCTTCAGTTTAGCAAAAGGCGGGTCACAACGCAGTGCTCTTGGTGCGCCAGAGGCGGATCGCCCGGTGCTCGACAGGAAAACAAGCGGTGGCCAAGGTCGTAAAGTTATCCCTGTTTTCTGTGGATAAATATTGGGATAACTTTGGGGTAGCCTAAGGATAACAGGCCACATTGCTGATGCTGGCTATCGACACGCTGGTCTGGTCAAAAAACGCACAGTCCTGCTGGGTATTGGATTATTTCTGGAGATCCAGGTTTTTTATTATAAGTCTTTGTATTTTATTCATATTTTCTGATTTGTTTGGAAGTGCTTACACATGGTGGCGGGCTCGCCTTGCCTGGGGATTGATGACAGTCTCTGGCTTGCTAATGGCTGAGCTGTGGATAAGAAAATCTCTTGGCAGGATAAGTCTGTGCATAACGTCAGGATAACTACCGTCATCCTGATCGTTGGTCGACAATTGAGCCTATCCCGGAATCAAGCGCCGGACTGGGTTATTGTTTTTGGATAGCTGTCTGTTTTGTGTCTGTTCGCCCTGTTCTGGTGTCGCGCATCTGGTGAGACGCCATGCGTGTCTCAGTGTCGATCCTGGCGCACATAGGGCTGACCGAGTGCAGCAGGCTCCATGCCTTTTTTGGAACCGGAACAAGCCGCGACCAGCAGCACCGCGATGGTGAACAGATAAGGGAGCATATTCATCAGATAGATCGGAGCCGGTATACCGATCGCCTGCAGCCGTGGCAACAGCGCTTCGATAGCACCGAACAAAAAAGCCCCGGCCAATGCCTTGAGTGGCTCCCAGCGGGCAAAGACCACCAGCGCAAGGGCGATCCAGCCACGTCCGGCCACCATGTTATCGACCCAGATGCTGCTGCTTGCCACCGACAGGTATGCCCCGGCCAAACCACAAAGGGCACCGCTGGCGGTGATAGCCAGCAGTTGCTGCACCTGCACCTGCACCCCGGCGACATCGGCGCTGGCAGGGTCTTCTCCAACAGCACGGATTTTCAGGCCTGCGCGGGTACGTTCCAGCAGAAACCAGAGTGCAAAACCGATCAGCACGGTGAGATAGACCAGAATATCCTGATGAAAGAGTAGCTGGCCGACCAGCGGCAGCTGATCCAGCCAGGGGAGATCCAGTGGTTGCAGGCCTTCAAAGCTTTTATGGACATAAGACCGCCCGACCACTCCGGCAATACCCAGCCCCACCGCCATGGTGGCAAGGCCAGCCAGAATCTGTTCGCAGCGCATCACGACCACGGCAAAGCCAAAAACCAGTGCCAGGGTCGCGCCAGCCAGGACCGCACAGAGGATACCAATCGCGGGGTTTCCCAACGTCAGGGTCAAAACCGCCGCAGTCATGGCACCCAGAGACATATAGCCTTCGGCACCCATATTGAGGACACCAGCGCGTTCGCAGAGCACCAGTCCCATGCTGGCCAGAGCCAGGGGAATCGCAAATGCCGGTGTGCTACCGAGCCAGTGGGTGATGAACTGTTCCATAAATCTCTTGTTCTCTCAGGTGATCTGGCGTGCGGTTTGGGGTGGAGTCCGGCGCAGCAGGGATACACGGTAACTGCGGAAAAACTGCACCATCAGCAGTGTTAACAGCACGATGCCCTGTATCAGCACCACAATGGCATCCGGGATACCGTAGAACACCTTCAGCGTACTGCCAGCGTTATAAATGCCCGCCAGCGCAATAGCCGTTGGCAATATTGCCAGCGGATTAAAACGCGCCACAAAGGCGATAACGATGCCACTGAAGGTGGTATTGATACCGATGGTCTGGGTCAGGCGATGTTCGACACCGGTGACGACCAGCCCACCCGCCAACCCGGCCAGCGCCCCCGAGAGCAGAATCATCAGGGTGAGGGTCGCAGTGACCGGAATACCGGTCGCCAGAGCCGTGCGGCGATTATGGCCAATAACATCAATGTAGAAACCCGTACGACTTTTCTGTACCAGCACCGCCATCAGCAAAGTGATGGCCAGCGCCAGATAAATACCGGAATGCAGATTGCCAAAGCCCAGACTGGCGAGCTGCTCGTTGTCATCAAAACGGGGAGAAACCGGAAAGCTGTTGACCGGATCTTTCCAGGCACCAAACAGCAGATGCTGTAACAGCAGATAGGCGACGTTGGACAATAACAGGGTTACCACCAGCTCGTTGACATTGGCCTTCAGCTTTAACAGCAGTGGTACGGCAATCCAGATGGCACCGGCGAGCGCCGAAGCGATCAGCATGATGGGCAGACGCAGCGTCTCACTGCCGAAGTCGTTGCTGGCGACCAGCGTGGCCCCAATGGCACCGAGCCACAGTTGGCCTTCGATCCCGACGTTCCAGAAACGCAGGCGCATGGCCGCGAGGGCTGCCAGACCGACCAGAATCAGCGGTACGGCCAGCGTCAGGGTCTGCGCCAGACCGCGAGCGCTGAAAAAGACCTGAACCACCAGATCATCCATCAAGGTTGAAGCTGGTGCGCCAGCGGCAAGCAAAACCAATACACCGCAGCCCAGCCCAACCAGCAAACCCAGAATATAAGTCGCGGCGGAGCGCAGGGTACTGACTTGCTGTCGCCGTTCGAGCGTTAAGCGGAAATTACTCATGACCAAGGATTAGCCTCCCAATATCAGCGGCGCTGGCATCGCCGGGCAGTTCTCCGGTAATTTTACCGGCGCTGATCACACAGATACGATCAGACAGCGCCATGATTTCTTCCACATCTTCACTGACCAACAGGCAAGCAGCCCCTTGGGCGACCGCTTCACGCAGTCGCTGATGCACCGCCGCTGACGCCCGGATATCCAGGCCGCGGGTGGGCGAATGCGCCAGTAACAGCTTCATGCCGTTGTCGATCTCCCGGGCCAGCAAGACTTTCTGTGCATTGCCGCCCGACAGCAGGCCCATACGGCCGTGGGGACGCGCCCCGGCAATGTCGTGCTGTTCGATACTGGCTTTGGCTTCACGCTCCATACGGCGGCGGTTGAGCCAAAAGCGTCCGAAGCGGCCCCTGACCACCGCAGTCAGGGAGAGATTGGCGGCAATCGTCAGGTCAGATGCCAGCGCGGTTGCCATGCGGTCAGCGGGAATCACCCGCAGACCCAGCTGACGGCGCTGGTTGGGGGGTAACTCCAGGGCATCGGCACCATCAATCATGACGCTGCCAGCGCTGGCGGAACGAATACCGTTCAGGGTTTCAACCAGCTCGTGCTGACCGTTGCCGCCGACACCCGCGAGGCCGAGTATTTCACCGGCCCGAACCCGCAAGCTGACATCGGTGAGTGCCGGAGCACCGTCATCCCGTTGGGCGTGCAAGTGGGCGATAGCCAGCAGGTCCGGCCCTCGAGGTTGAAGGCTGCTGGTCGTGGTGTCCGGTGTGCTGCTGGGTGCGACGCTGGATGCCGAGCTGCCCATCATCAGGCTGGCGATTTTTTCGATCGACAGTTGGGTCGTGTCCAGCCCCGCCGCAACGGTCTTGCCGCGACGCATAATGGTCACCCGGTGGCTGAAACCCACTACTTCGCGCAGCTTGTGGGTAATCAGGATAATACTGCGGCCGGATTCGGCCATGCGACGAATGGCACCGAGCATGGAGCTGGCCTCGGCGTCTGTCAGAACGGCAGTGGGTTCGTCCAGAATCAGAATACGAGCGCCGAGGGCCAACACCTTGCAGATCTCTGCACGTTGTTTTTCGGCCACCGACAGTTCGCCCACCGGACAGTCCGGATTGAGCGTAAAGCCAACTTCCCTGGCGGTTGCCAGCAAGGCGTTGCGGGCGGCGGTGCGGGTCTTCAGGTGAGGATGGTCGTCGGCCGCCAACAACAGGTTTTCTGTTGGCGTCAGCCGATCCACCAGCCGGAAATGCTGATGTACCATGCCGATCCCATGGCGCGCACTGTCCGAGGGCTTGCCGATAATCAGCGGCAACCCCTCCAGTGTCAGGGAACCGGCATCGGCGCTGTAGACGCCGATCAGGATATTCATCAGCGTCGATTTTCCGGCGCCGTTCTCGCCGAGCAAGGCATGCACCTCGCCCTTGGCCAGATCGAACGAGACATCCTCAAGCACGCGATGGATATCAAAGCTTTTATCGATGGCGCTCAGTGTTAACAGGGGAGCCCCCTGGCTCATTGGGCGCCTCCCTGCGTACCTTTCACCAGATAATCCATGGACCAGAGCTGCTCGTCATCAAGAGAGGCGCCGCTGGCCAGCTTTTCGCTGCCATCCTGGGCCAGGATCGGGCCATCAAAAGGGGTCATCTCTCCCGCGATGATGGCGGCCCGTTGCGTGGCGATGGTTTGTTTGACCGCCGCCGGAACTCTGTCTGGCAGTGGCGTGATATCCACAACGCCTTCCGCCAAACCCGGGAAGGCGCCGTATTCAGACGGTTCCCAGGTGCCTGCAGCGATCGCCTCGATAGTTGGAACCAGGTATTTGTCCCAGTGGAAAGTGACCGAGGTCAGATGGCCTTTGGGGGCATTGGCGCTCATATCCAGCTGGAAGCCAATACTGTATTTGTCTGCTTTTTCCGCTTCGGTGAAAGGCGCGGCGGAAGACAGGTTATTGGCAACAACGGAGACGTTTTGCTCCAACAGAGATTTGGCCCCTTGACCTTCTTTTACCGGGTCCCACCAGGAGTTGGTGTAGAGCACCGCTACCGACGCATCTGGTTTGCTGACCTGAACCCCTCGGGTAAAGCCGTTGATATCCCAGTTGACCACGCTGACGGGGAAGCCAGCCAACATGCCCAGTTTATTACTATCGGCCATGGCCCCGGCGGCAATACCTGCCAGATACCAGCCTTCATACGTGCGGGCATAGAAGCTTTCGAGGTTGTCGGCATTACGGGTGCCGGAGGCATTGACGAACGCTACATTGGGGTATTTTTCCGCCGCTTCCGCGATGCCATCGGAGTAACCGTAGGTAGTACCGACAATAATGTTGAATCCCCGCTGAACGTACAGATCAATGGCGTTTTTCAGGGCGCTGGCATCTTCCGGGATGCTTTCAGCCACAGCGATCGGGTAGCCCAGCTTGTCGGCGACGACTTGACGCGCATCGTCGAGCGCCTCGTTCCAACCACCATCCCGGGCAGTCGCGGCATAAATAAATGCGATTTTGGGTTCACCTTTCAGCTGAAAAGCATCAGCCTGAGCCAGATTCGGCAGCAGGCTGGCGCTGAGAAGTGTCAGGGATAGTGCTGAAGCAAAGACAGGGTTACGCATCGGTTGGATTCTCCGGTTGGGTGCGGGGTGAGCGCTGTCCTTCAGGACGGCGTCTCCGTGCTGCGATGGGCATAGGTTTCGTTAAAACGTGACTGGATGTAGTCGCTGGCCTTGATCGGTTCAAACTGGGCTGGCCAATCCGGGCGTTGACATGAAGGTAATACTTCAATCATGGCGTCGGAGTTGGTGCCGTAGAAAAACGGAATGGAGTAGCGTTGCTTGCCGGAGCGGTTAATGGCGCGGTGCAGGGTGGAGGCGAAATAGCCATTGGTCCAGCGCGCCATCAGGTCGCCGACATTGACGATAAAGGCGCCGGGGATCGGTGGTGCCTGTATCCATTCGCCAGCGCAGTTCAGTACCTGTAACGATGGTGTTTCATCGGTACAGAGAATGGTGAAACACTCGTAATCGGAATGAGGGCCGATGCCGATCTGGCGTTCATCAATGGGGCCTTCCTGGCTCGGGTAAGAGAGTACCCGCATCTGGGCCATGGGTTTGTTGCTGAGGGGGGCAAAAAAATCGGCTTTCAGATCCAGTGCCAGCGCGAAGGCAGAGAATATTTTTTGTCCAAAATCCAGTACCGCACGCTGGTAATCGAGCAGGGCATCCTTGAAACCGGGCAGGTTTTCCGGCCATTGATTGGGGCCATAACCAAATTTGCCAGCCATAACGTCAGGGTCATCGGCAGGCAGGTCGAGGGCAATATCGAAACCTTCATGCAGGTCGCCCAGCCCTTCGGCATTGGTGTTTTCTTCCAGCAATCCGGTGTAACCGCGCAGGTTGGGCGATTGGGCAATATCGACTTTTATCTTGTCTTCCAGCGGCTGATCAAAAAACTGCTGCGCTGCCTTGAATGTCTGTGCGATTACCTGCTCAGGCACCTCATGGCCTTTGGCATAGAAAAAACCGACTTCGGTACAGGCCCGGCGCACGGCTTCACCAACAGCGGCCCAGGCCGCGCTGTCATCGGAATACATGGCGGAAAAATCAATCACCGGAATGGATGAGAAAGGCACCGCGAGGCTGTCCAGGTCGTTGTTTTTGACGGCGCGGGGGCCGTTACCCGTCATCACTGTTGCCATGATAAATTCCTGAGTTGGCTTTTGTTCGGTTTTTGGCTGTGCACTTTGTTCGCCTGAGACCCGGTTTGTTGAGTCTCTGTCAGTAGACTAGAGCAAGGGCTATACCAAGTAATAAAGGGCTTTGTTGGAAAATTTCCGCAGTGGATAATGAACACCATATGCCGGAAAGGTATGTGCAGGTTGCACTGTTTGTTCTGATTTGATGGTGGGCTGGCGGCGCAGCGTAAAGACTGGTTCCCTTACGCCGCAAAAGCCGTTTTCTGTCTGCTGTTTTTTTGCTCTCTATCAGTGCGTTGTCCGGCGATAACCGGTCGGTATTGGGCATGGTGGGGTAGCGGCCATCATGCGGACAGATACGTGTTGCTGATTACTCGCGCCGGTGTGCGTTGCATGATGATGTTGCCCTGGCGGACAGACAGCAGCACGTCACCCTGCTTGCGTAATACGCTGTAGTCATCTTCGCCGTCGAGCAGGATAAAGCTGCCGGGCTTGCCGATCTCGATGCCGTAGTGCGCCTGGATATTCAGGGTGCGGGCACTGTTGTCGGTAATCAGGTCCAGTGCGGTTGCAAAATCACGATAGCCCATCATCTGACAGATATGCAGGCCAAAATCCAGACTGCGCAGCAGCTTGCCGTTACCAAGGGAATACCAGGGGTCAATAATGGAATCTTCAGCAAAACAGACGTTGATACCGGCTTCGTTCAGCTCTTTGACCCGGGTCAGGCCGCGCCGTTTGGGGTAACTGTCGAACCGGCCCTGCAAGTGAATACTTTCGGTCGGGCAGGAAATAAAATTGATGCCGGCGTTCTTGAGCAAACGGAACAGCTTGGAGCAGTAAGCGTTGTCGTAGGAGTGCATGGCGGTGGTATGGCTGGCGGTGACCCGGGGGCCGAGTTCATGCCGCAGGGCTTCATAGGCCAGTACTTCAAGAAAACGGGAATGAGGGTCATCGATCTCATCACAGTGCACATCCACCAGACGGTCGTATTTTTGCGCCAGCTTGATCACGGTTTGCATCGACTCGACACCCAGCTCGCGGGTGTATTCAAAGTGCGGAATACCGCCGACCACATCGGCACCAAATTCCAGCGCTTCCTCCATCAATCGCAGCCCTTTGGGAAACGAGAGCAGCCCATCCTGAGGAAAGGCGACGACCTGGAGTTCGATCTTGTCCTTGAGTTCATCACGCAGGGTGCACAGGGTCTTGAGTCCGACCAGACTGGGGTCGGAGGTATCGGCATGGGTCCGTATATGTTGCACACCATTCTGGACCAGCAACTCGATGGTATCGAGCACGCGGCGACGAATGTCGGCCTCGTTCAGCATCGGTTTGCGTTCACCCCAGCGTTCAATGCCTTCGAACAGGGTGCCGCTCTGGTTCCAGTTCGGTTCGCCAGCGGTCAGTGCCGCATCAAGGTGAATATGAGGTTCAACAAAAGGCGCGCATAACAAGGTGCCGGCGGCGTCGATGGCGTCTGCAGGGCAAGGCAGAGCAGCGCTTTGTGGCGTTATTTGGCTGAATACGCCGTCGGTGATCTCGAGGCTGTGGAGCTGGGACTTCTGTCGCAGACGGGCGTTAACGATTTTCATGGAAACCTCTTCAGAGTTCTTCAGCCTTGGGGGGCTGGGTGTCGATATTGTGATGCTGAAACAGGATCTGCTCGATCAGCAGGGCATTTTGCAAATTCAGACGCACAAAGGCGTCGCCGAGTCGATGGCCGACCAGCTGTTCAATCCGTTTCAGGCGATGTCTGAGCGTATTGCGGTGGATGCCCAGCACTTCAGCGGTCTGTTGCTGGTTGCCGAACAGGTTGAGGTACTGGGTCAGGGTTTCCTTTAGCTGCAGTGACTGATCGTTGCGGGAAAAACAAAGACTGCCCAGTTGCTGTTGGCAGAACTGGGCCAGCAGGCTGCGTTGCGGAATGGCAGCAAACAGACGGGCGATGCCGAGCTGGTCGTAAAAGAACAGGCGCTGGCCGCCGTGCTGAACGGCAAATTGTACCGCCTGACGGGACTGTTCGACGGCGGAAGACAGTTGGCTGAGGCCCGGTTGCAGATCACTGGCCCCGGCGTAGAGCTGCAAGTCCGGCATCCGCTGTTGCAGCTGGTCGAGTGCCGAACTGAGGTCTTCGGCCAAGTCGCTGGCGTGGTCACGTTCGGTTGGCCAGATGGCGATCAGATCCTGTTCAAGTACCAGCACTGGCCAGTCGATACCCCGGCGTTTCAGTAGTTCGCCAAACTGCTGCTCCAGCTCATTACGCTGGTTGATCAGCTGCCAATGCTGTTCCTTGTCTTCACTGAGCAGGCGCTGGTGGAAGCCGGAAAGGCGCACGGAGACCACGGTATAGGGGCGGTTGTCGTTGAGATCCAGTTCGGCTGCCCGTAAATGAATAAGCTCCGGAGCATCGGCAAAACCGTTGATCAGCCGGGTCAGGAACAGCTTGGTGGACTGGCCGATCAGGTTGTCCTGCACAATGGCGTTGCTGATAACTTCAGTGACCAATACCATTTTCAGGGAGTAGGGTTGCTCCAGAATCGGGAAGTTGAGCGCGTTGGCCAGCTCCAGCACACCGGCCGGAATCCGGCGGATGTACTCGGGGCCTGTCAGGATCACCAGGCCAGCGACCTGATGCTCAACCGCTTCCTGCACCAGTTGCTTGAGGTTGGCTTCGCTGCGATGCAGGTTGATGCCGGTGACAAACACCAGCTCGCCCCCGCGAACCCAGGGGGCGATGGTTTCGTTTTCGGCAACATAGGGCCAGCGAACGGGCCGGTTACCGCCTTGCAGGCCCGCCCGAAAGAGAATTTCCTCCAAACCGGGCAGGCGCGAAATATCGGCGCAGGTGATGGCCATCTCAACTCTCCATCGTTGTTGGTGCGCTGCGGAACCGGCAGTGACGCTGGTGGGCCTGTCGATCTGTGTGTTGGTCAGTCTGTTGGTCTGAGTGTCGATTGATGTAGTGATCGATCAGGGTGGACAGCTTTATGGCTGGCTCGGCGAAAGGGAGTGCCGTTGGGTGTTTCTGATTGGGCACTTCGCTTAACAAATTGTCTGGGTGTTGCATCGCCTGCTCCGTCTGGTTTTATCCATGGTCGTTTTGCCTGAGTGCAGATAAAGCAAGGCTTGTTCCAGTCTTCAGGGAGGCTTGTGGCGGTTAATGCTGGTGGTCGGTATCGGTGGCTTTCTGGTTTATATGTTGTGCAATATGCACATTAATAATAAGCAGGCAGGGAATACGGATAAGTGGGCAGGCGGTGGCTGCCCTGTGCCGGTTCATTGAATGCTTTATTGGAGGGCAGGGTGATGGGTTGGATGAAAGGCAATGAAATGGCAAGAGAATAGCCCGGCCTGACAGGATGATTCCCGGTTCATCAAGAGAACGGCTGTGCCCGGGTTGCAGCACGGATTCTGCACAAGGTCGCAAAATCGTGAGTTTTTGAGTCTGGAGCGGGTGCGTCCTTCACCCGGAGCGCTGAATTTGCGATACTCGCCTTCCTTTCCTGTTTATCGATATCAATCTGATTCCCTGCTTATGAAACCGCAAATTGCTGAGCTGTTGTCCGCCGCCGTTGTCACCCTAAAAGATCAGGATGTGATTCCTGCCACCCATGAAGTGCGCATTCAGATCGATAATACCCGTGACAAGGCCCATGGCGATCTCGCCACCAACCTGGCTTTGACTCTGGCCAAACCGGCGGGCAAAAACCCTCGGGAACTGGCGCAGCGGCTGGTGGATGCCTTGCCTGCAACGCCCTTGATCGAAAAGGTTGAAATCGCAGGCCCTGGCTTTATCAATTTTTACCTCAGTCAGGCCTCAACCAGTCATCTGGTACGAGCAGTGCTGGAAGCGGGTGCAGACTACGGTCGTAATCGCTCGGGTGCGGGCAAAAAAGTGCAGGTGGAATTTGTCTCGGCCAACCCCACCGGGCCACTGCATATTGGTCATGGTCGTGGTGCCGCCGTCGGGGATTGTCTCTGCCGCCTGCTGGATGCCAATGGCTGGGAAGTGACCAGTGAGTTTTATTACAACGATGCCGGGCAGCAGATCAATAATCTGGCGCTGTCGGTACAGTCCCGTTGCAAGGGCCTGACCCCGGATGACGAAGGCTGGCCAGAAAACGGCTATCGTGGTGATTACATTACCGATCTGGCCGCCAGCTATATGAATGGTGACGTGGTGGAAGCCGCCGACCAGCGTTATACCGGTGCCAAGGATGCTGATGACCTGGAAGCCATTCGCCACTTCGCGGTAGCCTATCTGCGTCGTGAACAGGATCTTGATCTCAAGGCCTTTGCGGTCGACTTTGATGTCTATTTTCTCGAGTCCTCGCTCTATCATGAGGGCAAGGTGAACAACACGGTTGAACGGCTGATCGACAGCGGTTACACCTACGAAGACGGTGGCGCCCTGTGGCTGAAAACCACCGAATTCGGCGATGACAAAGACCGCGTGATGCGTAAATCCGATGGGGGTTTCACCTACTTTGTCCCGGATGTGGCTTACCATCTGGATAAATGGCAGCGTGGCTTCGAGCGGGTTGTTAACGAACAGGGCGCGGATCACCACAGCACCATTACCCGTGTACGCGCCGGATTACAGGCACTGGATGTTGGTATTCCCCAAGGCTGGCCGGATTACGTGCTGCATCAGATGGTGACGGTGATGCGGGGCGGCGAAGAAGTGAAAATATCCAAGCGAGCAGGCAGCTACGTGACCCTGCGAGACCTGATCGATGAAGTTGGCCGCGATGCGACCCGTTATTTCCTGGCGGCGCGCAAGGCCGACAGTCAGTTGACCTTTGATATCGACCTCGCCCGTGAGCAGTCTTCCGATAACCCGGTGTACTATATTCAATACGCCCATGCCCGGGTTCGCTCCATTTTCCGCAAGCTGGCGGAATCGGGTCTGAGCTGGGATAGCGCCACCGGATTGGCTGCGCTGGAGCATTTGCAGCTGGATTCCGAGAAAGAACTTATCGTGAAGCTGGGACGTTTTCCAGAAGTGGTCAAAGCCGCGGGTGCCGCCAACGAACCGCATCAGGTGGCCAATTATCTCAAGGATCTGGCCGGTGATTTCCACACTTATTACAACTCTGAGAAAACACTGGTCGACGACGAAGGCTTGCGTAACGCTCGTCTGACGTTGGCAGAAGCTGTACGTCAGGTGATTGCCAACGGTTTGTACCTGCTGGGTGTCAGTGCTCCGGACGTTATGTAAATCCGCTGGTGATAACGTCCGCTAACACAATTGATTGTTGCCGCTCACTATTTACCAGGATGATAGAGTTATGTCCGACAGTTCCAGCCGCATCCCCGGTTGGGTATGGATTACAACACCGACACTGGCCATTGCCTTTGTCGGATTTGTGATTTATCTCAGCACCTTGCCTGCCAGTGATGAACCCGGTGCAGCCCAGGACGATGCCCGTCAGGCGTTGCAACAAGGGATTGAACGGGCCAAGGCCAGTGTGACAGAGGCCGTCAAGGAGCAGATAGCCAGGGAGGCCGGAGAACCGGCCTACGACTTTTACCAGTTGCTGGAACAGCAAAAGGTAGAAGCGCCACAGGTGGATGCCTATGTCTCGACGCCCAAAGACGCGACGGTCAGCTACGAATACCTGCTACAGGTTGGCTCGTTCCGTTCCGGTGAGGATGCCGACGAAATGCGGGCCAATTTATTGCTGTTGGGCATGAGTGCCTACGCGGTGGAAGCCAACGTCAATAATGGCACCTGGCATCGGGTATTTGTTGGCCCGTTCAGCAATCGCTCAAAACTGAACAAAGCGCAGGATATTCTGGTCAGTAACAACATCAGTCCTTTATTAATCAAGAAACCGCTGCCCGCAACCTCTGGAACGCAGTAACTTGCACTCCGGGTTTGCTGATGGCGATGGCGAGGAAGCCGTATGAGTCAGCAAGCCCAATCCTGCCGCTATACCTATCAGACCAGCGAAGGTTCGCATCAGGGTCATTATCTGTATTGGCCTTCAGCCCGCCCGGATGCGCCACTGTTGGTGTGTGTGCATGGCCTGACGCGTAATGCTCGCGACTTCGATATTCTGGCGCAATCATTGACGGATCACTATCGTGTTATCTGCCCGGATATTGCCGGACGAGGTGATAGCGAACGGCTGCGCACGCCAGCGCTGTATGGCTATCCGCTTTATGTTGGCCAGATGCAGCAATGCCTGCAGCACCTGATGCTGAAGTACCAGGTGACCGAATTCGACTGGGTCGGCACCTCCATGGGGGGACTGATCGGCATGATGCTGGCTGCCCAACCGGTATGTCCGTTGCGCAAGCTGGTGATCAACGACGTCGGTTTTTTTATTCCCAAGGCCTCGCTGGAGCGCTTGTCGGGTTATGTCGGCAAGGGTACCGACTTTGCCGATCTGGCCGCAGTGGAAGTCTATCTGCGCGAGGTGGCGGCCACGTTTGGGCCGCTGACCGATGCACAATGGCAACATCTGGCCCGTTACAGTGTTGAATTATCCAACGGCCGTTACCGGCTGCGATACGATCCTGCCATTGCCCAGGCGTTTGTGGGGGTCACACCGGAAGACGTTGACCTGTCGGCGATCTGGCAATTGGTGCAGATCGAGACCTTGCTGATTCGTGGTGGGGATTCTGATCTGCTGCTCCGCGAAACGGCGCAAACCATGGCTGCGCAAGCGCATGTCACGCTGGTGGAGTTTCCCGGTATTGGTCATGCACCGGCCTTGATGGCGCGGGATCAGATTCGTGCGATTCGCCATTTTCTTGGCTGTCGGTAAAAAAAGGCGTGTATCACAGACTAGCAATTACACGCAAAAGATGAAGGTCTGGTAACGAAGAATAACCAGCCCTGCAGCAAGCGGATTTATCCTGCTGCATCGACCATCAGTGAACGGGGAACCGTATTGATGACCTATGAAGCGCATCCCTGCGTTTCATATCTGTTTGGCTTGCGGGCTGCCAATCAGAATTTTACCTTGGTACCTACGCCGATATTGTCATTGTCGGAATCGCTGTATTTACCAGCTTCCATCCAGACTTCCAGCATCGGATCAACCTGATAGCTGACCTTGGCCAGTTTGGCGGTATCAGCGGTCAGCACACCGGCACTTGGCTCTTCACGGTTCTGCCAGGATACGGCCGCAGAGAATGCCCCATCGGTGTACTTGCCGGTAATGGCCTTGACGTTAAAGTCGGCACCGGCAGTGCCCATGGCGGTGTTTTTCTCGTACACACCGGCCAGACCAAAGTTGTCCCAGTTGTAGTGAGAAGCGACGACCAGGCGCTTACGGTCATCGACGCCGTTGGAAATACCAGTCAATGACTTGTCATAGACCGACAGGTTGACACCAAACATAAAGCGGTCATCACGGTAAACACCGTGGATGATTTTCAGGTCATCGGCTTCGCCGGATTCGTTGGTTGTCGAGGCGTACACCATTTTGGCAAACATATGGTTCCAGACCGGTGTTTTGTAGACCAGGCCATCTTTGGACCATTTGGTTTGCGTCCACATCCGTGAGCCATTCGGTGCGCCGGTCGGGGTGCTGTCCTGGGTGTTGACTTCGAACACGTCAACCGCGGAGTAGAACTCAGAGTAAACCCCGGACATGGCGTCACCGAAGGCAAACAGACCGTATTTTGTGATCAGGGCTGCACCGGCGTAGCGAATGAAAATGGGGTCTTCGGTTGATGTGGAGCCGTAGTATTTACTCTCGGTACCGTCGGCTTCTGCAATCGGAGCAAAATCAGCCTCAAACTGATAGGCCAGCTTCATGCCGTTGCTCAGGAAGTGCATGCCCTTGAGGCCGACGATGCCTTCATACAGGGTCGGTGTGGCGTCGACATCCTGACCAATGAAGTTGGTATCACTGAAATCAACGACGCGTGCACTCATGGTGCCGTAGACATGGGGTGGTTTGGTGTCTGCAATGGCCTGGGTCGAAAGAGCCAGGACACAAGCGCCAGTCAGAGCAGTTAGAGTCTGTTTCATGCAGAATTTCCCTCGGGTGCCGGTTGTTTCCGTTTCATATAAGAAACGGTGTTTTGTATTTAAAATAAAACTAAGTGTCAAACGGCCTCAGGTCAATTACTGAACGAGTAAAATTGTTGAGATTGCTGCTTTTCTCATCAAAATCGGCTTTTGGGCGATTGAATGGAATAAATCGTCCTGTTTTCCGCAGGATTACCACCGCTGCGGCATATATCGGTTTGACAAGCTTTGTCTCGCTGTGAGAATTTCCAGACCCGGAGTCGTGCCGCCAGCAGGATGGCAGGTATCGAACAGTGCATACGGAGCAAACCATGAGTGAAAAATCAGAAGGCCTGGAGCGGTATGTGGTACCGGGCCTTGAACGTGGGCTGAAGCTGCTGCTGGAATTTAACCGCCAGAATACCTTGCTGACGGCACCAGAATTGGCCAAACGGCTGGACTTGCCACGCACCACCGTTTTCCGGCTGCTGGCAACACTGGAAAGCATGGGCTTTGTGACGCGTCACGGGAATGAATACCGTTTGGGCATGGCGGTGTTACGGTTGGGCTTTGAATATCTGGCATCGCTGGAGTTGACGGAGCTGGGTCAGCCAATACTGAATCGCCTGAGTCAGGAAATAGGCTACAGTTGTAACCTGGTGGTGCGGGATGAACGCTCGATTGTGTATGTTGCCAAGGTGACGCCACCTACGATTTTGGCCAGCTCGGTCAACGTGGGGACTCGTCTGCCGGCTCATGCGACGGTGTTGGGGCGTATCCTGCTGGAAGATCTGAGTCTGGCGGAATTGCACGAGCTGTACCCGGAGGAGCAGTTACCTGGCTATTCTGACAGTACACCGCGCACCGTGCCCGATTTGCATGCCATGGTGCAGCAAGACATGCAGCGCGGTTACGCGCTGAGTGAAGGGTTTTTCGAATCCAGCATTTCCACCATTGCGGCACCGGTACGGGATAGTACCGGCAAAGTGGTTGCGGCATTGGGAGCGACCATTCCTTCTGGTCATATCGATGACCAACTGCAGCCGCTGGTGAAGCTGGTGCGTAATAACGCCGATGAGCTGTCCCGCCTGCTGGGTTATACCAGGGGCCGACGAGCGCTTGAATACTGAATCAAGGATGTAGAACAGATCAGGCCTCGCAGATGCGGGGCTTTTTTTTGCCTGTTTGCCGTATGACGAGTGCTCCGGGCAGGCTATGGCGCGGATATGGCAAATGCCTGCTCACTATTGGTGCGAGCACCCCTTGAGTGCGCGAAATTAGTGTGTCGTCTCGACACATTGAGCTGAAATGGTTACCTGGCTACCCATCAGGAGTCTGGCCGGATAACTTGGATGCACTCGTCTTGATTATATAACTTATTGAAAACAAAGAAATTTGTACTATTTTTTAGACTGTTACCCAAGGATCTTGACGGGCTGGCATTATATCTGCATTATAATTTCATATATAAATCAATAATTCATATCTGAAACAAAGGGTACTACCAATGACCTCAACCAGCCCTGTGTATGTCGTCAATGAATCCGCAAGCGGAGAGTCCACTGTGGCGGCTGGTCCTGATAGCTCGAACCATTCAAAACGGGTTGAAATTGAGTTTCGCGGTGTCAGCAAGGCGTTTGCACAAAAAGGCCAGAAAGATGCGCCTGCAGTGGTCAAGGATCTGACCTTTTCGATTCGTAAAGGCGAAGTCGTTTCACTGATCGGGCCATCTGGCTGCGGCAAGAGCACGCTGCTGAACATGGGCAGCGGATTGTACTCAGCCACCACGGGTACCGTGATGGTTGCCGGGCAGGAAGTCAAAGGCCCGGTCAAACGGGTAGCCTTTATGCTGCAAAAAGATTTGCTGATGCCGTGGCGTACCATTCAGAAAAACGTGGAAGTCGGCATGGAAATCGCGCGGGTTCCCAAGGCCGAGCGTCAAGCTGTTGCCCAGGAAATGCTGCATAAATGCCATCTGGCCGGTTTTGAAAAACATTACCCCTTCCAGCTATCTGGCGGTATGCGTCAGCGGGCGGCATTGGCCCGTACTCTGGCGATGAAACCGGATGTACTGTTTCTGGATGAACCTTTCTCGGCGCTGGATGCCCAGACCAAAATGGTGCTGCAGCAGGATCTGGCCAACACTCTTTATAACGAACAGAAAACCGCTCTGTTTATTACCCACGATCTGGCCGAAGCCGTTGCGCTGTCGGACCGCATTCTGGTGATGAGCAGCCGTCCCGGCACCATTATCGAAGAAATCACCGTTGACCTTCCTCACCGCAACAATCCTCTCGAACGGCGCAAACTGGCGGGTACTGGTCCGTTGATCGGTCGCTTGATGGAGCTGCTGCATGTGGGTGATGAAGACGCCATGCACTGAGAGCCATAACTCTCTGAGCAATAACCCGAATACCGCAAGACACTGACCGACTGTACCCACAGGAGCATACGATGAAGCTGTTTAGCAAAAACCTCGCCAGAGTCACGATGGCCAGCGCGGCCATAATCTGGTCTGCCTTCTCTCAGGCAGAACTGAAGGAAATTACCTATTTGATGCCAGCTCCACCTACTTTGCCGGCATTTGCCCCCTGGACCCTGGCCCAATACAAGGGTTACTTCGAGAGTGAAAATCTGAAAGTGAATTTTGTCACCGCTCGTGGTGGTGTGGACGTTGCCAAACAGATTGGTACCGGTAACGCCATGGTGGGCGGGGCTATTGGTGATACGCCACTGATCGTGCGTGCCAATGGTATTCCGGTCAAGGCCGTAGCGGTATTGGGTGCAGGCAGCCTGACGGTATTGGCGACCGGTGATGATGCCGGTATCAAGAGCGTGGCTGATTTGAAAGGCAAAACCGTGACCGTGATGTCTTATTCCGACACGACTTATTACGCCTTGCTGGCGACGCTGAAAAAAGCCGGCCTCAGCAAGACCGATCTGGACATTCAGGCGGCAGGCCCTGCCGGTGTCTGGAAGCTGTTTGCAGCAGGTAAGGCGGATGCCATGGCCGGTGCGCCGGATTGGGTGGTTTCTGCTCGTGATGGCGGTCGCAGTGCCAGCCTGGTCGACGAAGCCAATATGTTCGACAGCATGGCTCAGGCCATTCTGGCCTCGGATGATGCGATCAAGAATCATCCTGACGTGGTGCAGGGCGTAGTGACTGCGACGCTGAAAGGCATGCGCGACATCATGGTCGATCCGAAGCAAGCCGCGATTGATTTTGCTGCTGCCGTGCCGTCATTCAAAGGCCGGGAAAGCTACCTTGAACGTGCCTTTATGCTGTTTAACGAGCGGGTTTACAAAAACCAGTTAATGCCTGGCCTGATTGACGAAAGCCGTTTGGCGGGTGTTGCCCGGTTCTACCTCGACGAAGGCATCGTCAAGCGTGAAGTACCGCTGCAAGACCTGTTCACCAACGAGTTCGCCAGAAACGCACGCCCTGGCAGCACGGTGACATCTCAGTCAGTCAAGCCGCACCTTCGGGCACCTGAAAAACATAACAATCTGTAATACCAACGTACACCGGGAGACCTAATCATGAATTACCGAACCATTGCTGGCAGCATCGCGATCCTGTTGGTGTTTTTGGCCAGCTGGGAGTGGGGTCCTGCGGCCATGGGTATGCCGGAATACGTGCTACCCAGCCTAAGCAATGTATGGCATGAGTTTTTCATCATGTGGCAACACAGTGAACTGCTCAAACATACCTTGATTACCGCCGCAGAAGTACTGCTCGGCTTTGGTATCGGGGCATTCCTCGGATTGGCAATCGGTGTGGCTCTGGGCTTGTCGCCAACTGCGGAAGCCATGTTGTCACCGTACATTCTGGCGCTGCAGATTGCCCCGAAAGTGGCCTTTGCTCCGCTGTTTGTGATGTGGCTGGGCTACACCATCTACCCGAAAATCCTGGTTGCCGTACTGATCGTGTTCTTCCCGGTCATGATCAATGTCTTGTCGGCGGTCCGTGCCGTTGACCCGGACATGGTCAATCTGATTCGCATCATGAACGCCAGCCGCTGGCAAATCTTCCGGCTGGTGGAATTTCCATCCGCGATGCCAGCCCTGTTCTCCGGCCTGCGCATTGCCTCCACTCTGGCGGTGATTGGCGTCACCGTTGGTGAATTGGTCGGCGGCAACCTGGGACTGGGCTACTTGCTGGTGGATTCCGAAGGGCAGGGTAATACCGCTGGGGTCTTTGTCGCCATTGTGGGCCTGACCGTGATTGGCATCGTGGCATACGCCGCGGTGGTGTTCGCAGAGAAGCGGGTACTGCATTACATGCCGAAAGCCAATCTGGCCACCGCGTAAGGATGGAAGCAGCAATGAATACGGTTAACCAACTGCTGGATGGTCGCAAGATACTGGTCACCGGAGCCGCACGAGGCCTTGGTTTTGCCTTCGCCAAACAATTGGCACTGGCCGGTGCCGAGGTGGTGCTGGCCGACATTCTGGAAGCGCAGGTCATGGCTTCCGCTGCTGATCTTCGGGCATCCGGTCTGAACGCCACCGGCGTCAGCATCGATGTCCGTGATCCGCACGCTGTCGCCAGCGCTGTCTCACAGGCGATAGAGGTTTTGGGTGGTCTGGATGGTTTGGTCAATAACGCCGCCATCACCAACTCCGGTGGCAAAACCACCGAAGAGCTGGATATGGATACCTGGAACCGGGTGATGGAAGTCAATGTCCGGGGCTGCTGGCTGGTCACCAACGCCTGTTTACCGGCGCTGCGGGCCAGTGGCCGGGGCGCGATTGTGAACCTGGCGTCGGATACCGCGATCTGGGGTGCGCCCAGGTTGTTGGCCTATACCGCCAGCAAAGGGGCTGTGATGGCCATGACCCGCACGCTGGCGACCGAACTGGGTGACGACAATATCACCGTCAACGCTATCGCACCGGGACTGGTCGCTGTGGAAGCCACCGAATATGTGCCGCAAGACCGCAAGGACCTGTATTGCCAGCAACGTCCATTAAAACGGACTCAAGTGCCGGAAGACGTGTGTGGCGCAGTGATTTTTGCCTTGTCGGATATGGCCCGTTTTATCACCGGCCAGACCCTGCCGGTGAACGGCGGTTTTGTGATGCCATGAATCGGGTGCAAACCTGATTAAAGCAAGCTCTGAGCAGGAACAGACGAATGAGTGTATTAGGAATTGATGAAATCACCTTCGGTGTTGAAGACCTGGCCTTGTGTCAGCAGTTTTTCAGCGATTGGGGGCTGACGTTGCTGAGTCAGTTGGATACCGAACAGGTGTTCGAAACCTTGAACGGCTGTCGGGTCGTAATCAAGCACAAGGATGATCCATCCTTGCCCCCGGCGTTTGAAGAAGGCCCGACCCTGCGTGAAGTGGTCTGGGGGGTAGAGTCGGACGACGATCTGGATCTGTACGCCGGACGCATGGTCACCAAGCCCGGTTTCTTCTCCACCACCGAGCGGGTTGGCTGTCTCGATCCGAACGGCATGGGCGTACGACTGCAAAAAAGCCGCAAACGGGCGGTAACGCTGGAATGTGTCGGCCATAACACCTGGGGTGAGCGCGGCCGTATCAATACACCAAGCCCGGTGTACGACAAGGCAACACCGATCGAAGTCGGTCACGTGGTGTTTTTTGTCAAGGACGTCAACGCCTGCGAAGCGTTTTACCGGGATACCTTCGGCTTTGTGATTTCCGATCGTTACCCCAACAAAGGCGCTTTTATGCGCTGCTCGGAGGAAGGCAGTCACCACAATATCTTTTTGCTGCAGCCGCCCGAACCACGCGCCGGACTCAACCACGTCGCCTTTACGGTACGGGATCTGCACGAAGTCTTTGGCGGCGGCATGAATGTGTCACGGTTAGGGTGGGATACCGAACTGGGCCCCGGCCGTCACCCGATTTCATCGGCCTTTTTCTGGTACTTCCGCAATCCGGCCGGTGCGCTGGTGGAGTACTACGCTGACGAAGACTTGCTGACCGCTGAATGGCAGCCTCGCGAGTTTGAGCCTGGCCCGACCGTGTTCGCCGAATGGGCGATTTCCGGCGGCATCGACGGCAATACCCGGCGTCAGGCCAATGGCCCGCAAGCCGCCAGCAAAACTTTTATCACTGCCCGCGAAAAATCGTAAGGAGCTGGTTATGGAAAAGCTATCGATTGGCGTTGTGGGTGGTGGTATTGGTGGATTGACCGCCGCCATTGCCCTGCAGAGAATGGGGCATCGCGTCACTGTTTATGAACAGTCGAAGGCGTACGCCCGTATCGGAGCCGACATCAACCTGACCCCGAATGCCGTCAAGGCACTGGATGGCCTGGGTCTGAACGATGCGATTCGCAAAACTGCCGCACGTCCGACCCACCGTATCAGCCGGATGTGGGACAGCGGTAAAGAGACCTCGCGACTGGCGATGTCGAATGAAGCCGAACTCAAATACGGCGCACCACAGCTGACCATTCACCGGGCCGACCTGTTGGTGGCGCTGGCGGATGCCTTTGATATCCAGAATGTCGTCTTCAACGCCCGTATCGATCAAATTACTGAACTTCCTGGTGCCGGTGTGCGTGTAACCACCACCAGCGGCCGCTGCGATGAACTGGATGTGGTGATCGGTGCCGACGGTATTCACTCCGCGGTTCGTGCTTATTTGTTTGGAGCCGAACAGCCGCGCTTTACCGGTGTGGTTGCCTATCGTGCGGTCGTGCCGGCAGAACAGCTGCAAGACCTGCCCGATATCCAGGCATTCACCAAATGGTGGGGTGAAACTCCGGAAAGCCAGATCGTCACTTTCCCGCTGAATCAGGGCAAGGACATCTTTATCTTCGCCACCACCGCACAAGACAGCTGGACAGAAGAAAGCTGGACTGGCGCAGGCGACTGTGACGAACTACGCAGCCACTACACTCATTTTCATCCACAGGCCCGGGCCTTGCTGGATCGTTGTGATGACGTGCTGAAAACCGCCCTGTACGAACGGGACCCTCTGCAATACTGGAGCAAAGGCCGGATTGCCCTGCTGGGCGATGCCTGTCATCCGATGATGCCGTTTATGGCCCAGGGTGCCGGTCAGGCGATTGAAGACGCCATCGTATTGGCGCGGGCGCTGGAGCACGCCAGCAACGGCGACGAAGCAGCAGCGGCTTTACACCTGTATCAGGCGGTGCGTCAGGATCGTGCGCGCCAGATCCAGATCGGTTCGCGCTCCAACCAATGGCTCAAGAACGCGGGCAGTGCCGACTGGGTTTATGGTTATGACGCCTGGACGGTACCCCTGCAAGGCACTGCAGAAGAAGTGACAGCATGAATAGTGAATCTCAGGAGCTGACACAGGATACCCAGCCAGCACAGGACACCATGTTGCTGACGGTATTGCTGAAGCATGATCAGTCAAAAAACCTGGAAGACATCCAGAGCCATATGAAAAAAATGGACTGGTGGGAACGTTTTCCAGTGGCCGGGGTAGAGGTCGTTTCCTGGACCGTGGCCATGGGCCTGGGGCAAATCGTGACCTTGCGATTGCCACCGGCCTTACTGCCCAAAATCAACGTAGAACTGGAGCGCTCCGCCTGGGGCGTATTCCGCACCGAATGTTACCCGACGTATGACTTTGTACCGGTACGCGCCATGATCCGCGAACGTGTACAGAATGGAGGACAATAAATGAAAGCACCGTATCTGGAGCCCCATCAGGCTCGTACCCGTGATAACACACCCTTTGAAGACCTGCTGGCCGATTCGATTGAGCGTGCATTCGGAGAACAAATTCACGACCTGGATGGCCTGGTGAATTTCCTCAATGTGGTTGGCCCGCCGTGCCCGACAGCCACTGGTCTGTGGACCGAAGAGTCTTATAAAACCCTGATGAGCAAGCTGGGCGAGTAACGCGGCATAGCAGAGAGAGAATCAAGTATGAACATCATTCAAACCAGCGCCGATCCGGTCGAAAAAATTCTTCAGCAAGGCATCAAGGATCGTTGGTATCCGGTGCTGCCATCCGACCAGCTGACGGCTGACAAACCGGTCTCGTTGCGGATTCTGGGCTACAAGATTGCGTTGTGGCGCGATACCGACAATACCGCGCATGCGGTCGAAGACCACTGCCCACACCGGGGTGCACCCCTGTCTCTGGGAGCCAATCTTGGCGACCGGTTGCAGTGCCCGTATCACGGCGTCGAAGTGGACTGTAGTGGTAAAGTCCGCAAGGTACCGGGCAGCCCGGGCTGCAAACTGGAAGGTAGCAGACCGACCCGTCGTTTTCACACCCAGGAAGTTGCCGGTGCGATCTTTCTTTATAACGCCATCGATCCACAGCTGGAAACGCCACCAGAGCTGATCCTGCCAGAGCAGCTGACCTCGGACGAATACTCCAGCTTCCTGTGCTACTGCGAATGGAAAGCCGATTACCGTTATGTACTGGATAACGTGGCTGATCCGATGCACGGGGCTTTCCTGCACAAAATGTCGCATTCCATGTCGGAAGGCGAAACCCAGGCCAAATTTGTAACCACCGATACTGACCACGGTTTTATCTTCGAGAAAGAAGGCCAGCGTGGCGTCAACTTCGACTGGAGTGAATTTGCCGATACCAACCTGATGTGGCAACGGCTGGAAATTCCCTATCCCAAGACCGGTGGGCCTGGTGGCAACTTCCATATTATCGGTATGTACGTTCCCCTGAATCCACAGCTGGCAGGCGTGTTTCACTGGCGTTGTCGCCCGCTGACCGGCTGGCAGGAAGATACCTGGCGCTTCTTGTACAAGAACCGTCTGGAAGCCCGTCACTGGCACGTGCTGGAGCAAGACCGGGTTGCCCTTGAAGCCATGGAACCGGACGCCAACCAGCGTGAAATGCTGTACCAGCACGATCTTGGACTGGTGCGTTTGCGTCGTTATATGAAAAACCTGGCCAAGCAAGAACTGGAAGCCAGCAAGTAGGCGGAATTGAGATGACGGATATGAACAACCTGGTCGCCCATGTTCGGGCAGACAGCGTCCCGGAGCTGGCTACCGCCAGCTGGTCCAATGCCCTGTTACTGGGGCGGGAGCTGGTGACATCCGGCATGACCGGCCACCCGGCGACTCGTCAAGCCGCGGCGGCGGGTGAGCCACTGGATGCGTACCAGCAAACCCTGGTGGTTTTGGGCAAGATCCAGGCTCTGGCGGAAGCGGCCGGTGGTCATATCGGCAACATCTACCGGCTGACGGTGTACGTGACGGATATTCGCGATAAAGACGCCATCAGCCGCGCCCGCAAGGATTTTTTTGTGGGGCAATCGGTATACCCGACCTCCACCCTGGTGGAAGTGTCCGGGTTGGTATTTCCGGAGTTGTGCGTCGAAATCGAAGCCGGTATTCATCTGGATGCCGACCTTGGCAACACGATCAAACAGGCTGATTAACGGAGCCGGACTATGAGCAATGAAACTCTCACCGCATTGGTGTCCCAGATACGCTACGAAGCGGAAGGCATCATCAGTATCGAACTGCGTCCCGAGCCCGGGGCTGCCGATTTTCCGGCGTTTACGGCCGGTTCGCATATTGATCTGAATTTGCCCAACGGCATGGTGCGCAGCTACTCACTGTATAACTCACCGGCGGAGCCAAACCGCTATGTGGTGGGCATCCTGCGAGACAAAAAGAGTCGCGGTGGCTCAGAGTGGGTGCATCGCCAGTTGCGGGTGGGTACCCGGCTGGCCATCAGCGCTCCGCGGAACAACTTCCCGCTGCAGCCGCATAATGGCCACAGCGTGCTGGTTGCGGGCGGCATTGGGATCACCCCGGTGCTGTGTATGTTCCGTGAGTTGCTGCAACAAGGGCAATCGGCGGAACTGATCTATTGCGCCCGCACTCGCTCAGAGGCTGCTTTTATTGCTGAAATCGAGGCACTGACGACAGAGCTGGGCGGGACTGTCCGCTTCCGCTTTGACGACGAAGCCGGTACACCGCCCAATCTTGAACAGCTGTTGCAGGGTCAGGCGGCCTCCACCCACTTCTATTGTTGTGGCCCGACGCCGATGCTGGATGCGTTTGAAGCCGCTTGTGCCCAGTTGAACCATGCCAATGTGCATATCGAACGTTTTGCCGCCGTTGAGATTGCGGCGTCGGACGATGCCCGCAGCAGCTATGTAGTGGAATTGGCCAGGTCCGGCCAGATTATCCAGATCAACCCGGGCGACAGCTTGCTGGAACGGCTGGAAGGCGAAGGGCTTGACCTTGATTGCTCCTGTCGTGAAGGCGTTTGTGGTGCTTGTGAAGTGGCAGTGCTGGAAGGCGAGATCGATCACCGCGATGGCGTGTTGACCAAAGCCGAACGGGCCGCCAACAACACCATGATGATCTGTGTGTCGGGTTGTAAATCAAGCAAGTTGGTGCTGGATATCTGATCGGTTGATCGCTGCCGTACGGCGGTAGCGACAAAGACGACGAAACAGTCACGACTGGTCAGATTTTCACCTTGACCGAGGGCGGAAATCTGCCTAGCATGTTTCATATAAAGACTGATGTTTTAAATATAAAACAAATGTCGCATAATAAGTACGACCGCGTTATGGATCATGATCCCCGTAACGCAAGCCGCCGAGGGTACGGCAGCAGACCAGTCGGGCCGCTTTATCGCCCGCCACATATGGTGAACTAACCTGAGGAAAACAGCATGTCTGAGACATTCGAAAGCTGGAACAAGCCAGCAGAAACAAGCCTTGAAGACTTCATGGCTGGCCGGATTGCCCGCAAGGAAAATCGTACCTACGATTTTAATGCACTGAAATTCCAGGCAGATTACGACCCCAAATACCGCCGTGCCCAAATGCGCTACATGGGCACCGGTGCTGCCGGTGTAACCAGCGATACCAATACCGTGCCATCGGAACATTTCACCTTCTCCACCATGTTGTTACCGGCGCAGTGTGAAGGCCCGCTGCACTTGCACGACGATGTTGAAGAAGTGTTCTTTATGCTGCGTGGTTCGATCCGTTTGACGATGGAACTGAACGGCGAGACCTGTGAGACCGTCTTGAACGAACGTGATCTGGTGTCGATTCCACCAGGCATCTACCGGGGTCTGTACAACTTCACCCAGGAAGACGCGCTGATGTGTGTGATGCTGGGAACGCCGAAGCCGGTGATCCCGACCTATCCGGCAGATCACCCGCTGTCACAGATCAAACGCGATAAAAAATAAGCTCAATTGTCGGGAGCCAGAGCATAGCCATGAACACAGCCACATGTACTACCACATTGATTCAACAACTCGACGACTTTCCCCGTCAGAGCATCCGGCTGGGCGACGTTAACCAGTCCTGGCGCGAGTCTGGCCCGGAGAGTGGTGGTAGTGGTGAGGTGCTGGTGTTACTGCATGGTATCAGCTCGGGTTCCGGCTCTTGGGTGCAACAATTGGCCGCACTGGAAACTGACTGCCGGGTGCTGGCCTGGGATGCCCCCGGATATGGCGACAGTGATGACCTGAGCGTAACCGGGGCCAACGCCAAAGACTATGCCGAACGGCTGGCTCATTGGCTGGATGCGCTGGGTATTCAACGTTGCTGGCTGGTTGGCCACTCGCTGGGTGCCATGGTTGCCGCCGCCTTTGCTGCCCGTTATCCGCAGCGTCTGGCCGGTTTGATGCTGGCCAGCCCGGCCCAGGGGTATGGTCAAGCCGATGCTGAAACCCGGGAACGGGTGTACCGTCAACGCCCAACCATGCTGGCACAATTGGGGCCTGCCGGATTGGCTGCACAACGTGCCGCCGCACTGGTTTCTGTTAATGCCAGCGCCGCACAGGTGAGTCTGGTTGCCGATGGCATGCGCCAGCTGCGTTTGTCCGGCTTTCAGGCCGCTTCCTGGCTGTTGGCCAACGATGATATCTGGTCGTACTTGCCCGTCGATGTTGAGTCTCGCCGGGTCATCTGTGGCGCTGCCGATACCATCACTCCACCGCAGGCCGCCCGGCAATTGGCCAGCGACCTGGATACTACCGAATTTGTTGAAATCGCCGCCGCAGGCCACGCCTGTTATGTCGAAGCCGCGGCGGCAGTGAATCAGGCGCTGAAGGACTGGATGTCTTCGGCGACCCCCCGGACAGGTACCTCGTTATGAGTTTTATGCTGAAAGATCGTGTTGTGGTTGTTACCGGCGGCTCCTCTGGTATTGGCCTGGAAACCGTCCGGCTGCTGCTGCAGGAACAAGCCAAAGTTGCCTGGTGTGGCCGTAACGAAGAGCGTCTGCTGGCCTCGGAAGACGCGATGCGTACCGCCTTCCCTGATGGCCAGTTTATGACCCGGGTTTGCGATGTTCTGAACGCCGACGACGTTGCCACGTTTGCCGAAGCGGTCAAGACGCAGCTGGGCAACACCGACTGCCTGATCAATAACGCCGGGCAAGGGCGGGTTTCCGGCTTTGATAACACCAGCGACGATGACTGGATGGCCGAAACCGGGTTAAAACTGTTTGGCGTGATCCGTCCGGTACGGGCTTTTATGGATCAGTTGCTGGCATCGGGAATGGGTTCTGTCACCAATGTGAACTCCTTGCTGGCGAAACAACCGGAGCCACACATGATGGCGACTTCCGCAGCGCGAGCAGCGTTGCTGAATTTTACCCACTCACTGGCCCACGAGTATGCGCCAAAGGGCGTAAGGGTAAATTCAATTCTGCTCGGTATGGTGGAGTCTGGCCAATGGCGTCGCCGCTATCTGGATCGATCCGATACCGATGCCAGCTGGGAACAGTGGACCGGGGCAATTGCCAACAAGCGAGGCATTCCGATGGGTCGACTGGGTCGTCCGGAAGAACCGGCCCGGGCGCTGGTTTTTCTGGCCTCGCCCTTGGCCTCGTACACCACCGGCTCAACCCTGGATGTCTCCGGCGGTTTTGCCAAACAGATTTGAATTGTCGCTGACTCAGCCAGCGACCTGCAGACGGTAATCAGACCGGGAACCGACACATGAAACAACTGATGATGATTGGCTTTGGAGCCATGGCAGAAGAAGTACTGGCGTTACTGCCAGAAGGCTTGCGCCTGGGCTGGGTCGTGACCACAGAGCGCAGCCGCGAGCGTATCGCCGCGCAACTGGGCGATCAGGTACAGGTAATTACGGCCATTGCGGCATGTGATGGCCAGCCCGATCTGGTTTTGGAATGTGCCGGTCAGCCGGGTATTCGCGCCCATGGTGTCGAAGTGCTGAAACGTGGCTGGGACCTGATGATGATTTCGATTGGTGCGCTGGCGGATCGTCAGCTGGCGGATCAACTGCAAGCGGCCGCGACGGTGGGTAACGCCCGTTTGCATGCCCTGCCTGGTGCCATTGCCGGTATCGACGGTCTGGCTGCGGCCCGCGAAGGTGGTCTGGATCAGGTGACCTATACCTGCCGTAAAAGCCCGCAAAGCTGGCGTGGCAGCCCGGCAGAAAAACTGATTGACCTGGCGTGTGTTGAGCAGCCGCAGGTGTTTTTTGAAGGCAGCGCCCGGCAAGCCGCGCTGACTTTTCCGGCCAATGCCAATGTCGCCGCAACGATCGCACTGGCCAGTCTGGGTCTGGACGACACCCGGGTGCAGCTGGTGGTAGACCCGACGACGACCACCAACCAACACCAGATTTCAGCCCGTGGCCGGTTTGGTGAAATGAGCATCCAGCTGTGTGGCAAACCACTGGAACGTAACCCGAAAACCTCGACCCTGGCGGCGTTGAGTGTGGTCCGGGCCTGTCGCCAGAGTGTGTCGACGATCGTGATCTAGTTCGTCGTCCCGTACTGGGCAAGTTAACCCGATGTGCAAAAAAAGATTCCCGAGTGGGAAGGGGCTCCCCTTGCCGTTCGACCGCAATAACAGATGAGGAGGCGGATTATGGTCAAGCCAATATACATCGCAGGTGAATGGAAAAATGGCCGTGGCGATCTTCGCAGCACCTTTTTTCCTGCGGATGGCAGCAGCAATGCCGACATCGCCACCGCCAATGTCGATGATGTCGAAGAAGCGGTACAAGCGGCCGACCAGGCCTGGCGTGATCCGTCCTGGCGCAACAGCTTGCCCCATGAGCGCGCCGCGATTCTCTACCGTGTGGCGGATCTGATCACCGCCCGCGCCAGCGAACTGGCGGCGTTACAAACCCGTGACAACGGCAAGCCGTTGACGGAAACCATGGGTCTGGTGATGAGCGCCGCAGGCACTGCTCGCTACTTTGCCGCCGCCTGTGAAACGCTGGATGAAAGTTTGCCGAGCCAACGCTCCCGCGATTTTATGACCGCCAGCGTACACGAACCGCTGGGAGTGGTGGTGGCCATCACGCCGTGGAATTCCCCCATTGCCAGTGAGATGCAGAAAATAGCTCCAGCGCTGGCCGCCGGGAATGCGGTGATCGTCAAACCCGCCGATGCCACACCGCTGGCTGCTCTGGAACTGGCCAAACTGTTTGAACAGGCCGGCTTGCCCAAAGGCTTGCTGAGTGTCTTGCCTGGCCGGGGTTCGGTCGTGGGTGAAGCGCTGGCCCGCCACCCGAAAGTGAACAAGATTTCGTTTACCGGCGGCACCTCAACCGGTCGCCACCTGGCTCATATTGCCGCTGAAAAGCTGATTCCGATCTCGCTGGAGCTGGGCGGCAAATCGCCCACCATCGTGCTGGAAGACGCCGATATTGAAATGGCTGCCCGTGGCGTGTGTTACGGCATCTTCAGCTCCGCAGGCCAGGCCTGTATCGCCGGTGCCCGACTGTTTGTGCATCAGAGCATATACGACACCTTTATGGCGCGCTTGCTGGAATTGACCCGGGGTTTGCGGGTCGGGCATCCCGAGCACGCCGATACCCATATGGGTTCGCTGATCAATATGGCTCACCTCGACAGTGTGGCCGGATTTGTTGAACGTGCTCGTGCTGATGGCGGCACCGTGTTGTGCGGTGGCGAACGTCTGACCGGCAAAACAGCAAGCTGTGATTACGACGCCGGGTGTTTTTATGCCCCGACGATCATCAGTGGCCTGAACAACAGCAGCTATGTCTGTCAGGAAGAAATTTTTGGCCCGGTGCTGGTGGTGCTGCCGTTTGATGATGAAGCCGACCTGATCGCCCAGGCCAACGACAGTATTTTTGGCCTGGCTGCGGGTATCTGGACGGAGAACTTCCGGCGCGGCTGGCGTCTGGCCCGGACTCTGGAAACCGGCACTATCTGGATGAACACCTATAAAAAATTCTCGGTATCGGCACCGTTTGGTGGCTTTAAAGAGAGTGGTCTGGGGCGCGAGAAAGGCCGCGCCGGGGTGCTCGAATACATGCAACAAAAAAGTATTTATGTGGGCTTGAGTGACGAGCCCAACAACTGGTCTGCCTGATGGGCGACGAACCGCTATTGTTGGAGTGAATAGAATGAAAGAACAAGTAACCGTCGGTGAAGTCGTCGCTCGTATTCTGGAAGCCCATCGGGTCTCTGATATTTACGGCGTGATATCGATTCATAACTTGCCCATTGCCGATGCGATTGGCCGTCGTGAAAAAATGCACTTTGTTTGCGCCCGGGGTGAAGCCGGTGCGGCCACCATGGCCGATGCCCATAGCCGTTTTCAGGGGCTGGGTGTGTGTTTGACCAGCACCGGAGCCGGAGCCGGCAACGCCATTGGCTCCTTGATCGAAGCCTGCAATGCGGCCAGCCCGATGCTGCATATTACCGGTCAGGTGGAGTCGGCGTATCTGGATCGTGATGCCAGCTTTATCCACGAAGCCAAAGACCAGCTGACGTTTTTACGTGCGGCGAGCAAGGCAGCTTACCGGATTACGCACCCGGACCAGGTCGTTGGCATTCTGTGTGAGGCCATTCGTGTTGCCCGTACCGTGCCGATGGGGCCGGTCAGTGTTGAAATTCCGATCGATGTACAAGCCACCACTATTGATTTGCCCGACAATCTGGGGCCGATTGCCGTCCCGGCCATGCCAGTTGCCAATCAGGAAGAACTGAATGGCCTGTTGCAGCAGCTGCAACAGGCGCGTCGTCCTGTGATCTGGGTGGGCGGTGGTGCTGTTGCATCCGTTGCCGCCGTTACGGCACTGGCCGACAAAGGCATCCCGGTATTGTCGACCACACATGCCCGGGGCTTGCTGCCTGATGCGCATCCGCGCAGCCTGCGAGCCTTCCACAACAGCCCATCGGTCAAGCAACTGCTGGAAGACGCCGACCTGGTACTGGTGGTGGGTTCACGCTTGCGCAGTAATGAGACAGCCAGCTATTCGACTGAATTTGGCCGCCCGTTGATTCAGGTGGATGCTCATCCCGGTGCCCATAATCGTAATTATCAGGTTGACCAGTTTATTTGCTCAGACAGTGCGCCGGTACTGGAGTATCTGGCGGAATATCTGCCAGAACGTATCGACAGCGATTATGACCAAGCGATCACACAAGCCGTTGTACAGGCCGAAAGCACCTTGATTGAGCAGGTCGGCAACTACGCCAATATCTGTCAGGCGTTGCGTGATGCCTTGCCTGCTGATGGCATTTTTGTTCGCGATATCACGGTTTCCGGCTCAACCTGGGGCAGCCGCTTGTTGCCGTTCCAGCAGCCAAACCAGAATATCCACTCGCTGGCCGGTGCCATTGGTCTGGGCCTGGCTCATGGCATCGGTGCGGCGCTGGCCAACCCGGACAAAAAAGTCGCCACTATTGTGGGTGACGGCGGCTTGATGCTGGGTATTGGTGAGCTGGCCACCATGGTGCAGGAAAACACCGACATGGTGCTGATTGTGATGAACGACGGTGGTTATGGCGTGATGCGCGGTATCCAGAACAACTACTTTGGTGGCCGTCAGTATTACAACGAGCTGCACACCCCCAACTACGCCGAAGTGGGCAAGGCGATGGCAATGCCAAGCTGGCAAGTGGGTTCCAGTGACGCATTCCGCAGCGCCATTGCGGAAGCCATTGCGCTGGATGGCCCGGCGCTGATTGAAGTCGACATGACACTGGTTGGCCCGCTGGAGTTTGCCGGACCACCTCAGAAAAAACTGTATTAGAGAGGAGATTGCTGACGTCATGACGGATGCTGTTGAATATCGGCTGGAAAAAGACCTGTTGGGCGAACGAGAAGTACCTGCCAGCGCGTATTTTGGCATTCAGAGTCAGCGGGCAAAGGATAACTTTGACTTGAGTGGGGTGACGCTGGCGCATTTCCCCAAATTGATCAACGCCCTGGCGATGGTAAAGCAGGCGTGCGCGCTGGCCAACACCGAGCTGGGCTTGTTGGATCAGCAACGTTGCAACGCCATTGTGGCGGCGGGTGACCGGTTGCTGCAAGGGCAGTTTCACCAGCAGTTTGTGGTGGATATGATTCAGGGCGGGGCGGGCACCTCGACCAATATGAATGCCAATGAAGTGATTGCCAATATCGGTCTGGAGCTGATGGGCCATGCCCGTGGTGACTACCAGTATCTACACCCGAACAACGACGTTAACCGGGCACAATCGACCAACGATGTGTACCCGACGGCGGCCCGGCTGGGCATTCTGCTCAGCCATGGCGATCTGGTCGAGTCACTGGTCAGCCTGCAGGCCTCGTTGCGAGACAAAAGCCACGAATTTGCCGATGTGATCAAAATGGGTCGCACCCAGTTGCAAGACGCTGTGCCCATGACCCTGGGGCAGGAGTTTGGTGCCTGGGCTTCGACCCTGGGTGAAGATGTACGGGTGATTGCGGCCCTGTCGGAGCTGCTCAAGGAAGTCAATCTTGGCGGTACAGCCATTGGCACCGGCATTAACGCCGACCCCCGGTATGGCAAACTGGCCATCAAGCACCTGTCGAGTATCAGTGGTTTTGCCCTGACCCAGTCGGAAGATCTGATTGAAGCATCATCGGACATGGGCGCGTTTGTGCTGTTCTCCTCCATGTTGAAACGATTGGCGATCAAGCTATCCAAAATCTCCAATGATTTACGCTTGTTGAGCATGGGGCCACGGGCCGGTATCAATGAAATCAACTTGCCGCCGCAGCAACCTGGCAGCTCGATCATGCCTGGCAAGGTTAACCCGGTGATCCCGGAAGCCGTTAATCAGGTCGCCTATCAAGTCATGGGTCATGATTTGGCCATCTGTATGGCAGCTGAAGCTGGCCAGTTACAGCTGAACGCGATGGAGCCATTGATTGTTTACAATCTGCTGGAATCCATGCGACTGATCAAACGTGCCATGGTGATGCTGGAAAAACGTTGTATCAACGGCATTACCGCCAATCACCAGGAATGTGCGGATATGGTGCATCATTCCATTGGTTTGGTAACGGCATTAAACCCCTATATCGGTTATGAAAATGCGACCCGGATTGCCCGTCGGGCCTTGCAGGAAAATCGCACCGTGATCGACCTGGTGGAAGAAGAGCAACTCTTGCCTGCCGCGGAACTACGCCGGATTCTGGAGCCAAAACGCCTGATCCATGCGGTACAGGACGTCGCTGTCCAATAGTCTGAGGCTGTAAAGCAACTAATTCAGCAAGCCCCGGATATTCTGTTACCCTTGCAGCTTTCATGTGTGGATATACAGGTATTTATGGCCAGCTTCTCAACCCATCTTGGCGGTGCCGCGATCGTCAGCGCGATGGCTTCATCATTGTTAGTCGTTACCAGCTGGGCTTCGTTTCCTGAAGCCCTCGTCTTGTTTCTGTTGGGGATGTTGGGCGGTATCTTGCCCGATATCGACTCGGATACATCCCGCCCGGTGGTCTGGGTATTCAACTGTCTCGGATCGTTGGCGGCGGGGGTGGCGTTGTGGCTGCTACTGCCTCACGCCAACGCCAGCTGGACGTCGCTGGCCACTGTCTGGGGTGGCATGGCGCTGGCTTATGCCCTGGCTGGCCCTGCTGCGATGGAGTTGTTTACGCGGTTAACGGTGCACCGGGGCGTGATTCATTCCCTGCTGGCGGCTTTCTGCTGTGGTTTGTTGACCGTTGTGATCATTGATCAGCTGTTTGATCGTGTCGCGGATTTCTGCTGGATCGGTGGTGGTTTTGTGACCGGTGGCTTTGTTGTACATTTATTGCTGGATGAACTCTACGCCGTGGATTTTAATGGGATGCGGTTAAAAAAGTCCTTTGGTACTGCCATCAAACCCATCAGTCTGGTTAACTGGCGTGGAACCATTGTATTGTTAATCACTTGCGGCGTGCTGTATCAGGTTGCTCCGGCACCCATGCGACTGACGCAGCCGGTTCAGTCTCTGATTGACCAGGTTATGACCCGGATACCATTGGTCGGACAGTCATAACAACGGCTATAGGCGTTTGTAGAAACAGGCGTATTGTAGGCCTGTAACTGATGTATGGCTCGCAGACAAGTCGCCATGTTGGCGGTATCGTAATGACACGGATGACACAACGATAATCAGCCCGGCAAGGAGGCCTGTGTGTTCCCATTGGTACGTTATACGGCGTTGATAGTATGCCTGGCAGTCCTGAACAGTGGCTGCTCAAGGGATGACGCCTCTGATCCAGCGGTTGCAGCCGCCGATACCGCCGCCGGTTCTGGTATATCGGCTTTGGCCAGCTATAACGCCGATATTCAACAGACCTCGGTTTCTGGCCTGTCATCCGGGGCCTTTATGGCCTCTCAGCTGTATATGGCTCACTCCGATATTATGGTGGGCATCGGGGTAATTGCCGGTGGTCCATATCTGTGTTCCCGCTCCTGGCCGATGGCCGCTCCGGCATTGACTGCCACCACCACCTGCATGACACCTCAATCCGAGCTGTTGCGACCCAATGTCTCGCGGCTGGTTGGCCTGACCCGGGAGCTGGAGCAGCAAGGCCGTATCGATGCGGTTATCAATCTGCAGGATGACCACCTATACCTGTTCAGTGGTCGCAGTGACGATACCGTGATCAGTCGAGTAGTGGACGCCACCCGAGACTATTTTGTACAGCTTGGCGTACCAGCCCAGCAAATACTCTACAACGACCAGATTAACGCTGGCCATGCGATCCTCACCAATAACAGCGATGATACCGATTGCGCCCTGACCCGTGCTCCCTTTATCAACAACTGCCAGTTTATGCAGTCCACCCGCATTCTTTCCTACCTGTATATGGATGCGATTCCACCGGCTCCGGAGGCTTCCGGGGAACTGCTCGCATTTGACCAGCGCCCCTTTCTGGTCGGTGAACGAACCAGCATGGCAGAGACCGGCTATGTGTATGTACCGCAATATTGTCGGCAAAACAGCCGCTGCCGTATTCATGTGGCGCTGCATGGCTGCAAACAATCCTACGATGAAATTGGCGACGCCTATATCCGCACCACTGGCTACAACCAGATGGCCGACAGCAACCGGCTGATTGTGCTTTACCCCCAGGTGAACGTGTCTGACTTTGCACCATTGAACCCGCTTGGTTGCTGGGATTATTGGGGATACTCATCAGAAGATCTGGTTGATGCGGATTTTTACAGCAAAAAAGCACCGCAGATACAAGCGATCTACGCCATGATCCAGCAACTGGCCAGAGGGTGAGAAACCAGTAAATCAATGTGTCTGATATTGTTGGCCAGAGCAGGTTTTTTTGTGCAAATGGCTCAGTCTTACAAGAGTAAAACTTCAGTATTCAATGAAGGTGTTTTTGAGGGAAAACAGACAGACACAAAAAAACCGGCAAAAGCCGGTCTTTTTGTGTGCCCTAAGTAGTCTGGACTACTTTTCTGGCCAATCAAGCTATTGTAACTGCTTGATTTTTAAGTAATAAATGGTGCCCGGAGGCGGAATCGAACCACCGACACGGGGATTTTCAATCCCCTGCTCTACCGACTGAGCTATCCGGGCAACGTTAACGAAAACTTTGCTGCTACGCTGAGCGTGGCGTGCTGTTCGTTAAGTGGCGCGTATTAAACCGCTCTGTTGATTTTCTGTCAACAGTATTTGGGTGATTATTTTTCAGAATTTTCAGGGACATAGCCATCAGCTTTGTCGAAGTCGGTGCCGGAGAAGAATTTTTCGCGTTGTTCGGTCAGGTATTTACGTGCTTCCTTGTCCATCATGTTGAGGTGTTTTTCGTTGATCAGCCGGGTTTGATGGGCGGTCCATTCTTCCCAGGCCTGGGCGGAGATGTGTTGGAGGATGTGTTCTCCGGCTGGGCCTGGGAGTGGGGCGGTGGCCAGTGCTGGCAGTGTTTGCTGGTATTTGCGGCAGAAGACTGTGCGGCTCATGTGGCGTTCCTGGTGTGGTGAGTCATAGGCTGGCGTGCAGTAGTTTTTTGACCGGTGCGGCCAGGCCCAGTTCGCTCGGGTTGTGTGGATTGTACCAATGCTGTTGTGCTTCGCCTATGTATGTCGGGGCGCGGGGCAGGTGCACTTCGACCGGGTGTATGTGCAGGTGGTAGTGGCTGAAGGTATGACGGAAGCTGCTGAGTTCTTGAATGTCGGTGCTGTCGCCGTAGTGAGTGCTTAGCCACTGTTCAGCTTGTGCCAGGGAGGTGGCTTCCGGAAAACTCCACAAGCCACCCCAAATGCCGGTTTGTGGGCGTGGCTGCAGCAGGTATTCACCGTGCGGGTTGCGTAGCATCAGCATCCAGGTGTGTTTTTCCGGCTTGTCTTTTTTGGGTTTGCTGTTGGGGTATTGGGTCGGGTTGCCGCTGGTGTAGCCGAGGCAGTCGGGCTGGAGCGGGCAGATGCTGCAATCGGGTTTGCTGCGGGTGCAGAGGGTGGCACCCATGTCCATCATGACCTGAGTGTATTCGCGGGGGCGGTGATTGGGGGTCAGCCGTTCGGCAATGTCCCAGAGCCGGTTTTGTACGGCCGTGGTGCCGGGCCAGCCTTCGATGGCGTAAAAGCGGGTAAGGACTCGTTTGACGTTGCCATCGAGGATGGCGGCGCGGATGCCCATGCTGATGGAGACGATGGCTCCGGCGGTGGAGCGGCCGATGCCCGGCAGTTCTGTCAGTTGTGTTACCGATGGGGGGAATTCACCCTGGTAACGTTCGACGATTTGTTTGGCGCAGGCATGCAGGTTGCGGCCTCGGGCGTAGTAGCCGAGGCCGGTCCAGAGGTGGAGTACGTCATCCTGTTCGGCGGCGGCGAGCGCTTGTACGGTGGGAAAGCGTTCCATAAAGCGTTGGTAGTAGGGAATGACGGTGGCCACCTGGGTTTGTTGCAACATGATTTCTGAGACCCACACTCGATAGGGTGTGATGTCTTGTTGCCAGGGCAGGTGTTTGCGCCCGTGGTGGTCATACCAGTGGAGCAGAGTGTCAGAGAATGCGGTATCGGTCTGGGTAGAGGTCATCAGGCTGAGTCATTGGTTGAGTGGGGCGATTGGTGCTTTGTGCAGAAACAGCTGCAGTTGCGGCAGTGTCAGTGGTCGACTGAACAGATAGCCCTGGCCTTCATCGCAAAGGCTGTTGCGGAGGAAGTTTACCTGATCATCGGATTCAACACCTTCGGCCACGACGGACAGGCCGAGTTTGTGGGCCATGGCAATGATGGCGGCAGTGATGGCCATGTTATTGACGTCGGTGGTGATGTCGGCGACAAATGACGGGTCGATCTTGAGTACGGTGATTGGCAGGCGTTTGAGATGGGAGAGTGATGAGTAGCCGGTGCCAAAGTCATCGATAGCAAAGCGGATACCAAGCGCTTGCAGGTTGTTGATGATGGCAATGGAACTTTCGACATCGCGCATCAGGGTGCTTTCGGTGATTTCCAGCTCCAGGTTGGCGGCCGCCAGACCGGATAGTTGCAGTGCTTGCTGAACGTTTTGCTGCAGGTCGGGGGCGGCAAACTGACTGGCCGACAGGTTAACGGACAGACGAGCGTCGGCGGGTAGTGCTCTGGTCTGCAGGAGCGATTGCATATCGGTGCAGCTGCGTTCCAGAATCCAGCGGCCAATGGCGAGCATTTGACCGTTTTCTTCCGCGACCGGGATAAATTGGCTTGGGGGTATCAGGCCGTTCTTCGGGTGATGCCAACGAACCAGGGCTTCCAGGCCTGTGGTGTGATAACCCTGCAAGCTGATTTTGGGCTGGTAAACGAGGTTAAACTGGTCTTCTGCCAGGGCGGTGTTGATTTTTTGTTCCCAGTCCAGGTGTTCGAGGATTGAGCGGTTCATGTCTTCGGAGAAGAACTGGATGTTGTTACGGCCCAGTTCTTTGGCGCGATACATGGCCAGGTCGGCATTTTTCATCAGGGTGTTGGGGTCGCTGGAGTCTTGCGGTGTCAGGGTGATGCCGATGCTGACGGAGGTGGTGATGTCCTGTCCTTTGATTCTGACCGGGCGGTTGAGAGTGGAGAGTAATTTTTCGGCCACGGCGAGGACGTCGGAGGTCTGTTTGATATCGGTTAGCAGGATGGTGAATTCGTCGCCACCGATACGGGAGACTGTGTCTCGATCACGAACGCAGTTGCTCAGTCGTTTGGCGGCTTCTTGCAGAAGCTGGTCGCCGGCATCATGGCCCATGGAGTCGTTGATGCGTTTGAACTGGTCCATGTCGAGATAAACGAGCGCCAGGGTGGATTGGGTACGCTGAGCGGATTTGATGGATTTGGTGAGTCGGTTCTTGAACAGTCGTCGGTTGGCGAGGCCGGTGAGCGAGTCGTAGAAAGCCAGGTTCTCCATTTGTAGCTGGGCGTATTTCAGTTCGGAAATATCAGAGATGGCTCCGAGATAGCCCACGACTTCTCCGTCTGAGCTGTTCATTGGGCTGGCCATCAGATGAATCCAGGTCTGGCTGCTGTCGCGATTCAGCAGGCGCAGGTCCATGGCAATGCCTTCTTGTGTGGTGATTAATTGCTGCCAGGCGTCGCGCAGGCTGACGAGGTCGGCGGGGGCGATGCTGTCAAACCAGCGTTCCAGTTGCGGTAATTCGTCGTACAGCTGGTGGATTTCCCGCCAGCGCTGATTGACGTATTGCAGGGTTTGCTGGGTGTCTACCTGAAAGATGCCAACGGGAGAAAAGGCCGCCAGTTTGCGGAAGCGGGCTTCGTTTTCCTTGAGTGAGGCGTGTTCGGTTTCAATGGTTTGCAGCAGGGAGTTAAACAGGTCGACCAGAGCGCCCAGTTCATCGTCGGTTTTACGGGTGGCACGGATGGAGTAGTCCTGGTCTTGCGCAATGCGCTTGAGCGTGGCGTAAAGCTCGTGTAACGGACGCAAGACCAGTTCTTTCAGGTGCGATGAAGCAACAAACCCGAGTAATAGAGCCAGTATGGCAATCAGGATTGAAAAGAGGCCAAACTGCTGCAGTCGTTTGTTTCTGGATTCCTGGGTGGTGTGCAGGGTCAGGGTGCCGACGGTTTTGTGTTGATACTGGATCGGGAATATCTGTTGCTTGTGGTTGTCATGGCTCATGTCCCGTTGTGGTGGGCAGGGAGCCAAGGATGGCTGGTTATCGCGCAGGTAAGTGATGACCAGCAGGTTGTTGGCGTCGTAGATGCAGCCGCTCAGAATATCGCTGTTGTCACTGAGGGAGCGGATGCTTTCTTTCAGTTCGCTGGTGTGTCCTGCCAGGAGTTCGTGTGCGCTGTGGCGAGCGATCATGGTGCCAATGGTGTTCAGTTGGCGTTCGTTGTCCTGGCGGGTCAGATAGTATTCCAGCCAGGTAAAGGCGATGCTTGAAAATATCAGAGTCAGGGTGGTCGTCAATAACGTGACGATAACCAGCTTGTGCTTCAGGCGTTGTACCTGTAGATGCATGTCTCTCGGCTCGTTTGGGGCGGTTACGTGATGTGGTCCGCTTGGAATAAACCATAGCATGTACCATAAATCAGGTATTTGCCTAGAGAGACCCGGAGTGCGTATGGGGTTCCGACCACCATACGCACTGAATAATGGCGCGTTTTCTTATTCAGCGGCCAGGTTGGCTTGTGCTGCCCGATCCGCTTCTTGCTGAAGTTGCTGCAACAGGTCGTCCATGCGGGTTTTTGCGTTGCCTGGGTGGGTTCCTTGCAGGCGTTCAGCCATTTGGTCCCGGTAGGTTTTGACCATACTCAGACCCGAGACGACTGCGTCGTATACACGCCATTGGTCTTCCGTATCTTTGCGGTAAAGTTTGAAATCAATTGGGACAGTGTTGCCATTGGACTGGGTCAGAAAGCCCTGAACAAAGGCTTTGTCGCCTTCGGGGTTGATACGGGCTTCTTCAAACTCCAGCTTTTCACCACTGAATGCCTTGAAGGCACCGCTGTAGGTGCGGATCTGTAATTCCCGAAAACGATCGATGAATTCCTGTTGTTGCGTCGAGCTGGCCAGCCGCCAGTATTTGCCCAACGCCCCTTTGGCGATTTTTTCCTGATCGATGGCAGGCACAATGAACGACATTACAAGTTCGCGTACCAGGTTTTCGGTACGTTGCTCTACCGGCGTCTGATTCAGACGCTCGGTCAGTTGGCTGGTTGCCTTGGCTACTACTTCCGAGGGCGTTTGCGCGGCCCAGGCCGTAAGGTTGCAAAGCAACGCTGAAATAAGAATCAAGAATCGAAACATGAGTGAGGCGTCCATTGTTATGTTAGAGGTGGCTACAGGCACAGATCAGGTTCTGATATCTGTGCAGTATGTCGTGCCGCGCATTGCTTGTGTAGCACCCGGGTGGTGAAAAGATTGTTGCCTGTAACGCTTGAAAATGTATCCATGATCGCAACGGGTACATTGGTATGAACAGGTTACGGCTGCCATACCCAGGCGGATTCGGTGAACTCAAATCCGCGTTTTTCCAAGGCCGGTGCCAGTGTATCGGGTGCTGTTTCGATACGAAGGGTCATGGCCTGATCCCTGGCCCAGTGTTGTAGCAGGTGTATTGTCTGATGTATGACGCCCCGGCGCTGCGTAATTGTTCTCACGGCTGCGTTCGACAGGGTTATTGTCTGTTGGTTCTGGGTACAGAGTATGACACCGACGATGCGGTCGTTAAACCGTGCGGCAATAATCCAGCCTTGGTTGGCGAGCCGTTGTTGCAGCATGGGAGCTTGCAGTTGTTCGTCAGCGGTATCGGCCTGAATCTTGGCGATATCAGCCCAGTCGGCAGCAGTAGGCTGTTTGATGTGTTCGAGTAGAACGGGCACTTGGGACTCCTGATTATGATTTGAAGGGCAAGCGTTTGGTCTTCAGATGCTTGTTGAGGTTTCATGGAGGTTTTTCACTGCGCCCTTTATAATGGTTTCCTTTTTCTTTGGCGATAGTTGGAGCATTCCATGGCCCGTACGGCAACGGTCGAACGTAATACCCTGGAGACCCGGATTCGGGTCTCCATCAATCTCGACGGTACTGGCAAAAGCCAGTTTGATACCGGTGTGCCGTTTCTGGAGCATATGATGGATCAGATTGCTCGCCATGGCCTGATCGATCTGGATATTTTCTGCGAGGGTGACCTGCATATTGATGATCACCACACGGTGGAAGACATTGGCATTACCCTGGGGCAAGCCTTTGCGGAAGCGATTGGCGACAAAAAAGGCATCGTTCGTTATGGCCACAGTTATGTGCCGCTGGATGAAGCCTTGTCGCGGGTGGTGATTGATTTTTCCGGTCGTCCTGGCCTGTGCTTCAATTGTGATTTTACCCGCGCTGCGATTGGCAAGCTCGATACCCAGTTGTTCTGGGAGTTTTTCCAGGGTTTTGTGAATCACGCCAAGGTCAGTTTGCATATCGATAACCTCAAAGGGTTTAACGCACACCATCAGGCTGAGACCATTTTCAAGGCGTTTGGCCGGGCACTGCGGATGGCGGTTGAGATGGACCCTCGAATGGCGGGTGTCATGCCTTCCACCAAGGGCACTTTGTAAGATTTTTTGGAAGGAAGTGGTTTCGTGACAAGTAAAGTGTGTGCAGTGATCGACTATGGCATGGGTAACCTGCATTCCGCCCATGGTGCGTTGCAGGCCGTCGCCCAGGATACCAGGGTGCTGGTGACCAGTGACCCGGAAGTCATTCGTGCTGCTGACCATGTGGTGTTGCCCGGCGTGGGTGCGATTCGGGACTGTATGGCTGAAATTCGCCGTCAGGGTATCGATCAGGTGGTGGAAGAAGCACGCCAGACCAAGCCATTGCTCGGGATTTGCGTGGGCTTGCAGGCCATGATGGATCGTTCGGAAGAAAACAACGGTGTTGATTGTTTGGGGTTGTTTCCTGGGCAGGTGCGGTTTTTTGGTCACGATCTGGTCGAAAATGGTGAAAAACTGAAAGTACCGCATATGGGCTGGAACCAGGTCTCGCAAGTGGATCATCCGCTCTGGCATGGCATTGATAACCACAGCCGCTTTTATTTTGTGCACTCCTATTATGTCCACGCGGAGCGGCCGCAACAGATTAAAGGTCGCGGCCATTATGGTGTTGAGTTTGCTGCCGCGATGGGGGAAGACAATGTATTTGCGGTGCAATTTCACCCGGAAAAAAGCCATAACGCCGGTCTGGCGTTGTTAAAGAATTTTCTCGAATGGGATGGCCAGGCCTGAGGGTCGGCTGTCACTCTGATATTAAGGTTTTCTCATGCTCGTTATACCTGCAATTGATTTGAAAGATGGCGAATGCGTTCGTCTGCGCCAGGGTCGTATGGAAGACTCTACCGTGTTTGGTGATAACCCCGTAGAAATGGCCCGTCGCTGGGTAGACGCCGGTTGTCGGCGGTTGCATTTGGTGGATCTGAATGGTGCCTTTGCTGGTGTACCCGTCAACGGTGGCGCGGTGACGGCCATTGCCAAGGAATTTCCGGGCTTGCCGATCCAGATTGGTGGGGGCATCCGTTCTCTGGAAACTATCGAAGCCTACGTTAAAGCCGGTGTCAGTTACGTCATTATCGGTACCAAGGCGGTGAAAGAACCGGCGTTTGTCAAAGAAGCCTGTGCCGCGTTTCCAGGCAAGGTCATTGTGGGGCTGGATGCCCAGGATGGCTTTGTTGCCACCGACGGCTGGGCTGAGGTTTCTGAGGTCAAGGCGGTGGATCTGGCCCGGCAGTTCAAGGACGACGGCGTATCAGCCATTGTTTACACCGATATTGCCCGGGATGGCATGATGCAAGGGGTGAATGTGGCTGCAACGCTTGAGTTGGCCGTCGAAGGAGGCATTCCGGTGATTGCATCCGGTGGTGTGACCAATATCGACGATATTCGCCAGTTGGCGATGGTTGCCAGCCAGGGGATTCTTGGCGCGATTACCGGTCGGGCCATTTATGAAGGCAGCCTGGATGTTGCCGAAGCCCAGACTCTGGCGGATACGCTGGTGGCGAAGCCAATCGCCTGATTCAGGCCTAATACAGGTAGTGCAGGAGAGTTCCTATGGCTTTGGCCAAACGTATTATTCCTTGTCTGGATGTGGACAAGGGCCGGGTTGTCAAAGGCGTGAACTTTGTCGGTATCCGGGATGCGGGCGATCCGGTAGAGATTGCCAAGCGTTATAACGATCAGGGTGCGGATGAAATCACCTTTCTGGATATTACCGCCAGCCATGAAGGGCGTGAAACCACGGTTCATATGGTGGAAGCCATTGCCGAACAGGTGTTTATTCCGCTCACTGTCGGGGGCGGTATTCGGGAACTGGACGATATTCGCCGGATGCTGAATGCCGGTGCCGACAAGGTATCGATCAATTCCGCCGCAGTATATAACCCGGAATTTGTGCGTGAAGCTTCACAGAAATTTGGCGCGCAGTGCATTGTGGTTGCGATTGATGCCAAGCAGGTGGGTGATAACCATTGGGAAATTTTTACCCATGGCGGCCGCAAGCCAACCGGTATCAATGCGGTCGAGTGGGCGGTGAAAATGGCCGACTACGGCGCGGGTGAGATCTTGCTGACCAGTATGGATCGTGATGGTGTGAAATCAGGTTTTGACCTTGGTGTAACGCGGGCAATCTCGGACGCGGTGAACATTCCGGTCATTGCCTCCGGCGGTGTCGGTAACCTCGATCACTTGGTTGAAGGCGTAACACAAGGGCGAGCGGACGCGGTATTGGCCGCCAGTATTTTCCACTTTGGGGAGTACACCGTGCAGCAGGCCAAGCAGCATATGGCCGCTGCCGGGATTGAAATGCGTCTGGTGGATTGACCACTGGTCGAATCCAGTCGTTTTTTGATGCTGATATGGGCATAATCCACAATGTCTCTGTGAACTAGCGCAACTGTGCCGATGGATTGTTTTATGCCTCGTATTGGACGATATATTGGTCTGGTTGCCAGTGTCTTGGGATGCCTGGCAGGCGGATCAAATGTTTGTCAGGCCGAGGCTCTGGACGACTTTGAACCCGACCTGCCCGTTGTATTAAGTCCAATCCGGCTGCAGCAGCCGATGCCAGAAGTGCCTGCCAGTGCAACGCTGATTACCGCCGAGCAAATCCGTCTGTGGGGTATTCAGCGACTGGTGGATGTCTTTCAGTATGTGCCCGGAATGTTTGTGGCACAGGAGCTGGATTCCAACCAGTCGGGTGTGGTGTACCACTCCGGCGACCTCTCTTTGTCCCGCCGCCTGGAAGTGCTGGTGGATGGGCGCTCTGTCTATGGTGCCATTTTTGCCAGTGTTGACTGGGATCAGCTGAATATCGCGCTGGAAGATATTGAGCGGATCGAAATTACCCGTGGCTCCAGTGCTTCTTCGTACGGCATGAATGCGTTTCAGGGGGTGATCAATATCGTCACCCGTCATCCGGGCGACAGCCGCTCGCTTGATGTGTCTGCATCGCTTGGTTCCGACTCCCGCCGTCGAGGTTATTTGTCCACGGCGTTTGATCTGAATGGCTCCCGTCAGCGATTGAGTGCTTTTGGCAGCCAGGAGGGCACCGCTGGCGATTATGACTATGAGTCCGGGGATCTGCCGGATTACAACCGGATGGTGGGTCTTAACTGGAGCGGTGCCAGTGATATCTCCGACGATCTTGAGGTTTTCTGGCAAGCCGGGCGACAGAATCTGCAGCGTAATATTCTCGTGGATGAAAACTTTCATGAAGCGTCGCCAGAGATGGATGCCACAACTGATTTTGTTTCCATCGCGTTTCATGGTCTGGAAAACAGTCGCCATGAATGGAAAGTAAAAGCTTACTGGCAAGCGGAAAACCAGGAAAAATCCTATCGGGCGTGTACGGCAACCATTGCCTACGATCCCAATCTTCGGACACTGTTTAATCTGGATTCTGAGCTGGCCACGGCCCTTGGTTATGGTGTGTTACCGTTATTGGATAGTGATACAACGTCCTCTGAACGAACGGCAATCGAGCAGTATTATAGTGCCTTGGCCTATGGCTTGATGGATGCGTCAACGTTGCAGGCCTATCTTGCCAGTGCGGGTGTTGATACAGAGGTGTCGGAAGAAGAGCTTGCGCTGGCCCAGCAGATTGCAGCAACGGCTGTCGGAGCCGATGGGCTGGATGAAACCACGTGTGGCCAGGGCGATTATGACCTTTATGAGCAGCGCTGGGAAATGGAGGTGGAAAACACCATCTGGTGGAATCGGCGACTGCGTTCCGTTCAAGGCCTGGTGTATCGTCGCGATGAAGTGAACTCCCAGGCTTATTTTGGCCGTGCTCTTACCCGCAACAGTCTGATGGCTTTCTCGAGTGTTGAATACCGCTTGAGACCCGATTGGCTGATGTTTTTCTCGTTGACGGCAGAGCACCAGACTGACAGTTCGGTGAATTATTCCCCCCGGTTTGCGGTGACTCATCTGCTGACCCCGGATCAAAGCCTGCGGTTCCAGTATTCCCAGACCCATCGTTCCCCCGACCTGGCCGAGCAATACCTGAATGCCAATGCAGACGTGACACAATTAACGGATAACTACCTTGGGCTGGATAGTGGTTCGTTGTTCCTGACCGTGAATGCCGATGACTGGAACAGTAATCTGGAAGGTGAAAGCATCCATGCCTGGGAAGTGGGTTATTACGGCGCGTTCCTTGACCCTCGACTCTCGGTGGATATCAAGTTCTTCCATGAGTGGATGTTCCAATTGATTGAAGGGCAGGTGAATTTGCTGGATGGATCGCTGGATGATAACAACAGCATGACGCTGATGGGGATGGAGTGGCAGCTCGACTGGCGCCTGGCTCGACTGCAGCGTTTGTGGCTGGTGGGCTTGCTGCAGCATCGGGAATTATCTGGCAGTAATGAAGGTGTATTGGGGGCTGAGCGCAGCTTGCGTGCCGCATGGACCTACACTCCTGGGAATTCGGAGTGGATGCTGGGGCTGATTCTGGATGAAGGAAATGGCAGCGTCGGATCAGGCTTTGCGGGCCAGCAATTTTATCGGCAGCGTAAAGTGCAAAGTCGCTTTGGCCATGACTTTGGTCATGCCGGGGTGGCGTTATCGGTTCAGTATGATGCGGATGGCGGCCAGTTGTACTTTGAGCGTACGCCCCGTTGGTTGACGTGGGTGAATGTGCGTTTCCGGCTTTAGCTTCAGGTGTTGGCTGTCGACTGGCTGGCAACGGTATCGCGTAATGACGATTGCATGAAAAACGGCCTGTCACTTTGGTGGCAGGCCGTTTTTGTATCGGCGTGGTATGCGGCTGTCACCAGCCGCTATCCAGCAGGATCAGTACAATACGCGGGCACGAATGGTACCTTCAACTTCCTTGATTTTCTCCAGCGCCAGTTCACTGGCCGATGTTGCCACATCAATTACAACGTAACCGATGTCTTCAGCCGTTTGCAGGTATTGACCGGCGATATTGATGTGATTTTCAGCAAAAATACTGTTGATCGCATTCATCACGCCAGGAACGTTCTGGTGGATGTGCAAGATCCGGTGAACATTCTGGTTGGATGGCAAGGCGACTTCCGGGAAGTTGACGGAGGCTGTGGTGGTACCCCGGTCACTGTAGGTTGCCAGTTTTTCGCCCACTTCTTTGCCGATGTTTTCCTGCGCTTCCATGGTCGAACCACCGACGTGTGGCGTCAGGATAACGTTGTCGAATTCACGCAACGGGCTGACAAACTCTTCCTTGTTGGAGCGAGGTTCTGTCGGGAATACGTCGATGGCGGCTCCCAGTAATTTTTTGCTGCGGACGGCATCCGCGAGCGCGTCGATATCGACGACAGTACCGCGAGAGGCATTCAGCAGGATGGAGCCTTGCTTCATTTGGGCAAATTGTTCCGGGCCCATCATCCATTTGGTGGAGGCAGTTTCTGGCACGTGCAGGGAAATGACATCCGACATTGACAGCAGCTCATCGAGTGAGCCGACCTGAGTGGCGTTACCGATGGGCAGTTTGGTGATGATGTCGTAAAAATATACCTTCATGCCCATGCTTTCAGCCATGACCGACAGCTGGGTACCAATGCTTCCGTAGCCAACAATCCCCAGTTTTTTCCCTCTGATTTCATATGAGTTGGTAGCTGACTTGCTCCAACCGCCGCGGTGGCACTGGGTGCTTTTCTCTGGAATGCCGCGCATCAGCATGATGATCTCAGCCAACGACAGCTCAGCGACGGAGCGAGTGTTGGAATAAGGCGCGTTAAATACGGCAACGCCGCGTTTGGTGGCGGCTTTCAGATCAACCTGGTTGGTGCCAATACAAAAGCAGCCAACGGCGATCAGTTTTTCTGCGGCGGCAAAGATGTCTTCGGTCAGCTGGGTGCGTGAACGAATGCCGATAAAGTGTGCATCCTTGATGCGCTCTTTCAATTCGTCTTCAGGCAGCGATGTCTTCAGATAGTCGATGTTGGTGTAGCCAGCGGCATGAAGGGTGTCGAGTGCCGATTGATGCACGCCTTCCAACAAGAGGAATTTGATCTTGCTTTTGTCGAGGGAAGTCTGGGCCATTGGGGTACCTTCTCAAGAGGTGACGGTCAGGTCTGGGAGGGCCTGAGTCCATGCTGATTATATGCGGTCGTGCTGTCCGGGGGCGAAAGCTCTCCGAAAAACAGGGCGCATATGATAGCATACGCGGCTTTCAATGTGATCCTCCGTCCGCACCTTCAAATCGATGATTCTTCAGGATGGTGTGACGACTCTTCATATTCCTGGACTGCTCATGACACAACTTACCCAAGATGTCCTTGTTGAACGCCTGGCTGCCATTGTTGGTGCTGACAAGGTCCGCACTGATGCTGATTCGCTGGATAATTTCGGCAAAGACTGGACTCGAATTTACGAGCCTTGCCCCTGCGCGATTGTTTTCCCCAAAACCACTGAGCAGGTACAGCAGATTGTACTGTTGGCCAATGACGTCGGCTTGGCTCTGGTGCCGTCCGGTGGTCGAACCGGTCTGAGTGCTGGTGCCATGGCATCAAATGGCGAGGTGGTTGTGTCGTTTGACTACATGAATCATCTGACTGATTTTAACGCAATTGATCGCACGGTCCGATGTGGCCCCGGGGTGATTACCGAGCAACTGCAAACCTTTGCGGAAGAGCAGGGATTGTTTTACCCCGTCGACTTTGCTTCGGCAGGCTCTAGCCAGCTTGGCGGCAATATCAGCACCAATGCTGGTGGTATCAAGGTGATTCGCTACGGTATGACCCGCGACTGGGTTGCGGGTCTGACCGTGGTGACGGGTAAAGGTGACATTGTTCGTTTGAACAAGGATCTGCTGAAAAACAATACCGGTTACGATATGCGCCACCTGTTTATTGGGGGTGAAGGGACTTTGGGCTTTATCACTGAAGCGACCATGCGCCTGACGCGTCCGCCACAGAATTTGACCGTGCTGGTGCTGGGTGTGCCGGAAATGTCGGCCATCATGAGTGTGTTGCACAAGTTCCAGTCGGGCATCGACCTGACGGCTTTCGAGTTTTTCTCGGATAAAGCGTTGAAAAAAGTGCTGGCTCGCGGTGATGTTCAAGCGCCGTTTGAGACGGAGACGGAATTCTATGCCTTGCTGGAATTTGAAGCCGAGACCGACGACAAGATGAATTTGGCCATGCAGTTGTTTGAGGACTGTATGGAAGCAGGCTGGGTCTATGACGGTGTGATCAGCCAGAACGAAACCCAGGCCGCCAATTTGTGGCGCTTGCGTGAAGATATTTCCGAAACCATTTCACACTGGACTCCGTATAAAAACGACCTGTCGGTGGTTGTTTCCCGAGTGCCTGATTTTCTGCAGGAAGTAGAGGCCGTGGTTGTGGAAGAGTATCCCGACTTCGAGATCATCTGGTTCGGGCATATCGGTGATGGCAATCTGCATCTGAATATTTTGAAGCCGGATGACTTGCCGAAAGAGCAATTTTTCGAACGTTGCGCACGAGTATCAAAACGAGTTTTTGAAATTACCGAACAGTACGATGGTTCTGTATCAGCCGAGCATGGCGTTGGCATGACCAAAAAACCGTACTTGCACTATTCCCGCTCTGCCGCTGAGATCGGGTATATGCAGGCGATGAAGGCTGCTTTTGACCCTAACAACGTGATGAATCCCGGCAAAGTGATTGATATGAATTGATTGGTCAGCTCTGCTGATACAACAATGCCGATCTCATGAATATGGATCGGCATTGTTGTATCAGGCATTCAGTTAAAGGTCAGAACAGCAGCTCTGGTGTGGCATGCAGGCCACCGTTGTCGCCATTGCCTGAATCTGAGTATGTCGGCATCACCATTTCGGTGGGGACATTTTCGGTGCGGAAATATTCGAAAATCGCATCTTCTTGTCCTGGTGCTGCCAGCAGTCCGGATTGAGGATCGATACGGGTCGAGACAATACCGTCAGGCTGTTCCATGGATACCTGTGGTTCGGTTTCGAGGGCGGTAGCCATGTAGTCAATCCAGATAGGTAATGCCGTTGAGCCGCCCAGAGCCCATTTACCCATGCTTCTGGGCTGATCGAAGCCAACCCATACTGTTGTTACCAGGTTCGGATTAAAGCCAGAGAACCAGGCATCCACTTGATCGTTGGTGGTGCCTGTTTTGCCAGCCAGGTCATGACGATTAAGTGCTCTGGCCCGGCGACCGGTACCGCGCTGGATAACATCCTTGAGCATGTTCACCATCAGGAAGTTGGTGCGTTTGTCCATCACCCGTGGAGCCAGGGTTGGTTCAGTGGCTGTTTCTGGCGCTGAGGTAGTGGATGCCTGGTCGTTAATCGTAGCTGCTGGAGCATTGGCTGATGAGTTGTCGCACTGGCGGCAAGCGATTTCCGGAGTGGCAGCAAACAGCTCATCACCGTCGGTTGTGGTGATGCGTTGGATAAAATAAGGCTTCACCGCAAAACCGCCATTTGCCAGCACGGAATAACCTGTGGCCAACTCTATGGGTGATATCGCTGAGGAACCCAGCGCCAGAGACAGGTCGGCGCCAAGTTTGGCTTTTGGAAAACCGAAGCGGGTAATGTAATCGACGGCATTGGCAGGACCGATCTGTTTGAGGATACGGATGGATACCAGGTTCTGGGATTTGTACAGGGCTTGGCGCAAGCGGGTCGGGCCGTAAAACTTGCCGCTGTAATTTTCTGGTCGCCAGGTGTTTTCCAGCCCTGAGTCGTTAAAGACAACCGGGGCATCATTGATGATGCTGGCAGGGGTGAAGCCATTTTCCAAAGCCGCGCTATAAATAAAAGGCTTGAATGATGAGCCTGGTTGGCGATCGGCTTGCAGGACGCGATTGAACTGGTTGCCATCCTGGGAAAATCCTCCGACCAAGGCCTGGATGGCACCGGTGTTTGGATTGATGGATACCAGTGCGCCTTCGACTTCAGGAGGTTGTGCCAGCAGCAATTCGCCATCGCGGTCTTCAAACCAGATTTTCTGCCGTCGGCTCAGACGCTGGGAAGCAGTGGCTGGCTTTTTGCCAACTACGTTGACGCTGACATAGGGGGCTGCCCACTTGATACCCTCAAGAGGTAAAAAGCGGAAACCATTGGCCGTTACCATCCAGGCGCCATCGTCCTTGACGTCCGCGACAATGGCGGGAATCAACCGGCTTTGTGATTTCTGGCTGCGGAGCTGCTGTTGCCAGTCGGCCAGGGTTTCTGGCCAGTTGGTGGCCGGGTCGGCGGTAGTGCTATCAAACCAGTCTGGAAGGTTGTTGGTTGTTGTCTGGTTTGGGCTGACAGCAATGGTGTCGGCAAAGCTCTCTTTCTGACGGTAGCCGTGTGCCCGGTCGTAGTTTAATAATCCACGTTGCAATGCCCGTGTGGCTGCTTCCTGACGGCGAGCATCAACGGTCGTGTGAACAATATAACCATCGGTGTAGGCATTGTCGCCATAGTGTTCAACCATAAACTGGCGCACCATTTCTGCGATATAAGGGGCGGTAATGGCACTGGTTGCACCGTGATAGCGGGCGGTGATTGGCTCAGCGGCTGCGGTTTCAAAGTCTGCCTGGCTGATCATGTTGAGACTGGCCATGCGTGACAGGACGTAGTTGCGTCGATTGACCGCTCTATCCGGGTTGTTGATGGGGTTGGCGGCGGAAGGGGCCTGGGGTAGTCCGGCAATCATGGCTGTTTGGGCCAGGGTTAATTCGTTTATTGCTTTGCCATAATAAACCTGGGCTGCAGCCTCAATACCATAGGCTCGTTTGCCGAGGTATATTTTATTGACATAAAGTTCAAGAATTTCCTGTTTTGTGAGCGTCTTCTCTATTTTTATCGCCAATAGTATTTCAGTGAATTTACGAGTGAAGGATTTCTCGCTGGATAAATAGTAATTCTTGGCAACTTGCATGGTAATGGTGCTACCGCCCGATTTCTTTCTGCCAGTGCGAATTAGTTCCAGCGTTGCTCGTAAAAGTCCTTTAACATCAATGCCGTAATGCTCGTAAAAACCATCGTCTTCCGAGGCGAGCAGAGCATTGACGAATTGATTGGGAATTTGCTCGAATGTAAGGGGAGTCCGGCGTTTCTCTCCGAATTCACTGATCAGCTGGTCGTCGGCGGTGTACACCCTTAACGGTGTTTGTAAGTCAATGTCGCGGAGTTGACGAGGGTCAGGAAGAGTAGGAGTTAGATAAAGGTATATGGCAAGACAAGTTAAACCAGTGCCAGAAACGGCGCAAACGAATAACCAGATAACGAATTTAAAAATCGATTTGAGCGTGATCATAAAGGTATTGAAAATTCCTTCGTATGGTCGGTTATCGGCGGTTGCGGCATTATAAGGCTTTTTTGTCCTTTTTATAGGATTGTGCCTATAATAGCCGCCCAAATATAGAATTAATCTGAACTTGTTATCGCAAGTTCTCGATTTTCAAGGGGATTTTGTTGTGCTGGCGAATCTGTTTGGCAAGAAGGGCAAGGCTCTTCTTGGCGTGGACATCAGCTCCACGTCGGTAAAGGTCCTTGAGTTGAGTCGCAGCGATGCAGGATATCGGGTAGAAGCCTATGCCTCAGAGGCGCTGCCTAACAATGCCATTATGGAACAGAATATCCATAATGATGAAGAAGTGGGCGAAGCGGTCAAACGGGCTTTGATCAAATCCCGTTCCGGGGCAAAGCGGGCTGCTCTTGCCGTTGCTGGTTCTGCTGTCATTACCAAAACCATCCAGATGAATGCCAATCTGTCCGAATCGGAAATGGATTTGCAGATCCGTGCCGAGGCTGATCAATATATTCCCTATCCTTTGGAAGAGGTCTCGCTGGATTGGGAAGTACAGAATACAGGTGTGGATGAGACTGAAGCCGTGGCTCAGGTGCTACTGGCGGCCTGTCGCTCTGATACCGTTGAGCGGCGTAAGGATGCTGTTGAGTACTCCGGTCTGGAAGCTGTTGTGGTCGATATTGAAGCTTACTGTACCGAACGGGCATTCGAGCTGATTCGGGATCACCTGGATGGGGATGCCAATGAAGCCGTTGCCATTATTGATATCGGCGCCACCATGACAACGCTCAGTGTCCTGCATAATGGTGTGTCCATTTATACTCGTGAGCAGCTCTTCGGTGGCCGTCAGTTGATTGACGATATTATGCGGCGTTACAGTCTGTCCGAACAGGAAGCAGCGGCAGCACGTGATGGCGACGGTTTGCCTGGCGACTATGAAGATGAATTGTTGGAGCCGTTCCGTAACGCCGTTGTTCAGCAAATCAGCCGATCCCTGCAGTTTTTCTTTTCATCCAGCCAGTTTAATGAAGTCGATTGCCTGGTACTGGCTGGAGGGACCGCGACTCTGGCTGGCCTGGTCGACAAGGTTCAGGAAGATATGGGCTTGCCGACGGTGGTTGCCAACCCTTTTCGGGATATGTCGGTGTCATCGAAGGTGAATGTCAAATTACTGAGTAACGATGCGCCTTCTTTACTGGTTGCCTGCGGGTTGGCGATGCGAGGTTTTAATTAATGGCCAATATCAACTTATTGCCTTGGCGTCAGGAACTCCGCAAGGAGAAGCAACAGCAGTTTATCAGTATTATTGCCGTGGTTGCTGCGATTGCTGCAGGATTGGTCTGGATGGTAAGCAGTTACTACGACAGTGAACTCAGTAACCAGCGGGGACGTAATTCTTTCCTGTCGCAGGAAATTTCCAAGCTGGATAAAAAGATTGTCGAAATCAATGAGCTGACGGCAACACGGGAACAGCTGATTGAACGTATGGAACTGATTCAAAACTTGCAGGGTAATCGCCCGGTGATTGTCCGGCTGTTTGACGAGTTGGCGCGCTCCGTCCCTGAAGATCTGTATTATACCAGTCTGTCCATCCAGGGAAGTCGGGTTAACGTCAAGGGTGTTGCCAAGTCCAATAACCGTGTGGCGGCACTGATGCGTAACTTTGATGAATCTGAATGGTTTGCAGACCCGGCGTTGTTGGGAGTTAAAGCCGTCGCGAATGGCAGTAACGTGTTTGAGGTATCTGTCCGGCGGGTAGAGCCTCAAAGCAGTGAGGAGCCTTGATATGGCCAAGCAAGGATTTGATTTCAAGGCATGGGCTGGCAAGCTGCAGGAACTGGACGTCAATGATCTGAACGAGATTGACTGGGAGGATATGGGCTCCTGGCCGACACCCGGCAAGGTCGTTTTCTGCTCGTTGATCTTTGTTGCTGTATTGGTTGCCGGATATTTCCTGTTGGTGAAGGATTCGGGCGAGCGTTTGCAGCAAGAAGCGTCCAAAGAAGTTCAACTAAAAAAAGATATTGAGAAAAAAGCGTACCGTGTTGCCAACCTGGATGCTTACAAGGAGCAGTTGGCAGAAATGCGGGACAGCTTTGGATCATTGCTGAAGCAGTTGCCCAAGGATACCGAAGTGCCTGGCCTGATTGATGATATCAGTGCTGCCGCCTTGGGTGCCGGGTTGAAACTGAACGCGATTTCACCACAAAAAATGGTCAATACCGAGTTTTATAACGAGTTGCCGATTCGTATCGAGGTCGATGGTGGCTACCATGAAATGGGAGCGTTTGTTTCCGGTGTGGCTGCCTTGCCCCGGATTGTAACCCTGCATGATTTTGCAATCAGCTCTGCCAAAAAAGACGGATTATCCATGACCATTCTGGCCAAGACGTATCAGTATGGAGGTGGTGATGAATAAGCATTTATGGCTGCTCGCCATGGGCGTGTCGATGCTGCTGTTGCAGGGGTGTTCGCAGTCTGCGAATACTGCCGATTTGCAGCAGTTTGTCAGTCAGGCATTGGCCAAGCCCCGGGGGCGAATAGAACCTATTCCGGTATTCAAGCCTTACGAGTACTTCAGTTACAGTGCGGCTGGGCTTCGATCCCCTTTTGAATTGCCCGTTGTTGTTGACAGTACACTGCAGTCTGCCCAGGCATCGAGTAATGTACGTCCTGACTTTGACCGACCCAAAGAACATCTTGAGCAATTCCCACTGGGCCAGTTGACCATGGTTGGTACGATGGCCGGAGTCGATGGCGTCTTGTGGGCTCTGGTCAAGGACGGTAGTGGCAGTGTTGTACGAATAAAGCGTGGCTATTACATGGGCCAGAATCATGGTCGGGTAATAACGGTATCCTCAAACAGGCTCAGTCTGATCGAGATCGTTCCTAATGGTCTTGGCGGCTGGATAGAACGCCCTAAAACAATTGCTCTGGAAGGAATAGGCGGAGATAACTGAAATGAATCTTTTAAATGCTGTACGCACTCTGGGCCGTACCTGGGTTGCAGCTTTGCTGATGCTTCAGGCCGGCCTGTCTTCCGCTGCCGTACTGAACGATATCGCTTTTTCATCACTTCCCGGTGATGTAACAGAAATCAGCCTGACATTTGACAGTGCGCCGCCGGAAATCAGTGGTTACACCATTGAAAAGCCAGCCCGTATTGCCATTGATATGCCTGGTGTTGTCAGTGCCTTGAAAACAAAACGCCACCAGATCGGTGCTGGTAATGCCCGGTCGGCGGTTGTGGTCACTACCCAGGATCGTTCCCGGTTGGTGATTAATCTGTCTCGTATGGTTGCTTATACAACCAGTTCCAATGGCAATCTGTTGCTGATTCGTGTGGGAGCCAGTAATGAAGGGCAAATGACTATAGAAAGTCAGTCGTCTTTGCTGGGCGGGGCGCCGGCTTCGGCAGGGATGAATGAGCTGAAAGTGGTCAATGTTGATTTTCGACGTGGCGAGCAAGGCGATGGTCAGGTGCAGATCATGTTGAATGATGCCAAGGCGGCCGCCAATATCCGCAGGGAAGGATCAAAAATTATCGCCGACCTGTCTGGGGTTCGTTTGCCTAATGAGCTGAGCCGTCGCCTGGATGTGACTGACTTTGCTACTCCGGTTCAGTATGTGGACGCCAAGGATCATGAAGGTGGCACGCGCATTGTAATTGAGCCTGTCTCGGATGATTTTGAATACCTGGCTTATCAGACCGATCGTTTATTGTCGATTAACGTGACCAATCTGCCAGAAGAGGCGGCGGAAGAGCGTAAGAAAAAATTCCCGTTCACGGGTGAAAAACTGTCACTTAATTTCCAGAATATTGAAGTCCGGGCGGTACTGCAGCTGATTGCAGATTTTACCGGCCTGAATCTGGTCGCCTCGGATACGGTGCAAGGGAGTATTACTTTGCGGCTGCAAAATGTGCCGTGGGATCAGGCGTTGGACCTGGTATTGAAAACCAAGGCGCTTGGTAAACGTCAGCTGGGATCTGTACTGTTGATTGCACCGGCTGAAGAAATTGCTGCCCGTGAAAAAATAGAGCTGGAAGCTGTACGTCAGGTGGAAGAGCTGGCTCCGCTGGTGCAAGAGTTCATGCAGTTCAAATATGCCAAGGCGGCGGATATCGCAACGATCCTGACTTCTGACCAGGGGCTATTGTCTGAGCGCGGTACTGCTGTTGTGGATGAGCGTACCAATACGATTCTGATGAAAGATACCGCCTCGAATCTGGAAAAAGTACGTGAAGCTCTGGTAATGCTGGATGTGCCGGTGCGACAGGTATTGATTGAAGCCCGGATCGTGGCGGCATCGACGGCAGTTGGTGAAGAGCTGGGTGTCACGTGGGGTGGTGGTTACTATCAGGATAATGGCTCCAACTGGGTTACTGCCGGTGGTAGTCAGCAAACCATTGAGGATACCAACCAGATTCTGTTTGATCGGGCATCCGGTGATGATGCCAGCGCATTGGATCTGGATTCAGCCAATATCGTTGATTTTGGGGCAACCAGCTCATCGGCTTCGACCTTTGCCATTGGTTATCAGACTGTCGATTATCTGCTGGATCTGGAGTTGTCAGCGATTGAGACTGATGGTCGGGCGGAAATTGTTTCCCAGCCGCGGGTGATTACTGCCGATGGACAAACTGCCTTTATTGAATCCGGTACCCAGATTCCATATGAAGAGTCAACGTCCAGTGGTGCGACCAGTGTGACCTTCAAGTCGGCAGTATTGCGACTGGAAGTGACACCTCAAATCACGCCGGATGATCGTATTATCATGGATCTGGTCATTAATCAGGACTCGGTGGGGGAAGATACTTCGGCCGGTCCGACGATTAATACCAATGCGGTACAGACTCAAGTGCTGGTAGATAATGGCGAAACTATCGTATTAGGTGGTATCTTCCGTTCTGAAGAAGTCAGGTCGGTCAGCAAGACGCCTTTCTTCGGGGATTTACCATTAATTGGAGCCCTGTTCCGTTACTCTAGCGTTTCGGATGACAAGAGCGAGTTACTTGTTTTCATCACGCCGAAGCTGGTGAAGGACTCCTTCAGCGCCAGATAGTCTATGCCGTCCGAACAATCGATTTTTCTAATAGGGCCAATGGGAGCGGGTAAAACCACCATTGGCCGTTTGCTTTCCAGCGAGATGCATCTTGAATTTGTCGATTCTGACAAATTTATCGAGGAGCGTTGTGGTGCCAATATTCCCTGGATCTTTGATATGGAAGGGGAAGCGGGTTTTCGTGATCGCGAAGAGCAGGCAATAGATATCCTCACGCAACGCCAGGGTTTGGTTCTGGCGACGGGTGGTGGTGCTGTTATGAGGCCTGTTAATCGTCAGCATCTCGGAGGACGTGGCATTGTGGTGTATTTATGCACTTCCGTTGAGCAACAAATAGCCCGTACCTCAAAGGACAAAAATCGCCCTCTGTTACAAACAGCCAATCCAGCACAAGTGCTGCGAGAGTTGTTCCGCAAGCGTGACCCTCTGTATCGAGAAGTTGCCCACATCGTATTACAAACCGACCAGCGTAATCCTCGCTGGGTCGTCAATGAAATAAAAAAACGTATTAAGGCCCTGTCATGATTACATTGACCGTAGAGCTGGCTGAGCGCAGCTACCCAATTTACATTGGTTCAGGGCTGTCCGCGACGCCAGAACTATTGACTCGTCATATCCGTGGTAAACAGGTCATGATTGTTACCAATACTACGGTCGCGCCACTGTATCTGGATATGGTCAGGCAGATGCTGGATGGCTATCAGGTTGACAGTGTTGTTCTCCCTGATGGTGAGCAGTACAAAAACCTGGAAACACTGAATCTGATTTTTGACGCCTTGCTGGAGCAAGGACATAACCGCACCACAACCCTGCTGGCATTGGGAGGTGGCGTGATCGGTGATATGTGTGGTTACGCGGCCGCCAGTTATCAGCGCGGGGTTGATTTTATTCAAATGCCGACCACGTTACTGTCACAGGTAGACTCTTCTGTTGGTGGTAAGACGGGCGTTAACCACCGCCTCGGTAAAAACATGATCGGTGCTTTCTATCAACCGCAAGCAGTCTTGATCGATACCGATACGCTGACAACTCTGCCATCTCGGGAAGTGTCGGCAGGCATGGCTGAAGTGATCAAGTACGGTCTGTTGGAAGACGTGGAATTTTATCACTGGATTCAGCAGCATGTTGATGGACTGATGGCTGGAGATGGAGCTTTGCTGGCACAGGCGATTCACACCTCTTGCGCTTGCAAAGCCCGTGTCGTGGCTCAGGATGAGCGTGAAGGAGGCATTCGCGCCATATTGAATCTTGGTCATACCTTCGGACACGCGATTGAGTCCCATCAGGGTTACGGCCAATGGTTGCATGGCGAAGCCGTGGGTACCGGGTTGTTGATGGCGGCGGATCTTTCGTGTCGTATGGGAGCCATATCGAGTGCAGACGTTGCTGAACTGAAGGCACTACTCATCCGCAGCTCTCTTCCGGTATTGCCTCCGGAAAATATGAGCGAAGAGGATTTTTTATCGCGGATGAGTCTGGATAAAAAAGTACTTGATGGTCGTATCCGACTGGTATTGTTACGCCGAATTGGACAAGCCTATATCACCTCAGATATAGACCGGACGCAGCTTTGCCAGACACTGGCAATGGCCGCATTAAACGGTTAACCCCAACGCACGGAGGCCATATGGTATCGCCACTTTCTCAGGCGCCGGGTCAGGATATTTATGCGTCACCGGCCCGTTATCTCGAGCTGATTTGTCACCTGAGTTGCTATTCCCCTCTGATGATGCTGATCCGGTATCAGTCCGAGGCAGATGGAGACTCGCTTGCCGCTGCTGTTGCCCGGCATTATGCGGATTCCAGTCTGGTGTTGCCCCTCGTGGCCGAGGATTTGCAGAAGACCCGGACACTGATTGGCCAGCTGGCAGGGGCTCTGGGGGTGACCAAGCTGCCTGTTGATGAAGTGGTGGCGCGAGAGGTGTTGCTGGAGCAGGCACGTATCCGTGCGGAGACGGCCGACCCGCTATTGGTTATTGTCTCCCGGGCGGAGAGACTGCCTGCCGAGATGTTGCTGGCATTGTCCCAGTTTGCCTTGATGTCATCCCATGCTATTTCCTTTTGTCTGTTTGGACGTGAGGGCTTTGATGACGGCTTGAAAGAAGGCCCTGCGAGCGCGTCCATGTATCGTATTTCCTTGTTGGCATCTGAGGGGGCGCCCGAGCCTGAAGCGGCCATGCAAGCTGTTGCTGATACAAATTCCGGGGTGCAACAATCATCCGTAAAATCACCCAAGCCAGCAGAATCAGTAGCGCTGCCCAAGCGAGCAGAGCCATCCAGGCCAGCAGAACCGTCCAGGCCAACAGAACCATCCAGTCCAGTGGAGCCGGTCGCGACTACAAAGCGAGAGCCAGGATTCACAACAAAGAGTGATTTTGCAGACCTGCAGCTGGATGGTATCGACTTGAGCTCAACCAGCTCGCGCTCCTCTGCTCCATCATCGTCCAGCAGCAGGCGCTTTGATTGGCGCTTGCCGAACCTGAGTCAGCTGGATACCAATGCGTTGTTAAGTCAGCTGCGCTCGCCGCTGGCACTCGCCTTTATGGCTGCCATTCTGTTGATCTTCATCGTTATCGGATTGTTGTCAGGAGGAGATGAAGACAGTGCCGTTGCCACCACGGTACTCCAGGTGCCAATGCCACCGGTGATTGCCCGGCCTGAAGCTGATTTGGCAGCAATGCCTGCAGAGGATTTACCTGTGCCTTCACAGGCCAGCAGGAATCCGACAAACTCCAGTAGTCAGAGTGCAGTCGCTGGTCGAGCAGACACATCAGCGGTCGTCTCTACGCCGGCCACAGCAGCGGCAGTTTCTGCGCCGCAGGCGCCGGTAGAGAAAGCATCGGTATCACGGCTATCCGGCTATCCGGCCTGGTTTGCCAAGGACAACGCCTGGGCAGTTCAGCTGCTGGGGACTTCCGAGCAACAGGGCGCGCGTGACTTTGTTACCAAGTGGCAGTCCGGAGCGGATGGCAAGCTGGTCTGGTATCGTAGCCAGAGAAATGGCCAGCCCTGGTATGTGGTGATTGCGGGAGCATTTTCTTCTCGGGAAGATGCGGCGGCATGGGTCAAAAAACGGCCAGCTGGCTTAAAAACAGACTCTCCCTGGATTCGGGAAATGAGCCAGATTTCCCCTTCAGTTGAGCCCCGATAAGCGGCTTTTCAGCCAGCCGTTTGTGATCGTTACTGGCCTGCTGGCCGGGGCATATTTGTTAGAGGACGCCTGGATGTGTAGAATGAGCGTCCTTTTGTCTCTATGTTGCTCAAATTTTGAGCACTCGGCTGTTCCCAGCCGCAAATAATTTTAATAGCATTTTTTTGGTGAGAGCTGTTCTATGAGAACTGGTCTGTATACTCCAGGCGATTACAAAGACAACTGTGGCTTTGGTCTGTTGGCTCACTTGAAGGGCCAGCCAAGTCATGAGCTGTTGAAGACGGCTATCCAATCCCTGACTTGCATGACGCACAGGGGCGGTATTGCGGCTGACGGTAAAACAGGTGATGGCTGTGGGCTGTTGCTGCAGAAACCGGATTCGTTCCTGCGTGCAGTGACTCCGGAAGTGGGCATCGACTTACCCGCTCAATATGCAGTAGGCATGTTGTTTGTGGATCTTGATGACGCCATTTGCGCAGAACAACAAGCGGCGGTAGAAAAAGCAATCAAAGACCAAGGCCTGACAGTGCTAGGTTGGCGTACCGTGCCAACCAACAATGACTGCCTGGGTCCGATGGCCGTAGACTGCTTGCCTCGTTTCGAGCAAATTTTTGTCTCCAGTGAGACAGAAATGACGGATGCCGAACTGGACGTAAAACTTTTTTATGCCCGACGTTACGCAGAAAAGTCCCTGACCCAGTACCCGGATTTTTATATCGCCAGCCTGTCATCCCGAGTGCTGTCGTACAAAGGCCTGACCATGCCGGTCGACCTGCCGAATTTTTATCTGGACCTGGGCGACGAGCGCCTGGAAACCGCAATCTGTGTTTTCCACCAACGTTTCTCAACCAATACCATGCCTCGCTGGCAGTTGGCGCAGCCGTTCCGCATGCTGGCGCACAATGGTGAAATCAATACCATCCAGGGTAACCGCAATTGGGCCAACGCTCGCTCCAGCAAGTTTGTCAGCCCGTTGCTGCCCAACCTGATGGACTTGTCCCCGGTGGTGAATACGACGGGTTCGGATTCGTCGTCGATGGACAATATGCTGGAATTGTTGACCACGGGTGGCATGAGCCTGTTCCGTGCGTTACGGATGATGATTCCGCCAGCATGGCAAAATGTTGAAACCATGGATGCCGACTTGCGCGCATTCTACGAATACAATTCCATGCATATGGAACCATGGGATGGCCCGGCCGGGCTGGTCATTACAGATGGTCGTTACGCGGTCTGTGGTCTGGATCGTAACGGCTTGCGTCCGTCGCGCTGGGTCATTACCAAAAATGACTTTATTACCGTGGCATCTGAAGTGGGTGTGCATGACTACTTGCCACAGGATGTTGTGGCGAAGGGGCGGGTTGGACCTGGCCAGATCCTGGCAATCGATACCGAACAGGGTCGACTACTTAAAACCGATGACATTGATAACGCCCTGAAGGCCGAATTTCCTTACAAAAAATGGCTGCGTGAAAACGCCATTCGTATCGAAAGCGAACTGTATTTACAGAAAGCGGGCTTTGACCCCATTGCCGGTGAAGAGCTGGACTGCCAGCAAAAACTGCACCTGATTACCAACGAAGAGCGTGACCAGGTCTTGCGGCCCATGGGTGAAGAAGGTCAGGAAGCGACCGGCTCCATGGGTGATGACACCCCGATGGCGGTACTGTCATTGCGTGTTCGGCATGTCGCAGATTACTTCCGCCAGCAGTTTGCCCAGGTAACCAACCCGCCTATCGATCCGTTGCGAGAAGCGATTGTGATGTCGTTGGAAACCTGTGTTGGTGCAGAGAAGAATGTCTTTGAACAAACACCGGATCACGCCAATCGTATTATTCTGACGTCGCCTGTGCTGTCGCCATTAAAATTCATTGGCCTGACCAATCGTGCATCGGATGCTTTCCGGCATATCACCCTGTCGATGGCATTTGATCCGGAGATCGGTTTGCAGCAAGCGGTTCAGAACCTGACGCTGGCGGCAGAAAAAGCGATACAGGATGGCTACGTTATCCTGATTCTGAGTGACCGCGATGTGGTCAGGGATCAAGTACTGATTCCTGCCGTGATGGCAACTGGCGCGGTGCATCATCATCTGGTGCAAAAAGGCCTGCGTACCAACGGCAATATCGTGGTTGAAACCGGTGATGCCCGTGATGCGCACCATTTTGCCGTGCTGCTGGGTTTTGGTGCGACAGCTGTTTACCCATGGCTGGCGTATACCGTTCTGACCGACTTGCACCGTTCGGGTGAATTGCTGGGCGATCCGCTTAAATCGCAGCAGAATTACCGCAAGGCGATTCGTAAAGGCCTGATGAAAGTCATGTCCAAAATGGGCATTTCTACCGTCACGTCTTATCGCGGATCGCAGTTGTTTGAAGCGATTGGCCTGAGCCGGGAAGTGGTTGATTTGTGCTTCTGTGGCGTTACCAGCCGTATTGGTGGAGCAACCTTCTCTGACTTTGATGAAGACTTGCAGCTGATTGCGAAAAACGCCTGGAAAGCACGTAAGAAAATTGACCAGGGTGGTTTGCTGAAATACGTCCATGGCGGCGAATATCATGCGTACAACCCGGATGTGGTGAAAAACATCCAGACAGCCGTACAGCAAAACAGCCAGGCAGCCTACGATCGTTTTTCCGAGCTGGTGAATACTCGCCCGGTAGCGACCATTCGCGACTTGCTGGGATTCCGTAAAGGTATCCAGCCAATTGATATCAGCGAAGTTGAGCCGGTAGAGAAACTCTTCACACGTTTTGATACTGCGGCCATGTCGCTGGGTGCTCTATCGCCAGAAGCTCATGAAGCGCTGGCGGAAGCCATGAATGATCTGGGCGGTCGCTCCAACTCTGGTGAAGGGGGTGAAGACCCTGCTCGTTATGGCACTCGCAAGAACTCCAAAATCAAGCAGATTGCTTCCGGACGTTTTGGGGTGACCCCCGCTTATCTGGCCAGTGCCGAAGTGCTGCAGATCAAGGTTGCCCAGGGTGCCAAGCCAGGAGAAGGTGGCCAGTTGCCTGGTGGCAAGGTCAACGACCTGATTGCCACGTTACGGTATTCCGTACCGGGTGTGACGCTTATTTCGCCACCGCCTCATCACGATATTTACTCCATCGAAGATTTGGCTCAGCTGATCTTTGACCTGAAGCAAGTAAATCCAACGGCTCTGGTTTCGGTCAAGCTGGTTTCTGAACCCGGTGTTGGCACCATCGCTGCCGGTGTCGCCAAGGCCTATGCCGACCTGATTACCATTTCCGGTTACGACGGTGGTACTGCGGCATCACCGCTGACATCGATCAAGTACGCCGGTTCGCCATGGGAACTGGGTTTGTCCGAAGCGCATCAGGCCCTGCGTGCCAATGACCTTCGAGGCAAGGTACGGGTACAAACGGATGGTGGTTTGAAATCCGGCCTCGACGTTGTCAAGGCGGCTATCCTGGGTGCAGAGTCCTTTGGTTTTGGCACTCTGCCCATGGTCGCGGTTGGTTGTAAATACTTGCGTATTTGTCACCTGAACAACTGTGCGACCGGTGTTGCCACCCAGAACGATGACTTGCGTGAGAAGCACTATATCGGCACCGCCGAGATGGTGAAAAACTACTTCTACTTCCTTGCTGAAGAAGTACGCGGTTTGATGGCTCAACTGGGGGTTCGCAGTCTGGACCAGCTGATTGGTCGTACGGAGTTGTTGGAAATGCTGGAAGGTAAAACCGGCAAGCAACGCCACCTCGATCTGACGCCGATTCTGGTCAATGACCAGATTCCAGAAAATAAACCCCATACCGTTGAGGTCGAGCGTAACGCACCGTATGACGAAGGTTTACTGGCTGAACGTATGGTGGAAGAGATTCTGCCAGCGATTGAAGCCAAAACAGGTGGTGAATTCGATTTTGTGATTACCAACTGTGACCGTTCGATCGGTGCTCGCCTGTCGGGTGAAATTGCCCGTCGTTACGGCAATCAGGGTATGGCAGACAAGCCAGTACGTCTGAGCCTGAAAGGTGTGGCAGGTCAGTCCTTTGGTGTCTGGAATGCCGGTGGCCTGCAAATGGTATTGGAAGGTGACGCCAACGATTATGTCGGTAAAGGCATGACAGGTGGCAAGCTGGTTATTTTCCCGCCCAAGCGCTCCGAATTCAAAACCAACGATACCTCCATTGTGGGTAATACCTGCTTGTATGGGGCAACTGGCGGTAAACTGCTGGCAGCAGGTCGTGCCGGTGAGCGTTTTGCGGTGCGTAACTCTGGTGCTCATGCCGTCGTCGAAGGAACTGGGGATCACTGCTGTGAATATATGACCGGTGGCATGGTCTGTGTGCTGGGTGAAACCGGTTACAACTTTGGCGCTGGTATGACCGGCGGCTTTGCTTATGTGCTGGATCGTAACAACAGCTTTGTTGACAAGTACAATCATGAGCTGGTTGATATTCATCGTATCAGCAATGAAGAAACGGAAGCGCACCGTAACCATTTACGCAGCGTTATTCGTGAATTTGTGGCAGAGACAGGCAGTGCCTGGGGACAAGCAATCCTCGATGACTTTGATGGTTTTATTGGTCGTTTCTGGCTGGTCAAACCAAAGGCTGCTGATCTGCAACAGCTGCTGAAAAACACCCGCGCTCGTCCTGAGTAATCTCACGACGCGACAACAGAATGAGTCCAGGACGAGTATAGAGAGGTTCGAGATGGTACAACGTCTGAACAACAATTTTCAGTTTGTTGAAGTGGGTCGCCAGGACCCGAAGAAAAAAGCAATTTCCACTCGCAAGAAGCAGTTTGTGGAGATTTACGAGCCGTTCAAACAGGCTCAGGTAAACGATCAGGCGCACCGTTGCCTGGCGTGTGGTAATCCATACTGTGAATGGAAATGCCCGGTACATAACTACATTCCCAACTGGCTGAAACTGGCCAGCGAAGGCAACATCTTGGAAGCCGTGGAACTGAGTCATCAGACCAACACGCTGCCAGAAGTATGTGGCCGAGTGTGTCCACAAGACCGTTTGTGTGAAGGCTCCTGCACTCTGAACGACGGGTTTGGGGCAGTGACGATTGGTAATGTAGAGAAATACATTACCGATACGGCATTTGCGATGGGCTGGAAACCGGATATGTCCAAAGTCGTACCGACGGGCAAACGCGTTGCTGTTATTGGTGCGGGTCCTGCTGGTTTGGGTGCGGCTGATGTACTGGTTCGCAACGGTGTTACCCCGGTAGTCTTCGATAAATACCCAGAGATCGGTGGCTTGCTGACCTTCGGTATTCCTGAGTTCAAGCTCGAGAAAACCGTCATGTCCAACCGCCGCAAGGTATTTCAGGAAATGGGCGTGGAATTCCGCCTGGAGACCGAAGTAGGCAAGGATGTGGACTTCCAGAGCATCATCGACGAATTTGATGCCGTCTTCCTCGGCATGGGCACTTACAACTACATGAAAGGCGGTTTCCCTGGTGAAGATCTGCCCGGCGTGCACGATGCGCTGGATTTCCTGATCTCCAACGTGAATCGCAACCTGGGCTTTGAAAAAGATGCGGCTGATTTTATCAGCATGAAAGGCAAACAGGTGGTTGTGCTGGGTGGTGGTGATACAGCCATGGACTGTAACCGCACCTCCATCCGCCAGGGCGCTGCGCGTGTCAGCTGTGCCTATCGTCGCGACGAGAAAAACATGCCAGGCTCCAAACGTGAAGTGACCAATGCGCGAGAAGAAGGCGTAAAATTCCTCTTCAACCGTCAACCGGTTGCTATCATCGGCGAAGATAAAGTCGAAGGCGTCAAGGTGGTGACAACCGAAATGGGTGAGCCTGATGAAAACGGCCGTCGCCGTCCTCAGGTAGTGGAAGGGTCTGAAGAAATCCTGCCTGCGGATGCGGTGCTGGTTGCTTTTGGCTTTCGTCCAAGCCCTGCGCCCTGGTTCAAGGACTTCGGCATTGAAGTGAACAACTGGGATGGTGTTGTTGCACCAGAAGGCCAGGAATTCAAACATCAAACGACCAATCCGAAGGTTTTTGCCGGAGGTGATATGGTTCGAGGATCTGATTTGGTCGTCACGGCAATATACGAGGGTCGCCAGGCTGCTGAAGGTATTCTTGACTATCTGGATGTCTGATAAATTCTGTTTTTGTGACAGAACGTAGAAAACGCGGCATTAGCCGCGTTTTTTGTGTATGGCTGTTGTTCGTATGTAAATGTTATCCTTCCCGACCTGTTGTGAAATCGTCTGGAACTGCCCGAAAGGAGCTTGTCGTTATGTCATTGCGCGATTTGTTGTTGCTGGTTTTGTTTGCTGGAACCTTGTCTGCGTGCGGAGGAGGAGAGTCTGTTGCGGACGCTAGCGCAGGAGATAGCAGTTCAGATGACACCGACGATACCGACGACACAGATGATAGCGATGATTCGGATCTTACAGAAGAGACGGTGATTGAAGCATTGGGAAATGGTACTGGTGCTGATTTTGAGGAGGGTGCTATCGCCTCGTCGGAAGATTATGTGCTTGTTGGCGGCAGTGTTACATTGACCATCGATGGTGTTGATCAGAATGACAGTAATTCATCACTGACCAGCGACAGTTATTACTACACTTTCACATCTGACTGCTCCTTGGGTTTGTTCTCCATTGCGTCTTCCTACACCAGTACGGGGTCTGTTTCTTCTACCTATCGCAACAAGGGATGTAGTGGTGGTGATACCATTACAGCAACGCTGTATTCTGATGCATCTTCCAGTACTGAGCTGGCAACTGCTACGGTGTTTGTCAGCACGGACTACCCGTCCCTGGGGACCGATAGCGGTATTTCCTTTACGGAAGGGCAGCTGGAAGGTGACCTGGAAATCTCCGACGAAGACAGTACCGACCTCTCTGTGAATATTGTTAATCCATTGTCTTCCAATGCGCTGGTGACGGACGATAGTTATATCATTGAATGGTATAGCGATTGTGCTGATGGCGAGTTTTCTGTATCGCGTGAAACCAATTCTGATGGGACTTTCAGCACCAGTTACAATGCTGACTATACGACCTGTCCTGGCGACAATAACCTGACGCTACTGTTGTTTGGTGATACGGATACCGAATGCAGTCTTACGGATACCGACAGCTGTTATGTTGTCATGACGTCGGTTGTAACTGTTGAACAAGGGGTTGAACCTAAATTAGGTGTGCTTGACGATGATGAGTTCTATACCGAGTTGCTGGTGAATGGTATTCGTGAAAGTGAATATGGTGATGATCCAACTTCGGAAAACGTCAGTGACGAGCTCAAGTTATCTGCGGGTGGCACCATGCTGATCACCGCTAATATTGTTGATGATAATGATGATGACAACTTGGCTACAGGTACAACCTATGGTGTCAGTCTGGAATCCAGCTGTGTCGAAGATGGCACAGCTACTCTGGATTCGGATGAAAAAACAACAACGACGGGTACGGTAACTTTTACCTATACTGCGAATGGCTGCCTGGAAGACGCTTTCTCGGCCAATCTTTACTCTGTTGAAAGTGGAGAGCTGGCGACTCAGCTTAATGATGATGAAGTCACTGGTATTATTTTTATCCAGTCTGCAGAAGTTGGAGCGATTACATTCACCAGTGTATCGGAACCCTATATCTCACTGAAAAATATTGGGGATGCGGTACTGCCAAAGCAGAGTACTGTCACCTTTACTGTGGTGGATAAGCAGGGAGAAGTTGTTGAAGGTCAAGAAGTCTCCTTTGAATTGACCAATACAACGGGGGGAATCACACTTGGTAGCGGAGAAGTAACTGACTCCGACGTAACAGACTCCAGCGGTCAGGTTACTGCAATTATTAACTCCGGGACATCACACGCTGTGACATCGGTTCGTGCAACGACGGAAACCAGCGATGGCACATCCATCAGCACAACCTCTCAAGCAATTTCAATTACGACTGGTATTGCCGACCAGGACAGCTTTGATATTGCCGTCGATATCTTTAACCCCGGAGCGTATGCCACAAACGGTACTGAAGTATCAGTGACTGTATACGCAGCCGACCAGTATCAGAACCCGGTTGCTGATGGCACTGTTGTGAACTTTACTGCGGAAAGCGGCACGATTGAATCTTACTGTGTGACCACCACAGGTACGTGCTCTGTCACCTGGTACAGCAGTGGTGTTCGTCCAGGAAAGCATGAAGCCAGCCTGGATAGGGTGAACGAAATTGATCCTCAGGGACGGGTATATGACGGCTTTATTGAGGATAGTGACTGTGCGAGCACTGTATGTGGTATGACTACGATCACTGCCTACACCGTAGGTGAATCCAGTTATACCGATACCAATGGTAATGGTACTTTTGATGTTCTGGATGATACCGGCGCTGAACCTTATGTTAGCTATCCGGAAGCTTTCCGTGACGATAACTGGAATGAAGCGCTGGATACCAATTCTGATGGTCAGGTAGTTGAGGCTTTTTTCGACTTTGATACCGATGGGGCTTACGACGAGGCACCAACCGTCTTTCAGGGACTCGTCTGTTCAGACTCTGCTATTAATGCTGATACTGCAGGTGAAAGTCACTGCGACTCCTTGATGCATGTACGGGATAGTATCCGGATCGTTCAGAGTTATGCCGAAGCGCCGAATATGCGCTTCTATACATATGATGGCACCTCATTCACCGAGACCAGTGCCAGTGAGATTACACTCGTTGATGGCGGTGAGTTCTATGTATTGCTACAGGATTGGAATGGCAATGCTCCTGCTAATGGAACTACCTTGTCAGTTGAAGGCGATGGTTATGAAATCTATGGTTCTTCAGGTACGGTGAGTAATTCGATAGGTCTTCTATATGGAGAAACCTATAACGACCTAGCGACTACTGGCTTACCTAGTTATGGCATGCTTTATTATGTGTCATTCAAGGAAGAGGATGAGCCTGAATCCATTACCGTTACAGCAACGTATGGGGATTTGGAAAAATCCGTAACCATTGATTAGTCGACATCGCAAATCAGTCTGACTTGAGGAATTCTGCTATCATCCGTCGCTGGTACACTTCCAGCGACGGATGATTTGCATGGACCCAGTTAAAAACGACCGCTTTCTCAAGGCGCTGCTGCGCCAACCAGTTGATCGTACCCCCATATGGATGATGCGTCAGGCCGGACGTTACCTGCCTGAATATCGCTCCAGTCGGGGAGAAGCCGGCGACTTTATGTCGTTGTGCAAAAATCCCGAATTGGCCTGTGAGGTAACGCTTCAGCCTCTGGAGCGCTTTCCGCTCGATGCCGCTATTCTGTTTTCCGATATTCTGACCATTCCGGATGCCATGGGCCTGGGCCTGTATTTTGAAACAGGGGAAGGACCGCGTTTCAAAAAGGTTATCCGTACCGCCGCGGATGTTCAGCAGTTGAAGGTTGTGAATACCGAGTCCGACTTGAATTACGTCTTGAAAGCGGTGACGACCATTCACTCTGAGCTGAATGGCCGTGTACCTCTGATCGGTTTCTCCGGCAGTCCCTGGACATTGGCAACCTATATGGTTGAAGGTGGCTCGTCGAAGGACTTCCGTCATGTGAAAGCGATGATGTACGACACGCCGGAAGTCATGCATCAGCTGCTGGATGTGCTTGCCAAATCGGTGATTGATTATCTTAATGCCCAGATTCGGGCCGGAGCCCAGGCGGTACAGATTTTTGATACCTGGGGCGGCAGTCTGAGTGATGTGGCGTATCAGGAATTTTCGCTGCGCTATATGCGTCAAATTGTAGAAGGCCTGACGCGGGTGTATGACGGCCAGCAGATTCCTGTGATCCTGTTTACCAAAGGCGGAGGGCAGTGGCTGGAGTCGATGGCTGACACCGGAGCCGATGCCTTGGGGCTGGACTGGACAACCGATATGGGTCAGGCGCGTCAGCGTGTTGGCAGCAAGGTTGCGTTGCAAGGCAATATGGACCCATCGGTGTTATATGCCTCGCCTGCAACGATTCGTGCCGAAGTTAAACGTATTCTCGATAGCTATGGTTATGGTACCGGGCATGTTTTTAACCTGGGTCACGGTATCCATCAGTTTGTGGACCCTGAACGAGCCAAGGCTTTTGTTGAAGCGGTGGTTGAGTTAAGCCCGGCGTATCACGGCTAGACCGACGATAATGACGACAATAGAGATGCGAGTTTATCTCTGTTGCTGCCCGCCAATCCTTGATTGTGCGGGCCGTCCGGTTGTCTGGCGAAGCGACTGAGCGTGATTTGTATCTGTGTCAGATATTTTCCAGTGCTTGTTGCAAGCGCTCGACACCAATAACCGTCATGCCCTCCGGCATGATTTTGGGCATATTGGCTTTGGGTACAATCGCCCGCTTGAAACCATGTTTGGCCGCCTCCCGAATCCGCTCCTGCCCCGAAGGTACCGGGCGGATTTCGCCGGATAGCCCCACTTCCCCAAAGACAATCATATCCTGTGGTAATGGCACGTTGCGGAAGCTTGACAGGGCCGCGAGCAATAGCGCCAGGTCGGCACTGGTCTCCGACACCCGGACACCGCCAACCACATTGATATAGACATCCTGATCCCCCAGATGAATGCCTCCATGACGATGCATGGCCGCGAGCAGCAGGTTTAACCGGTTCTGGTCGAGACCAACAGCAACCCGCTTGGGCTGGCCAAAATGACTGTCGTCGACCAGCGCCTGAATCTCGATCAATAAAGGCCGGGTGCCTTCCCAGATGACCATCACGGCACTGCCGGGTGACGGCTCGTCACTGCGACTGAGGAAAATGGAGCTGGGGTTTTTGACTTCTTTCAGGCCACTGTCCAGCATGGCAAACACCCCCAGCTCGTTAATCGCACCGAACCGATTCTTGATGCCTCGCAGGGTGCGATAACGGCTGTCGTTGGAGCCTTCCAGCATGATGGAACAATCGATCATGTGTTCGAGTACTTTGGGCCCGGCCAGAGTACCGTCCTTGGTGACGTGTCCGACCAGCAACAATACGGTGTTGGTTTGTTTGGCAAAGCGGGTCAGCATGGCAGCGCTTTCGCGTACCTGAGAGACACTGCCGGGGGCGGAATCCACGCCTTCGACATGCATCACCTGAATCGAATCAATCACCACTACTCGGGGCTGATGCTGTTGCAGGGTCTGGATCAACTGTTCCACGCTGGTTTCACTGAGCATATTGAGCTGATCCATCGGCAAACCCAGACGGCGTGCGCGCATGGCAACCTGCTGCAGGCTTTCTTCGCCGGTGACGTATAACGCCGGCATCTGACGGGCGAGATTACACATGGTTTGTAGCAGCAAGGTGGATTTGCCAGCACCGGGATGACCACCAATCAGAATGGCGGAACCCGGTACCAGGCCACCACCCAGTACCCGGTCAAATTCCTGCATCCCGGAACTGAACCTGGGGACTTCATCGAGATTGACCTGATCCAGTCGCTGGATACCGGTTTGTCCGGCGGCACCTGCGTATCCACCCAAACCCGCACCTCGAGCCGGGGTTTTGGCGGCTGTAACGACAAATTCCTGCAGTGTGTTCCAGGCGCCGCACCCCGTACATTGACCTTGCCATTTGGAATGATCGGTACCGCAGTCGGCACAGACATAAGCGATTTTTTTCTTGGCCATAACGGGGTCCGGTTTCCGGTAAAACAAAGTAGTGAAACAAAGAATAGAGCGAGTTTACGGCGGGGCGGAGTGAATGCAAGGGCGCGCACCGTGGGCGGCCGGTCACTATGGCAAGCCGCCGCATCTTGTTACACTGACATCTTTACGCTAAAGCTGACAATGAGGATTTTTCGTCCATGAAAATAGAAACACAGGCGATTCATGCAGGGTTCAGTGAAGACCCGACGACACGTGCGGTTGCGGTGCCCATTTATCAGACCACGTCATACAGCTTTCGCGATACCCAGCATGGTGCTGATCTGTTTGATCTGAAAGAGCCGGGTAATATTTATTCCCGTATCATGAATCCGACCAATGCGGTTCTGGAAGAGCGTCTGGCAGCGATGGAAGGCGGTATCGGCGCGCTCTGTCTGGCATCCGGCATGGCGGCAATTACTGCCGCGATTCAAACCTTGGCGCGGGCTGGTGATAATATCGTCAGTGTCAGTCAGCTTTATGGCGGTTCCTATAATCTGTTTGCCCATACTTTTCCGCAGCAGGGTCTGGAAGTGCGCATGGCTTCCGGTGACGATGTAGCAGCGTTGGAAGCTCTGATTGATGACAACACCAAGGCACTGTTCTGCGAATCCATCGGCAACCCGGCTGGCAATATCGTAGACCTGCAAGCACTGTCCGATATGGCGCACAGGCACGGACTGCCGGTGATTGTTGATAATACCGTGGCGACACCGTATCTGTGTCGGCCGTTTGAGTTCGGTGCTGATATTGTGGTGCATTCCCTGACCAAATACATTGGTGGTCATGGAACGACACTGGGCGGCGCCATTGTCGATTCAGGCAAATTCTCATGGAAAGATAACCCGCGTTTCCCGCACTTTAATGAGCCAGACCCGTCGTACCACGGTGTGATTTATACTCAGGACATGGGTGATGCTGCCTTTATTGCCCGTGCCCGTGTGGTGCCTCTGCGTAATATGGGTGCTGCCTTGTCGCCGATGAGTTCCTTCCTGTTGCTGCAGGGGCTGGAAACCCTTGCCCTGCGGATGGATCGCCATGTCGAAAACGCCCAGCAAGTGGCTGAATATCTGCATAATCATCCACAGGTCAGCTGGGTCAATTATGCCGGATTGGAGAGCAGCCCCTATTACGAAGTGGCTCAGAGAATGACCCAAGGGAAGCCGTCAGCGATTCTCAGTTTTGGTATCAAGGGCGGGGCAGAAGCCGGAACAAAATTTATTGATGCACTGCAGCTGATCAAGCGGCTGGTCAATATTGGTGATACCAAAAGCCTGGCCTGTCATCCGGCAACGACCACGCACCGGCAGCTGAATGAAGAAGAGCTGGCGTCTGCGGGTGTCAGCAAGGACCTGATCCGTCTGTCGATTGGTATTGAGCATGCCGGCGATATTATTGCTGATATCACTCAGGCGCTGGATGCGGCAGGTTAAACGGTCACTGCATGCAAAACCTGCCCAGGCGAATGCCTGGGCTTGAAGGAGAAAAGAATGTCGTTCGGACAGTTTGTTGCGCTGGCCAGTTTTGTGTTATCGATGGGAACCATCGCCGTGACCTATGCGGTGGGAACGGCCCAGGGCACCGCGGAACTTTGCAATCCGTTTCTCGATGGCTGTACCGATATTACCCATACCGGCATGAAGGGAGACGCCGGGTTTATCTTCCGGGGCGGCATGATTACCGCCTGCGCCTTTTTCATGATCTGGTGGCAGGTTATGAGCACCTGGTTGGCCGGGCACAGTCATCGACTGACTTTAGCCATCATGCAGTTTTTTGGTGTGCTGGCGGCTTTGGGGCTGCTGGTTGGTACTGCGGTTTTATTACCGGACAAGTCAGCAACTCACTGGGGTGTGCATGTCCGTGGCGCCAATCTGTTTTTTCAGGGCATGTTGGTGGCGCTGACGATTAACTATGTATTGATCTGGCGTGGCCGCAGGCGAGGTTTGCAGGTGCCATCGTTCTGGTTGAAAACCGTTTTGATGGCGTTGCTGTGGTTCCAGTTTATTGCTTTTGCAGGTGTCACCATCGGTATGGATATGAGCCATGGCAAACGTCTGATCGAGTGGTGGGCGACGCTGTTTATTGGCGTGTATTTTCTTAGCAGCTGGTGGGACTGGTCGTCGCTCCGGCTTGGGGTGGTCAGTACGCCGTCCCGTGAGTAGCTGTGGGTGGGTTGAGTCTGTCGTTGGTTCTGATCTCTGGCGGCAGCGGCGGTTATTGCTGCGCAAGCCAAGCGTTACAAGCGTTGCGAGTTAATAGCAGTTAAAAGTCACCCCATAAAAATTGCAAGACCGAGACTGCAGCCAGTGCGGCGGTTTCGGTACGCAGAATCCTTGGCCCCAGCAACAGACCCTGAAAACCATGAGCCGCCCCTGCGGCGACTTCGGTATCTGTCAGACCACCTTCGGGGCCAACCAATAAAGCAACACTGGCTGGCGGATGAGCTTGTTGCAGCGGCTGCTGGTTGTGTGGATGTAATATCAGCCGCCGTTCAGCATCACATCGGGCATACCAGTCGTTCAGGGACAGAGCCGGCAAAACCTGTGGAATACGGTTGCGACCACTTTGTTCGCAGGCGGATAACGCGACCTTTTGCCAGTGTTCGATTTTCTTCTCGAGCCGCTCACCTTTCAGGCGGACATCGCAGCGTTCACTGAACAGCGGGGTGATCTGGCTGACCCCCAGCTCGGTGGCTTTCTGGATGGTGAAATCCATCTTGTCGCCCTTGGAGATAACCTGGCCGAGGTGGAGCGGTAATGGAGGTATGGCCTCTGCGGCAGAGGCTGTAACAATATGTATTTCCGCCTGCTTTTTATTGGCCGTAGCGATAGTGCCCTGATACTCACAGCCGTCACCATTAAACAGCCGCACCGGAGCCGTCACGGTCAGGCGCAGCACCCGCAACAGGTGCAGGCTGGGCTGCTCATCGAGCGTAACGGTTTGCCCGACGATCAAGGGCTGATTGGTAAAAATTCTCGGTGACGACATCGTTTTCTCCACAGGCAATCGCGGCGGATAATAGCACCGGCAGCGGGGATGACACAGTGTCACGCCATGGCTTTTGTTTCCCTAGGATTCAGCGTCTGCACCGGCTTCCGTGCCGCAGAGGCTCAACTGCCGACCGGGTATTCCAGCGCGCAAACATCTCTGTTCTATGGCAAAAACTGGCCGTCAGACTTGTTGAAGCTGCAGTCAGGCGCTACTGTGGCGGCACACAGCGTGGGTAGGTGTTATGAGCGATAAACAACAAGCATTTGATTTTGAACAGTCGCTGGCAGAGCTGACGTCTCTGGTACAGCGAATGGAAAGTGGTGAACTGACTCTGGAGCAGTCTCTGGGAGCGTTTGAGCAAGGGATTCGGCTGACCCGCTCGTGTCAGCAGGCACTGGCCGAGGCGGAACAGAAAGTAACGTTGCTGACTGAGCAGAATGGCCAGAGTCTGGCACAACCCATGGTTCGGGATGCTTTTGAATGAGCCTGTTGCCAGAACGGCTGACCGCCGTGCAAAAACAGCTGGAACAGCAATTGCGGGCAGCCGTAATACAGCTGGATAGTTGTGATTCACGGCTGGCCGAAGCCATGCAATACGGCTTGCTTAATGGTGGCAAGCGCTTACGGCCATTATTGGCCTATGCCGCTGCAGAAGCATTGGGTGGCCAGCCAGGCCAGGCCGATAGCGCGGCGACAGCACTGGAAATGGTGCACAGCTACAGTCTGATCCACGACGATTTACCGGCGATGGACGATGACGACCTGCGACGTGGCAAACCCACGACTCATATTGCCTTTGATGAAGCCTCGGCCATTCTGGCAGGTGACGCCTTGCTGACCGGCGCTTTTGAAATCCTGCTGGCTGATGACAGCCTGTCGGCAGAGCAGCGGCTGGCGATGACCACACTGCTGGCCAGAGCGGCCGGAGCGTTTGGTATGGTCGGAGGACAAAGCATCGACCTCAACCATGTCGGCAAGCCCATGTCTCTGGTTGAGCTGGAGCAGATGCACCGGGGTAAAACCGGCGCATTGATTCGCGCCTCCGTGATGCTGGGAGCCATGTCGGTGCGCTGGCCACTGGCAGCCGGGCAAGAACAGGCATTGACTGACTACGCCAATGCCATCGGGCTGGCCTTCCAGGTTCAGGATGACATTCTCGATGTGGAAGGGGATACCTCGACTCTGGGCAAGCAGGCGGGAGCTGATATTGCTCTCAACAAACCGACCTATCCGGCCTTGTTGGGGATGGATGCCGCTCGACAAAAAGCGCTGGAACTGTGTCAGCAAGCCCAGGCAGCCTTGCTGGTATTGCAGCAAGACGGCGGCCAAACCGGCTTGCTGCAACAGATTGCCGACTATGTGATTGAGCGTAATCACTGACCTGGCCTGCTCCCGGAGCCAGCCGCAGGTTGGCCAGGGCAGGACAGATACCGGAAGGAATCATGACCAAGGTGGCTATTGGCCTACTCAATAGCCACCGCAATCGTTAGAATGGTCGCCCTTTTTTGCTATTACGTAGCAGCATCTGCGCAATATCTGATGCTCAACGACCGGAAACACAACGCCTGATGTTTACCGAAATACCGAGTTCTCGTCCTCTTACTCCTTTACTGGATGCTATCAATCAGCCTGCCGACTTGCGTCTGCTGGCGCCGGAGCAACTTCAGGAGGTCTGCTGTCAGCTGCGAGAATACCTGCTCTACAGTGTTGGACAGTCAGGCGGGCACTTTGCTGCCGGACTTGGCGTGGTGGAACTGACGGTTGCATTACACTATGTCTTTAACACCCCGGATGACCGTCTGGTGTGGGATGTCGGCCATCAAGCCTACCCCCATAAAATACTCACCGGTCGCCGTGAAGCAATGCCCCTTATTCGCAGTGAAGAAGGCCCGGCCGCGTTTCCACATCGTAATGAGAGCGTATACGACACCTTTGGCGTAGGTCATTCCAGTACCTCCATTGGTGCAGCACTGGGCATGGCGCTGGGTTTTCGCCAGCAAGGACTGGAGCAGGAATCGGTTGCCATTATCGGCGATGGAGCCATCACCGCCGGTATGGCGTTTGAGGCGCTGAACCATGCCGGTCATGTCAAAGCCGATATGCTGGTTATTCTGAACGACAACGATATGTCGATTTCCAATAACGTCGGCGCATTAAACAAGTATTTCACCCGCATCTGGTCATCGAAAACCTATTCCGCCATGCGGGCGGGCAGCAAAAAAGTATTGGAGAAAATCCCGTCAGCGTGGGAATTTGCCCGCCGTACCGAAGAGCATATGAAAGGCATGGTGGCTCCGGGCACCCTGTTTGAAGAGCTGGGTTTTAACTACTATGGCCCGATCGATGGCCATGATCTTGGCGAGCTGGTCCAGACCCTGACCAACCTGGCGAAAATGAAAGGGCCGCGCTTCCTGCATATCGTTACGCGCAAGGGCAAGGGTTTCGAACCTGCGGAGCAAGACCCGATTGGTTATCACGCCCTGAAGCCGGTGCATCAGGCATCGACTGCGGTCAAAAAACCGACCTACTCGAATATCTTCGGCGAATGGCTGTGCGATATGGCTGCCGCTGATGCACGGCTGGTCGGTATTACTCCGGCGATGCGCGAAGGCTCTGACCTGATTCGTTTTTCACATGAATTCCCGGATCGTTATTACGACGTTGCCATTGCTGAGCAGCATGCGGTGACGCTGGCGGCCGGTCTGGCGTGTGAAGGCAGCAAGCCGGTGGTTGCCATTTATTCGACTTTTCTGCAACGGGCGTACGATCAGCTGATACACGATGTGGCGTTGCAAAATCTGGATGTATTGTTTGCCATCGACCGCGCCGGACTGGTCGGGGAAGACGGCCCGACCCACCATGGCGCCTTCGATCTCAGCTATCTGCGCTGTATTCCGAATCTGGTCGTGATGACACCATCTGATGAAAACGAATGTCGCCAGATGCTGTATAGCGGTTATCAACATATTGGCCCGGCAGCGGTGCGTTATCCTCGTGGCAGCGGCCCCGGCATGGAGACAGAGACCACCATGGCGGTCGTGCCGCTTGGTAAGGGGCGGATTGTGCGCTCATCGACCGCTGCTGCCGGCCAGCGAGTGGCCTTGCTGGGCTTTGGTGCCCCGTTAAGCAGCGCGCTGGCAATAGCGGAAGCGCTGGATGCGACCGTTGCGGACATGCGGTTTGTCAAACCACTGGATGATGCCCTGGTTGCCTCGCTGGCAGAATCTCATGACCTGCTGGTAACGCTGGAAGAAAACGCCACGGCGGGTGGAGCAGGCAGTGCAGTGCTGGAATCCCTGGCGGCTGCGGGCGTGATGGTACCGGTTTTACTGACGGGATTACCCGATCGCTATATCGAACATGCCAGCCCGGATCGCCAATGGCTGGATGCCGGTCTTGATAGCAACCATGTGCTGGAGCGGATTCAGCAGCGTCTGGCGCAGCTCTGACCGCTCCAATCGTCGGCCAGTGTTAATCGCTGGCCGGTCTGGCCTTGGAGGACGGTTTGGCTTATGGGCCACTGGGAAAACAGCCCAGGTCAGCTCCAGGCAGTAGACAATGGACAGTCGACAGAGACCGGAAAGACCTCAGACCGGCTCATCATCCTGATGAGTCAGCGGCGCAACGGCGGTATTGCTGAGCATATGCCCCAGCTTGCTGGCCTTGGTGGTGAGATAGCCATCGTTGTACGGGTTTCTGCCCACTTCGATGGCCACTCGCTCAATGACTTTCACACCGGCTTCTGACAGAGCCTTCACCTTGCGCGGGTTGTTGGTCATCAGGCGCACGGCATGAATACCCAAATGGCTCAGCATGGGTTCACACATGCTGTAGTCACGCATATCGGCACCAAACCCCAGCTGCTCATTGGCTTCGACCGTATCGGCGCCCTGATCTTGCAGGTGATAGGCACGGATTTTGTTCAACAGACCAATGCCACGGCCTTCCTGACGCAAGTACAGCACCACACCATGGCCTGCCTCTGCCACCGAACGCATCGCTTCTTCAAGCTGATAACCACAATCGCAGCGCATGCTGAATAACGCATCACCGGTCAGGCACTCGGAGTGAGCACGGGCGAGTACCGGCTCGCCGTTGCCAACATCCCCCAGCGTCAGTGCCACATGCTCTTTGCCGGCAACGGTGTCTTCAAATCCGTGCATGGTAAAGACGCCAAATGGCGTTGGCAGCTTGGACGATGCAATGTATTGGATACTCAAGGCTCTCACCTCCGATAAAACAAGCGGCGTATTCTATCAGCACGAACCATAATCCCCCAAACTTCCCTGACCTTAAAAACGGGACTTGTTGGTGTCACAATGGCACATCGCTGCTTCTGGCCTTGGCAAAGGTTCGAAAATGGCATACATCACCTCGAAACAGAGCATTACGAGGGAATTCTTCCAGCGTCGTAAAGCGTCTGGTTAACACACTGTTGCACAGGATATATAGATGCTGATGATCGCCGGGGTCGTTATTTTGCTGCTGGTACTGGTTTTGCCTGGGTTATGGGTACGCCACGTGCTGACTCGTCACAGCTCGGTGCGTGACGATTTTCCCGGAACCGGGGGAGATATGGCCCGGCACCTGATCCACAAGCTGGAGCTGGAACAGGTGGTGGTCGAAGCAACAGAACAAGGCGACCACTATGACCCCCAACAGCATGCCGTGCGACTGACCGCCGACAAGCTCGATGGCAAGTCGCTCACCGCAGTAGTGGTGGCGGCCCATGAAGTAGGCCATGCCCTGCAGCACCAGCGTGGCGAGCGGATGTTCTCCTGGCGTCAGGGGCTGGCAGTACTGGCGAGCTGGATGCAACGGCTGGCACCGGTGGCACTGTTGCTGTCGCCCTTGCTGCTGGCGGTACAGCCCGGACTGTCACGCTGGACATTGTTGATTGCGGCACTGGCGATGAGCATCAACACCCTGGTGCATCTGGTAACCTTGCCGGTCGAGCTGGATGCCAGTTTTAACAAAGCCCTGCCGCTGTTACAGCAAGGCCAGTACCTGGATGACGCCGATATGCTTCATGCCCGCACCATTTTGCGAGCCGCCGCCCTGACGTACGTTGCCGGTTCCCTGATGAGTCTGTTGAATATCTGGCGCTGGTTGCGTTATTTGCGGCGTTAGAGCGGGTGTTAGATCAGCACCCTCAGATCAACACCCAGGCCGCCAGCTGCAAGCAGACCAGAGCGAAGATACCTGCCAGTACATCGTCAATCATAATGCCAAAACCGCCTTCGACCTGTTCATCCAGCCATTTGATCGGCCAGGGCTTGAGGATGTCGAAAAAGCGGAACAAGACAAACCCCGCCAGAATCCATTCCCAGCCAGACGGCAGGGCAATATAGGTAATCCACAAGCCGATCCATTCATCCCAGACAATACCCGGGTGATCATGTACCCCCAGGTCGTGCGACGTTTGCTGGCAAAGGTAAACGCCAAAGGCAAAACCGGCGATCAGGATACCGAGATACGGTAACAGGGGAATGTCCGCCAGCAATAGCAGCCAGACCGGCAGCGCTGCGATGGTGCCAAAGGTGCCCGGTGCTTTGGGGGCCAGACCAGAACCCAGGCCAAACGCGAGCCAATGTGTCCAAGATGTTAATTGCGTGCGAGCCACAGGTTACTCCGTTGATAGCGACCAGAATAAAGCAGCGATGATAAAGAGATGACGGCAGGACCGCCAGTTGGCCGTGTGGTTATTTGGCTGGATTCACCCAGGCTAGAGGGTGTCCTGGGGGTCCACATCCAGATGCCAGCGCACCTGGTGAAAGCCTTTTTGCTGGTGGAGAAAATCCACCAATGGATCGAGTACCGCATGCAGCCCTGTGCGTTCGTCACTCAGGAGCTGCAATTGTTGGCGAAAACGTCCGGCGCGGCGTTCCATAATGGCCGGAAACGGCCCCACCAGGACCAGCGGGGTAATACTGGTCGAGTGCGCCCGGTGCTGGGCCGAGAGCGATTGCAGGAATTGTCGTGCCAGCTGCAACAGCTGCTCGGCCAGATGACGCTGGGGCGATTCCGCCCGTAACATGGCCATATGGCTGTAAGGCGGCAACTGCCGTTGCTGGCGCTCCTGTAACAGCGCCAGCGCCAGTGCGTGATAACCGTCGTTGATCAACAGGTTTAATTGCGGATGGTCGGCGTACAGGGTCTGAATCCACACTTCGCCCGGATGCTCCGCTCGTCCGGCCCGGCCAGCCACCTGCAAGATCAGTTGTGCCGTGTGTTCCATGCCCCGAAAGTCGGCACTGAATAAACCGGCATCGGCATCGAGTACCACCACCATGGTCACCGCCGGGAAATGATGCCCCTTGGCCAGCATTTGAGTACCGATCAATAAGCGCTTGCCGGGGGAATGAATGTCCTCCAGCAACGCATCAAAGGCGTGTTTGTTACGGGCGGTATCGCGATCGACGCGGGTGATCGGCACCTGGGGGAATAACATCGACAGTTCGTCTTGCAGCCGTTCAGTGCCCTGACCCAGGGCTTGAATCTTGTCGCTGTGGCAGTTGGGGCAGAAGCGGGGCACCGCTTGCTGGAAATCACAATGATGGCAGTGCAAATGCGCTGGCGATTGATGCAGTGTTAGCCGGGCGTCGCAGCGAGGGCATTCTGCCAGCCAACCACATTCCTGACACGCCATCAGCGGGGCGTAACCGCGGCGGTTCACAAACACCAGCACCTGGCGGTCAGCGTCCAGATGCTGCTGCATTTTGGCAATCACCGGTTGTGCCAGACCAAAGGTCAATGGTTGATGGAGGATGCTGTGCAAGGTCATGCCCGGCGGCTTGGCCTGACCGGCTCGCTGGGTCAGCTTCAGATGCTGGTAGCGGCCGCTGAGGGCATTGTGCAACGACTCCAGCGACGGAGTTGCCGATCCCAGTACAATGGGAATATTCGCCTGCTTGGCGCGCACCAAGGCAAAATCGCGGGCGGAATAGCGTACCCCATCTTGTTGCTTGAACGAGCTGTCGTGCTCTTCGTCGAGAATAATCAGCCCGAGCTCTGGCATCGGCGTAAAGACCGCCGAGCGCGTACCGATCAGAATACGCGCACTGCCGTCACGGCACTGACACCAGGCTTGCAGGCGTTCGCGGTCATTCAACCCTGAGTGTATCAATGCCACCGGCACATCAACTCGCTCCCGGAAGCGCTGCACTGTTTGTGGCGTCAGGCCGATTTCCGGCACCAGCACCAGCACCTGCCGGCCCTGTTGCAGTGCCTGTTTGAGGTGTTGCAAATACACTTCGGTCTTGCCGGAGCCGGTGATGCCTTCCAGCAAGCTGGCCCGGAATTGCTGCCGTGGTTGGTTCAGTTGTGTCAGGGCTTGCTGTTGCTCGTCGTTGAGAGGCAAGTCGTCGCGCCGACGTAAGGATGTGGCGGGTATGGGCAGGCGCTGTTGTGTTTCGATCAGCCCCAGTTGTGCCAGTCGGCGCAGCTGGGCCAGAGTAAACCCCTGGGCCGTCAGCTCGGCATGGGCCCACACGGGCCGCTGTTGGAATAGCTGCCACAGCGCCTGCTGTTGCTTGCCGCGTAAAGACGGTGTTTCATCATGAGCGGTGGGGCATCGCGACCAGCTTTGCTCCAGCGCCTCTTGCAGGGCGCCGCCGCGCCGCAGCAGTGCCGGTATCATCAGTTCCAGCACTTCCCCCAGACTGTGATGATAATAGCGCGCCAGCCAGCGCCCCAGAGCCAGCTGACTGGCATCCAGCAAGGGAGCATCATCGAGACGTTCGAGTAAGGGCTTGAGCCTGGCTGTTGGCACATCGGTGGTATGAGCGGTACCGACTACGACGGCGGTCAATAACTGCTGGCCAAAGTTAACCCGCACCCGTTGTCCGGGTTTCCAGGTGTCTTCCGGCTCACCGGCTGAAGGAAGATAGTCGAAACAGCGCCGCAAGGGCACGGGTACAGCGACCTGCACGACGTAAAAAGGCATGAAAAGAACTTGCTGGTAAAAGAGGCTCTGGTATTATGCGCGTCCTTATTGTCTGTGCAAGGGGCTGATGTACGGTTTGGCACCGTCATTGGTTCATGGCGACAGCGAGAATTTGATGTTTTCTTAACAGTAGCGCGGTGCCTGTCCGATGGTCGGAAGGTGGCGGCGTGAAGACCCGAGGTGTTCCCATGAAACAAGATATCCATCCTGAATACGCTGAACTGACAGCTACCTGCTCTTGTGGCAATGTTGTTAAAACTCGTTCCGCCAAGCCTGGCGAAATGTATCTGGACGTTTGCTCCGCTTGCCACCCTTTCTATACTGGCAAGCAGAAAACCGTGGATACCGGTGGTCGTATTGATCGCTTCAACAAGCGTTTCGGTGGCTTTGGCAAGAAGTAATCCCTGTTACTGCCAAAGTCCCGCAACACCAAAACCCGCTTCGGCGGGTTTTTTTTGGCCTGGGTTCTGGTTTGGGTTCTGGTTTGGGTTCTGGCTTGGGCTTGGAGAGAGGAGAGTACTACGCCAGTAACAACAATAATGCCGACATCTATTAACAGGGTTAATCATGCCGGCATCGGGATAAACAGGTTAATGACGAATGGTATTGTTTAACTCATATCTGGCTCAAACAGGCCACGCTTCATATAAAATTTTACCCACACGGCAGCAATAATACTTAAAATCAGCAAAATCCCCCCCGTAATGCTATAGACCATTTGAGTCATTTCCGGTGCTGGTGAATTATTCAGAGCAACGTACAGCATCGCGATGATACCCACAATCTGAGGTAGTGGATAAAACGGCGTACGATAAGGGCGTTCATGGTTTGGCATACGCTTGCGTAATACGATGACATTGATATGTGCCACGCTATAAGCCAATAACCAGCTGGTGGTGGCGGCAATAATCAGCATGATCAAGGAGTCGATACCAAAGACAAAATAAGGAATCATTGTTAATCCCGCCATCATGACAATACCCACCCAAGGGGCATCAAAACGGTTATGCGCTTTTAATTGTGGGAAAGCCTGGCCTTCATCTGCCATACCTTTCAGCATTCTTGGCACAGCCGCAAGAATTGTATTCATGGTGCTGCACGTGGCGGCCAGTGCCATGACGGTGGCAATAATCAAACCGCTTTGTCCGAATACGGCATTGGCATAATCGAGGAATGGCAGAGGAGAACCCAATAAAGTATCCAGATCGAGATAAAGGCTGGCACCAAAAATAAAGGCAACAAAAATCGTAAAGATAAAAAACAATGACAAATGCATGGCCATAGGAATACTTTTCTTCGGATTTTTTACCTCACCAATCATTGGGCAAATAAATTCGACGCCCACCATGGTCCATAATGCCAACCCGATCAAGCCAATAAAGCTGCCATCGATAACCCCCGCCATACTCCAGTCAACCGTGGCACCTGTCAGTACCGGGTGTGGTTCAGAAGCACCGGTAATTGCCACCAGGCCGGTCAGGATCAATGCACTGACCAGAATAAATGCCAGAACATTTTGTACCCGGGCAAAGACATCCGTACCAATCAGGTTAGTAATAGTGAAAACCAGCAAAATAAGCAAGGGTATTAATTTTTCTGGTAATACACCGGGTAATAATTCTCCCAGCATGGCATCCACCAAAAACATTTCTACCGGTAATGCCAATACGGCAACCACCACATAACCAGCAAATACAGAAACAATAGCCGGAAAATGCCCAATCGCTTTTTGGGTGTAAGTTGCCAGCGTTCCTTCTTGCGGAAACATCAAGGATAACTCGGCAAAACTCATGGCATTAAATTGCGCCAGTACCAAGGCCGCCACCATGGCAAAGATAAAGCTCAGGCCGCCAATGCCGAGCCCTTGCAGGGCAGAAATCATCGCTCCTTGAACAATCACCAGACCAATACAAATTGCCATCATGGTCAGCAGGCCAATATGGGTCTTTTTATTAGCCCCCGCCTGATCAATCGAGTTTGCCGTTGCTGTGTGTGCAGTACCGCTCATATTCTGTACCTCGTGTGAGTAAAACCGTTATCGGTATTTCAGAGTCGATCAAACCGGTAAGGGTCTGGGTCGATAATGGGAGAAGTATTGGCGACAAGGTCTGCTGCCAATTGCCCTGCTGCTGGCCCGGTACCAAATCCGTGCCCAGAAAACCCGGTGGCGATCGTCAGGCCAGGAATGGCATGAACATGGTCTATCACCGGATTTGAATCGGGTGTTACGTCAATCACGCCAGCCCAGGATTCTTCGATTTGTGCCTGCTTGAAAACAGGCCAGGCGTCGGCAAGATTGGTTAGCGCCTCTTGATTGAGGGCAGGGTTGGCTGATGGATCCAGCGTACGAATTTTCTCAAGCGGAGAAGGGCGATCGGCTCCCCAGCGGCGTGCCAGGGCCAGGTCCTGCAGAAAAGCCCGGCCTAACGAGGTGCGCAAAAAACTGCGCTGGGCACGGAGCTGGCTGAGATAACGCCAGCCAATCAGCAGATGATCGAGGGTGATGGGAGCATCAAGTGCGCCTCGTTGGGTGATAATAAAACCGCCGCCGTCCTGTTTGCGGAAAGAAAAATCCGGGCCACCCACAGCAATATCGGTTGGCCCTGTCATCGGTGTGGTACGTAACACGGAACAAATCAACGGCAGCGTTGGCAGGGCAATACCCTGATTACCGAGAAAACGCCGTGACCAGGCTCCGCCCGCCAACAACACCTGTTCACACCGGATTTCGCCTTTTTCGGTGACAACACCGCTGATTTTACCGGCCGACCTCTCCAATGTTCGTACAGCACAGTGCTGGATCAGGGTTGCCCCTTTGGCGACGGCAGCCCTGGCAATGGCGCTGGTGGCAATCGCGGGTTCGGCCCGGCCGTCCGATGGCGTGTAAATACCACCAACCCACTGACCCTGACCGTTAGGTACATGCTGATCGATGGCCTGTGGCGTCAGTAACTGAGAGTCCAGAGACAGGTCTTGCACTGAGCGTGACCAGGCTTCGTGCATCGCCATCTGTTCGTCGTTTTTGGCCAGAAACATAATGCCGGACTGGCGGTAGCCGACCGACTGGCCGATACGCTCCGGCATCCCGGCCCACAGCCGGTCGGCCGCCTGTGCCAAGGGCACATCGGCGGCATGACGGCTGGTTTTGCGTATCCAGCCCAGGTTGCGTGATGATTGCTCGCCCGCGATATGGCCTTTTTCCAGCAGCACAACGGGGATGTTACGCTCTGCCAGCGTCAGTGCTGCGGTAACACCGACGATGCCTCCACCAATAATGACCACCGTGGTGGCGTCAGGTAATTGATCTGTTGTGTGTACTGCTTCCAGTGTTTTGGTCATAAGATTGCTGCCGACATCAACGGGTTTGCGGGTATCGCCTGGAACGATCAGGCGATGGACATTTCTTCTACGGTGGCTTGGGAAGCGCCGCGATAGGCGGTGACTTCCAGCTCCATCTTGTAGACTGTTGAACCAAGCGGTGGACAAGTCACCGTGGTGGCCGGATTGATGCCTTTGAACTTCTCGCCAACCAATCCCATCACCGCATGAACATCGGCCGGGTCCTGAATAAACACCCGTGAAAACACCACATCGGCGAGACAGGAATCCGCCGCCGCCAAGGCGGTTTCAATATTGCTGAACACCTGGTGCGTTTGCGCCAGCACGTCCTCTGGGATCTCTTTGGTGTGTGGATTACGGCCCGCAGTATTGGAAACGTAAATCCAGCGATCGACAGCAACGAGGCGGGAATAGCTGCCGATTTCTTCGAATTTTGAGTCGGTTTTCAGTTTTAGAATCTGTGTCATTGGGAATATCCAGGGTGTCAAATACAGTCATGCAGAGGAAATAACGGCGCCGGTCACGACGCCGGATGCTGCTAGCACAATTCAGGGCTATCCCAAAGATTCAGCTTGATGCCAATGCCTTGCTCAATTGCCGTGCGATAAATCACGGTGGCCCAGGCAACGTCTTCGACGGGCATGCCGCCAACCGATAAAATGATGATTTCTTCATCATTCGCCCGACCTGGAGTGGCTCCGGCGGTGATGGCTCCGAGGTCTTCGAGCTGATCCAGCGATAACTTGCCCTCGTCGACCATATCCATAAAACGGGCACCAATGATGGGAATATACTGGTGAGCCGGTTTTGGCACTTCTTCAAACCAGGCTTGATATAAGCCGGTGTTATCCAGCACTTTACGGACATCGTTTGTTTCCATCGTATCATCGAGACGACAATACGCTGGCATCGAAAGGAAACAGCCGGGTTTTACCCATTCTCTTTTGACTTCCGGATAACTGGACACATCACCGGTTTCGTTAGAATTGCAATAGGTTACGATATCGGAATCACGTACCACCTCTTCAAGAGTATCGACAGTGGTAATCGTAGTAATTTGAGGGTAGGTTTCCTTAACCCAGCCAATAAAGCTATCGAGGCTTTTTTGCCCACGACCTTTTACCTTGATGGTGTCGATATCCGGGCAAGTGGCCATAAAGGCCGCAATAGACGTTTTACCCATAACGCCAGGCCCCAATAAACCCACCACTTTGGAATCTTTACGGGCAAGGTGGCGTGCACCAACACCAGGAACCGCACCGGTACGATAAGCCGATAGCAGGTTGGCCGACATATAAGCCATGGGAGCACCGGTATCGATATCGTTCAGAATAAACATAAGAATTGAACGCGGCAGGCCTTTTTCACGGTTGGCAATATTGGAGCCATACCATTTCACTCCGCAAGTCTGGAACTCTCCACCCAAATAAGCCGGCATGGCCATAAGACGACGATCGGCAGTAGGTTTTGGCATTGTCGGAAATGGAGATTCTTCGGGGAAGGTAATCATGGCACCGTGGGAATCACTATTCGGGCCAGCCATACGATAATCACCTTTATATAACAAGGTGAACATGCTTTCCATTGTGTCGACACATTTTTCCATATCCATAACGCCGGCTTTGATCATGTCCGGCTCGGAAAGATAAATAAAATCGATTTTCGTATTCTCTGACATAACAGCACCTTGAATCTGGGAATGAGCACTTCTGTACTTTTATTCAGCTGCCATACGCTCATCAGAATCAATAATGACGAGTCAAACTCATGAGCGAGACGGGCTGAGGAAAAATACGATCCTAGACGTCGAAAAATCATCCGTATTGAACTTTTGCGACATGGAATCAAGAAATATCAACTTCAAAAAATCTGGCACTGGCTTTGCTATGGATTGCGTATCTTCGAAATATCAAGCGAGCGAATCCAGGTTATGTCACATACTTCCCTTGTTCATTGTCTTGCTGGAATTCGTTCCAAACAGCCTTGGTTGGTGCTTAATTCGGCCGAGAGATTTTATCTTTCAGGGTCTGACAATCCGCTCATTTCTCACTTTTACAGTTTTGAAGCCAAAGACTCCGTCGAAGCGACGTTTGCCATACCGGACGGTTGTGTTGATATACTGTTTGACTGCGACAGCAGCCATCCCACCGCCGAAGTTTTTGGCACGCCGATGAAGGCCATCGACATCGACCTGAACAGCCATCACCGTTATTTTGGGGTGCGTTTTGTGTCCGGCACCATGCCGGATTTTCTGAACGTCTCGGCGGAAGAGCTGATCGAGCAGCACTTTGCTTTTCAGGAGCTGGTTCCTGAGTCAAATCAAGTGTTTGAAGCGATTGTTGGCAGCGCCAGTTTTGCTGAACAAATTGAAATCTTCGGGCGTTTTTGTGATGGCAAGGAGATGCGGAAATCATCCCGATTGACGACCCAGGCGATCCGCAGTATTTGCGAGAGCCATGGCAGTATTCACATCAACGATCTGGAGGCATTGACCGGATATACCACGCGCTCACTGCAGAGGCAGTTCCGGGCCGATATGGGCATGTCACCCAAGGCATTCAGCCAGATTATCCGTTGCCAATCGGCGGTTTACGACATCAATCACAGTGATCAGGTAGCCTTTTCCGACTTGGCATCCGACCTCGGTTTCAGCGACCAATCCCACTTTTCCAGAGAATTCAAAAAACAGGTGAACACCACGCCTCTGGATTATCTGAAGCGAGTGAAGCACGAAACTTACCTGGAACGGATTCGCTATGTGTGAGCAATCAATGTTCACTGAACATAATTTCGCACTAATTTTGTGCTGAAACGGAGTGATATACACCAGTCTGACGGGATTTAGTGGTTGGCCTGCATAAAGCAATTGGCTCAAATAACCACATTGGCCCCAATAAACGCATGAGGCAGAGCTACCCGCGTTGGTCAGCCACAAAAGGATTGCTCTTGCGCTCATGACCAAAGGTTGAACGTGGGCCATGACCTGGGACAAATTCAATCTCATCCCCCAATGGGAACAACTTGTCGCGAATAGAATGGATCAGATCGGCGTGGTTTCCCTGTGGAAAGTCGGTACGTCCAATCGAACCGTTAAACAGCACATCCCCGACCAACGCCAGCTGCTGCTCTGGCTGCACAAATACCACATGGCCCGGCGTATGGCCCGGCGTATGAATCACCTCCAGCGTGACATCCCCAACCGTGACCTGATCACCGTCACTGAGCCAGCGATCTGGAGTAAACATCTCAACATCCGGCAGACCAAACATCTGAGCCTGCTGTGACAGCGCCTGAATCCAGAAATTATCCCCCTTGTGCGGCCCTTCGATCGGTAACTGGTAACGTTTGGCCAGCTCGGCCGTGCCACCGACATGATCGAGGTGAGCATGCGTCAGCAAGATTTTTTCCGGCTTGGCACCCATGGCGTCGAGTTTGGCGACGATGCGATCAATATCGCCACCAGGATCAACAATGGCCGCCTGATGCGTGGCTTCACACATCAGAATGGTGCAGTTTTGCTGAAAGGCGGTTACCGGCACGGTGGCAGTGATCAGGGCCATGGTGGTGTTCTCTCTGACTGGTTGTGATTCTGAAAATTATGATGATGCGGCCGTCGGCCGTGGTGGCCACTGTAGCAGAATTTTTTCAGCGTCGGCGTCTGCTTGTAGGTGCAGAAGGCGTTGACGCTGATTCGACGCCGTTGTTCGTCTTCTCGTATGTCGAACCAGAAACCACCTGTTGGTGCCCTGTTTGATGTCTTGTTTGGTACTCGGAACCATTTGGAATCGTCATTTCTTCAACTGTCCAAAACAGGCAGTGACACATCATGGCCGACAACATATTTGAAATTGATATCGAAGCCTTTGGCCAGGCACGTCAATCGGGCCAGCCAATCAATGGCAAAGATGGCCAGCTCACATTTCTGATCAAGCAAGTCATTGAATGTTATATTGGTTCAATGATTCCAGACATCAACGCAGGTGGACTTAGAGGCGTTCGATAAGCTTTGCGAATTATTGGATTGCCAAGTGAATGAATTATTGCAGCGAGTGCCTGGCAGCACACACTGAGAAAAGACAGGGAGTTTTGAGTTTATGACGTCGGCTGATCACACCAGTAACTTTGGCTTTCTCGCCGAGCACGATGCACTATTGGTCGAGCTAGCCCTGTCAGCAGAGCGCGCTTTTGCCAGCGATCCAAACACAACGTTGATAAAACTGCGTCAGTTGGGAGAAGCCTTGGCTCAGCACATGGCAGCACTGGCGGGAGTGCCGTTCGACGAACAAACGACCCAAGCTGATCTGCTCTATAAAATAAACCGGGAATTGAAGTTAGAGCCTGTCGTACGAGAGCTCTTCCATACGCTGCGCATAGAAGGCAATAAAGCCACGCACCAATTCAAAACCCAGCATAAAGAAGCCATTAGTGGCTTGGTTGTCGCTCGTAAATTGGCCATCTGGTTTCATCAATCTTTTGGAAAATCGGGCACCCGGTTTAAACCTGGCCCTTTTATTCCGCTCGCAGACCCCAGTGAACAGCTTCACAAGCTGCAAAATGAAATTGCCCAGCTTAAAAATGACCTGCAACAGGCCAACCTCGATCTTGGCTCCAGTCAGCAGCTTAATGAGCTGATTGGCAAAGAAAAAGATGAATACGAAGCGCACCGGGGTTACACACTCGATCAAGAAATGGCCGAAGGTGAAATCGCCACAGACTTGCACGCCGATACAGTCAAGCGCTTGTTAGACGAAGCCTTCAAAGCATTCTACAGCGGAGAATACAACCAGGCAGCAGCCATGAACATCAGCGATGCCATTTGTCCACAGATAGGATAACCCTGACAACAACTCTCAACCGAATAAAGTGGATGTGTTTACAAAATGAACAAATTAATATCTTTGATTTTTATAATTACGTTATTAATATTTTTTTTACATTTCAAACAAGTTAGAAGGTTGGCTTATGCGTTAATTGCAGTGGTGGTCGTAATGCTTACGGTGTCGCTCGTATTTAACAATCGGGCATCACTATTAGAATTATCAAAAACAGAGTTGATTTTGATTTTTTTATGCTTGTTGATTGTTTATAAAAATATAAAGTCAGGGATCAAACTTGGGATTAATTGGTTTTTGTCTTTTTATGAAGATCTTGTTTGGATAGGAATGACACCATTTTATGGTGTTGTTTTGTTAGGGTTTATTGAAATATCTGATTCTCTTCTGGATTGGAAATCTTCAAGTCATCCTTCTATGCCTCCCTATTTAAATACAACGACTGTAAGTATAATGCTTCTTGCTCTTATAATAATTCCCATGTTTATTAGAAGTATCCTTGTGAATGTAAATATTCAAAAATGGATACCAAGAAATGATCATGATGAATCTGACAATAAGTATGACGCTGGTTTCAGTAATAAAAATTATTTGAATTCTGAAAAAGATTCAATAAATGATTCTGAAGTGAATGTGAAGAATAGTTAATATGGAAAGGTTTTGGAAATGAATAAAATTATATTTTCATTATTGCTGATAGCTAATATCACTATTGCAATGGAAAGTAATGATAGGGATAATTTAATCGAAGGTTGCAAGCAACTGGCAACACTGTATGAAAACCAGAAAGATCAACGATTTATCTCGGAGTTTATTATGTCGCCATCGGATACACTTCTAGCTGGTTACTGTCGAGGTATGGTTCAGGCATTTGTAGAATATTCATCCAATAGGCTCGTCCCTTGTGGTTACAATAATTCTCGTTATTGTGAGGAATCAATATGCTCTGAATCCGATTGGTATATCATTGCCAATAAGATCAGCCAATATCAATTGGAGGAAGATACAAGTGATATGTATGGTTATTTCAATATCGAAAAAATCCTGATAAGTGGCTGTCAGTAATCGGTCAGGAGCATTCAATGAAAAGTATTCCAGAGACAATTCGTGACCTTTTTGGTATTGATTCGGCGGAAGAAAGTACCGTCCTAAAGGACAAGGCTAATTCATTCCGGCGCAACCATCTTTTGAAAGTTATTGAAAAGCATCGCGTTCAACGAAAGATAGTCTACTTGGTCGATGGTCAGGAAGTCGTACTGTTTAACGCACTGTTACTAAGTTCTATATTCCATGACCCCAAACACGTCAAAAAAATCTTCGAAGACAGAAAAACCAGAAACGAAGCCGCCACCACTATCCGCAGCATTCTATTGGAACGTTCCAACGTATGCGGGATTGCTCTAACTTCAGCCGCAGCGCAGGAATTAGTCGCCTGCCTCGAAAATGAAACAGACCTATATTCCGTCAAGCTTCCCAACCCCTTCGAAATTTTGCCTCAGATAGTATTTGGGAAACATACCAATCTCCTTAACGCACTCTTTGCACAAGCATCTGTACTGGACCCATTGGATTCAGTGCTTGCCGCGTATGTGTCTGGAGATATAGACAAAGCCTGCTATCTGGCCAACAAGATTGAAAATCAGGTAATGGTCAAGCCATTTGTCGATCTGATTCGTAAGCAAAATAAGGAGCGCCAACGGTTTTCAAAACTCTTGGAAAATTTTTTATGAAAATCTGGTTCAGTGTATTGCTAGTGCAATGCACTAGCTAACGATAGGTTCGTTAACCCATAACGGAGCTTTCAACATGTTCACCCAAACTCAATGCCTCAGCAAACGCACAGGTAATCCATTAGTCAGTTATCTTACTCAAGAAGAAGCAGTGATAGCTGCACAATATGCTCTTCAGACCTATCAAAATGCCATGGTTCCTTATCTGTGCGATCGTTGTACCCATTGGCATCTCTGCCCCGAGGAGCGTCATACCCCCAGCGAAACATGCAATTACTGCACTAGTAGCGACGGAAAACCCAAGCAACTCTATGCTACTTATGAAGGGGCAAAAAAACGTGCTGAATGTCTCTGGCACGAAAAAGGGCAGAGGCTCTATGTCTATGAATGCCCACACCAGCACGGATGGCATCTGACTAAATCAGGCAGTTTTTGAGGCGGCATATGAACAAGCATATCGTATTTATATCTGTCGATTGGGAGCGTCCTCAGGATGGACGCTCAAATCTCGGTGCCGCTTCAATACTGGCATCATTAAAAAATGCAGGAATTCACTATACTCTGATCGAAGATGCCGTTAATGCCACCGACTTTAATTACACACAACTGGAGTCCATGGTACTTGCGGCCATTAACTGCTTGGAAGTACAAGGTATAAGCTGCTTGATTGGTATAGGTGCCTATATCTGGAACGAGCCTGTAACTCAACAACTAACAGAGGTCATTCATAACTCAACAGCTGTACCGGTTGTTTTGGGTGGTCCACAAATATCCTATGCTGACGTTGGACTATTAGAAGTCTTATATCCATATGCCAATATTTTTGTGCGCGGCTATGGTGAGCAAGCAATGGTGGCTTTGGCGAGGGGGGAGAACCTACAAGGTCTGGGCATTCACTTTGCTGGTGAAACTGATCTTGGGCAGAAGGCAGAAACAGAGCTGAAGCAACTGTCATCCCCCTGGCTTAGCGGTGTCATGGAAATTGGAAAGTCCATCCGTTGGGAAACCATGCGTGGTTGCCCTTTCCGCTGTGCTTTTTGCCAACACAGAGAATCCAGCGATCGTTTCAAGCTGGTAGAGCAGGCACTCAATTACGAACGTATCAGCAAAGAAGCCAGATTGTTCGCGCAAACTGGAGTTGAGAGAATATCTATTCTTGATCCGATTTTTCACCTAGATACAAAACGTTCTGTCGACCTTCTAACCCTTTTTAAAGAAGTTGGTCTAACCGCACAAATTACCCTGCAATGTCGTTTTGAATTGATTAAAGACGAATTTATCGATGTGCTGGAAGGGCTAAATGTAGTGCTCGAATTTGGGCTGCAAACAGCTATTGCAGAGGAAGGAAACGCAATTGGTCGGCCAAATAATCTGGGTATGGCTGAGCAGGTGATTACGAAGTTAAAAGCCCGAAATATTCCATTTGAAGTATCTCTGATCTACGGTCTGCCAAAGCAAACACTAGCGAGCTTTCGTCAGTCGTTAACCTGGTGCTGGAATCAGCAGGTACCCGTTATACGTGCCTGGCCTTTGATGATATTGCGCGGAACTCCACTGGATAAACAACGGGAAAAATTCGGACTGATAGAGTCTGAAGATCATGCTATTCCTCATGTCATCGCCAGTAATAGTTTTAGCTATAGCGATTACCTTCAGATGGAGGTGCTAGCACAGGTAATGAACCAGTTTGAAGTTTAACTCATAGTGGAAACCAACAATGTCATTATTTATCGTACTTGAAGGGCTTGATGGTGTAGGTAAAAGCACGCTAGCCCAGCGCTATGCCCAGCAGCATGGATACCTGCTAATGACCACACCCGGCAGAGACATTCAGCCCATTAGAGCAGAGATCATTAATGGACTAGGCAACAGTGAAACCGCAAAGGCCTTGTTCTACGCTGCAACCGTGCAGGCGGAAGGTGAAAAAGCGTATCAACTGGTTGAGAAGGGGGAGAGTGTACTGATGGATCGCTACCGAGCATCGACCCTTGCTTATGCTTATCAACGGAACGTCACGCTAAATCTGTCCGCCGTGCTATGTCAGACCCGACGGCCCCATTTGAGTATTTTGTTAACCCTTGACGAGCAACAGCGGCAGGAAAGACTACAACAACGTGGAGCCACGGCAGAAGATATCGAAACCCTGAACCCCGAATTTAGAGATGGAGTGCTGAACAGCTTACAGGCGGAATGTGATGTGACGCTGGATCTTACCGGTGCCAATGAAGAAAAGGCCGTCGCCTTACTTCGCGATTGCATATGCAATCAGTTGCGTATGTAGTGGTCAACTGATTCCGGACATCTGCAAACTGATTTGGACGGAAAAAATTAAAAAGCCCTGTATTTTCAATGCTCTTCACAAGGTAATACAGGGCTTTTAGACTTAGACATTCTTGGACAGGTAACTTTCTACCCAAGAAGCTATTCAATATTCTGGACCTGCTCGCGCATCTGTTCTATCAGTACTTTCATCTCAATGGCCGCTTGTGTTGTGGTGCTGGTCAGGGATTTGGAAGACAGGGTGTTAGCCTCGCGATTCAGCTCTTGCATCATAAAATCAAGACGGCGGCCAACAGGCTCTGTGCGTTGCAGGATATTTTGGGTTTCCTGAATGTGGGTGCGCAGTCGGTCGAGTTCTTCGGTAACGTCGGCCTTTTGCGCCAGTATCACCATTTCTTGCTCCAGGCGTTCCGGATTGGCGCTGCCTCTGCGTGCCCCCAGCATATCGGCCAGACGTTGTTGCAGTTGTTGGTGGTGGCTGGTGAGGGCTTCGGGCAGGTGGGCTTCTACGGTCGCGACCAGTGTATCCATGGCAATAAGTCGCTGCTGAATCAGTGATGCCAGGCTGAGGCCTTCCTGGGCGCGGCTGTGGCTGAGGTTGGTCAGGCAGTCGTCAAAGGCTTGCAGGGTGATCTGCTGTATTGCCTGGGTATCGACCGGGGGGGTCTTCATAAGGCCGGGCCACTGCAGGATATCGAGCAGGTTGGCAGGAGCGGCATCGGGGATCTTGGTGGCGATGGTGTCGAGAGTGCGGCTGAGGTTTTCTAACAGCCGTTCGTTAATATTCAGTGCGCTTTGTTGCTGATTTGGTTGTAGTCGTAGCTGGCACTCGACTTTGCCGCGACCCAGCTGTTTCTTTAACCGTTCACGCAGTGCTGGTTCCAGTTCACGAAAGTTGTCGGGCAGGCGTAACTGTGGTTCCAGGTAGCGGTGGTTGACGGATCGAATTTCCCAGACAATCTGCCCAGCGGGAGTGTCAGCCTGTTGGCAGGCAAAGGCTGTCATACTGTAAACCATGGAATTGCTCCGTAAGTGAGTAACCGGTAGAGCGGTGGTGGCCAGATACCCCTGCCATGTCGTTATAATGCCGCCCCATCAAGATATTTTAAGCACAGAAGAGGAAATTGTATGAGACCCAGTGGTCGTGCTCCTGATCAACTCCGCGAAGTTCGTATTACTCGCCATTACACCAAACACGCGGAAGGTTCTGTGCTGGTTGAATGCGGTGATACAAAAGTGATTTGTACCGCCAGTGTGGAAACCAATGTGCCGCCGTTTTTGCGTGGCAAGGGCCAGGGTTGGGTGACGGCGGAGTACGGTATGCTGCCGCGTTCAACCGGTTCGCGCATGATACGTGAAGCCGCCAAGGGCAAGCAGCAGGGCCGTACGGTAGAAATCTCTCGCCTGATTGGCCGCAGCCTGCGTGCTGCTGTGGATATGAAGGCCTTGGGTGAAAATACCATCGCCATCGATTGTGATGTGATACAGGCCGACGGCGGCACTCGTACGGCGTCGATCACCGGCGCGTGTGTTGCCATGGTGGATGCCATCAACTGGTTGAAGCAAAAGGGCAAACTCAAGGGAGAGCCTCTGAAGCACATGATCGCGGCGGTTTCTGTGGGGGTTTATAAGGGCGAGCCGGTGCTGGATCTGGATTACCCAGAAGACTCCGCCGCTGAAACCGACATGAACGTAATCATGACGTCGAATGGCGGCTTTGTGGAAGTGCAGGGAACTGCCGAAGGTAATACCTTCACCCGTGATGAGCTGAACGCCATGCTGGCGCTGGCAGAGAAAGGCATTAATGAGCTGTCTGATCTGCAGATTGCAGCATTGAACGGCTGATCTTGCCTGGGCGATATATCCACAGAGGATATCGCCCGAATGGTTTTATTCAGATGATGACTCTGAAAACACAAAAAAGCCCGCGCACGGTCGCGGGCTTTTTTGTGCCTGGCGTTTGTTGCGCTGCTGCCAGGGCGATTATTCGTCGTCGAATTCGTACTCGATCATCACCGCGGCGTGATCACCAAATTGCAGGCTGTTTTCGATTTTGGCATCGACAACGTATTGGCGCACACCGGGACTGCAAATCTGGTAGTCCTTGCGCCAGCCATTCTGGTTGCGACGGGCGCATTCGGCATCTGGCCACCAGGTGAACTGGTTTTCGCCAAAATTGGCTTCGCGGAAGGCGTCAACGTAACCGACCGGGCCAAAGATCTGGTCAAACCAGGCGCGTTCTTCCGGCAGGAATCCGGGCTTGTTCTGGTTGGATTGCCAATCGGCCAGGTCGACGGTTTTATGAGCGGCTTCAAAATTGCCGCAAATAATAAACTCGCGACGCTTGCGGCGATTTTTTTGCAAATGCTCCAGAAACGATTTCTGGAAGGCCAGCTTGTCGTCGAGGTTGTTAAAGACATCAACGGATGGAAACAGGATGGAGCCAACACTGACGTGCGGGAAGTCGGCCTGGATATAGCGGCCTTGCATATCGCACTGAGGGAACGCCAGGCCGGTCATGATGGCCTTGGGAACCTCTTTGGTGAGAATGGCAACACCTGAATAGTCATCCGCCTCTGCATCAAAAAAGTAGGCGTTAAAATCTCGCGGGTAAACGACATCGTCAGAAAGCTGATATTCTTTTGCGCGCAGATTCTGGATGGCGACGACATCGGCGTCGGCCATGCTCAGCCATGCATACAGGCCCTTATCTACTGCCTGTTGCAGCCCGTCTACCTGTAAAGTGATAACTCGCATACGTGGTTCCCAACTAGTGAAGCGTGTATCATAACCCATCAATCTAAGTGCGGGTAAACTGAGGCAATATTTGGTTGTGAGTTGTCTCACTTGTTGTACTTGTCTGGTGTCCGGTGAGGCGGTGCATTAGGTCGGTAGCGCTCTGACCTGCACTTGCTTTCCTATTGACTGTCGACCAGTTCCTGCCATTGCATTATTCGTTCCATTTATATTAGTTCCCTTTTCAGGATGCGATATGAAAGCCTATCAACAAGAATTTATCGAATTCGCTATTCAGCAGGGTGTCCTGAAGTTTGGTGAGTTTACGCTAAAGTCGGGTCGAATCAGCCCTTATTTCTTTAATGCCGGGTTGTTTAACAGCGGTTTGGCCCTTGCTCGCCTGGGGCGTTTTTACGCTGCCGCACTGGAAGATGCTGGTTTGCAGTACGATGTGGTGTTTGGCCCGGCGTACAAAGGTATTCCTCTGGCGGCAGCCATGACCGTGGCTCTGGCCAATGACTACCAGAAAGACGTGCCTTATGTGTTTAATCGCAAGGAAGCCAAGGCCCATGGTGAAGGCGGTAATCTGGTGGGTGCGCCTTTGGCGGGCCGTGTGGTCATTGTCGACGATGTGATTACTGCTGGAACGGCTATTCGGGAAGTCATGACCCTGATCGCTGGTACTGAGGGTGCAACGGCGGCAGCGGCCCTGATTGCGCTGGATCGCCAGGAGAAAGGCCAGGGTGAGTTGTCTGCGATCCAGGAAGTAGAACGGGACTTCGATATCAAGGTGGCCAGTATCGTGACCCTGAATCAGGTGCTGGACTATGTGGCGACCCAGGATGATCTGAAAAACCACGCGTCTGCTATCGAAGCGTATCGGGCGCAATACGGGGTGTGCTGATGCTGGGATACTTGAACGGTAAACAATGGCTTGCTCGTAGTCGCTTGCTGGTTGCGCTATTGGGTTCTTTGCTGGCATCGGAAGTTGTTGCCGCCAAGTTGTATCGTTTCAAGGTCGATGGTCAGACGGTGCTGCGGGACCGAATACCGGCTGAGCTGGTGGGCCAGGGCTATGAGGTGCTGGGCAGTAACGGTATGGTGCTGGAAGTGGTTGCTCCGGCACCAACAGAAGAAGAGCTGGTTATCCGGCGCGCCAGAGAAGCGGCTGAGCTGCAACGACAAGAGCAAATTGCCCAGCAAAAAGAAGCGGATATCAATCTGCTGCGGTTGTACGAGCAGCCATCGGATGTTGAACGGGCCAGGCTGCGCAAGTCAGAAGAAGTCGCGACCTATATCACCTTGCAGGAACGTCGCCAGCAAGCGTTGGAAGAAAAGCTGCAAGTGGCACAGCAGCAGGCCGAGCGCTTTACCAGTAAGGGTGATCCGGTCCCTGAGGATATTCAGGACGAAGTGGACGAGATCGCTGATGTGATTGCCGACAGCCAACGGGATATCCGGGATCGTCGTGCTGAGTTAGGGCGTATTACCCGGGATTATGCGGAGCAGTATGAGCGCATACGCATTCTGCAGGTTTATCCGCCAGGTACTTTGTACGACGAGGTGGATTTTGACCGGGTTGATCGTTTTATCAAGGCCACTCCTCCCGTCAGCCGCTAGGCCAGCTGGCTTGGCGTCCCTGCTGTTGAGTCTTCCGTCCGTTTATTCCGTCTATGCCGTTGCCGTTTATTCAGTAGGTCGGAATGTGCTTTGCCCGCAATAACTGGCTTTGTAACAGCGGCCACTGTTCATCCCAATAGGCGGTGGGTTTCAGGGCAAATTCCGTCCGTACAAACTGACGGATCTTGCCTTCGACCACAGCCGTCAACAAGTTGGCCAGCGCACTGGCCGTGTGCTGTGGCAGCTTGTCTTCACGCAATTCGGCTTCCCGGATGATTTGTCGGAACTGGGTATCCAGCCGTTCAAAAAACTGCTGGATACGCTGACGCAGGCGTTCGGTTTCTCCCGCCAGGGCATCACCAGACAACAAGCGGCACATGCCGGGGTTGCGTTCAGCAAATGTCAGCAACAGCATCAGGGTGTGCTGGCAGCGCGCTTCAGCGGTGTCGATGTCTTGCAGGATCAGGTTGATACGGCTGAAAATTGTTTCTTCTATAAAAATAATCAGCCCTTCAAACATCTTTGCCTTGCTGGGGAAGTGGCGATACAGCGCCGCTTCCGAGACGCCCACCTCTTTTGCCAGATTGGCGGTGGTGATTCTGGCCCCAGGCTGGGTTTCCAGCATATGCACCAGAGCCTGAAGTATCTGGTCCTTGCGGGATAGCTTGTTTTCCGCCTGTGCCATGAATCCTCCTGTCAGCCTTTGCGGTTGGTAATCAGAGTGCCCACACCTTCATCGGTGAACAGTTCCAGCAGGGTCGAGTGTGCCACGCGTCCATCAATAATATGGGCGCTGGTGACGCCAGCATGGACGGCATCCAGCGCACATTGGATCTTGGGTAACATGCCACCGTAGATGGTACCGTCAGCAATCAGGTCGTCGACTTGCCGGGTAGTCAGACCGGTAAGGATATTGTTCTGCTTGTCCATCAAACCGGCGATATTGGTTAATAGAATCAGTTTTTCGGCCTTGAGTACTTCCGCGACCTTACCGGCAACCAAATCGGCGTTGATGTTGTAGGAGCGACCTTCTGAGTCGACACCAATCGGTGCAATAACCGGAATAAAATCACTGTCATTGAGCATGTCCAACACCTTGGTGTTGATACTGGCGACTTCACCAACGTGGCCGATGTCGATGATTTCCGGTTTTTCCAGATCCGGAGAAGCCCGGGTCACATGCAGCTTGCGAGCGTGCAGCAGCTGGCCATCCTTACCGGTCAGGCCAATGGCATCACCACCGTTCTGGTTGATCAGGTTGACGATGTCTTTGTTGACCAGGCCACCCAGTACCATTTCGACCACGTCCATGGTTTCGCTGGTGGTCACGCGCATGCCGTTAACAAAGTGGCTTTCGATATTGAGTTTGGTCAGCAACTCGCCAATTTGTGGCCCGCCGCCGTGCACCACAACCGGGTTGATGCCAACCAGTTTCAGCATCACCATATCGCGGGCAAAGCTGTTTTTCAGATGTTCGTCGATCATGGCATTGCCGCCGTATTTGACGACAATGGTTTTGCCTACAAAGCGTTGCAGGTAGGGCAGGGCCTGACTCAGAACGTTGACGGTTTGGATAGCGTCATCGCGGTTCAGCGGCATGGTGGGGCTCCATCGGGTGCAGGGCAAGGCCGATCACTCAATCGGCCCTGCAGTATGAGTATGGTTCAGGTTATTGGCAATCGGGCAGTATAGCCTGACCCGATTGGCGCTCGCTATGGATGGCTCAGTGGCGGCCAGAGTGGCCAAAACCACCGCTGCCGCGTTCTGTTGCCGTAAAGTCTTCTACTTGCTGGAGCCGGGCTTGTACCACGGGGACCAGCACCAGCTGTGCCAGACGTTCGCCGACATTCAGCGTGAACGGTTCGGTGCCACGATTCCAGCAGGATACCATGAGCGGGCCCTGGTAATCGGAGTCAATCAGACCGACCAGATTGCCCAGTACGATGCCATGTTTGTGGCCCAGGCCTGAGCGCGGCAGCAGCACGGCAGCGAGACCGGGATCATCGATATAAATCGCCATTCCGGTGGGAATCAGTACGGTCTGGCCGGGTTCGATAACCAGGCTGTCGGTTTCGATGCAGGCGCGTAAGTCCAGCCCTGCTGATCCGCTGGTGGCGTATTCTGGCAGTGGAATGGTATCGCCGAGGCGCGGGTCGAGAATTTTGAATTGCAAGGTATGCACTGTAGCGGCTTCCTGTTGGTTTATGAGTGGCATCGGCGGGCTGTTATTGCGCCTTGAGCTGCTGGGCGATCGCTGCGATCAGTTGCCGCGCCAGCAGGGTTTTGTTCATGACGTCAAATTCGGTCGTACCGTGGCGGCTGTACAGCGTGACAGCATTATTTTCGGCACCGAAGCCAATATCCTGACGCGAGACATCGTTGGCAATGATCATATCGAGATTTTTGCGCTCGAGTTTGTCGCGGGCGTAACTGTCGACGTCGTGGGTTTCGGCGGCAAAACCAACGCTAAACGGCCGTTGTGGATGATGGGCCACGGTGGCGATAATATCGGGGTTCTTGACCAGTGTTAGCTGGATCTCGTCACCGGCTTTCTTGATCTTCTGTTCCGCTACCGCCGCCGGCCGGTAGTCGGCCACGGCGGCGCTGGCAATAAAAACGTCACATTGACCCAGCGTCGCTAATGACGCTGTCAGCATGTCAGCGGCCGATGTAACCGGCACCAAGGCGATCCGCTCGGGTACGGGCAGGCTGACCGGGCCGGAGATCAGTGTAACTTGCGCTCCGGCTTCCAGTGCCGCCTGGGCCAGTGCATAACCCATTTTACCAGAGCTGTGGTTGCTGATGTAACGCACCGGGTCGAGCGCTTCGCGGGTTGGCCCGGCCGTGATGACCACCTGCTTGCCCGCCAAGGTACCACTAACAAAACGGTCGGCCAGTTGTTGGGCAATCGCTTCGGGTTCGAGCATTCGGCCGAGGCCAATATCGCCACAGGCTTGGGCCCCGCTGCCGGGTCCAAACAGAGCCAAGGCATCGCCGCGCAGCCGTGCCAATGTCGAGAGATTGTTCTTGGTCGTGGCGGCGGCCCACATTTGCTGATTCATCGCCGGTGCCAGGCAGAGCGGTGCTGAGCTGGCCAGACAGACGGTGGTCAGCAAGTCATCCCCCATACCGGCGGCAAGGCGGGCAATCAGGTCGGCACTGGCCGGTGCAATCAGGATGGTATCAGCCCAGCGTGCCAGTTCGATGTGACCCATACCGGCTTCGGCAGTCTCATCCAGCAAGGCGTGGTGCACCGGATTACCGGAGAGGGCCTGCAGCGTCAGCGGGGTGATAAATTCCATCGCACCAGCGGTCATAATGACTCGAACAGTGGCACCGGCCTTGGTCAGAGTGCGTACCAGTTCGGCGGATTTGTAGGCAGCAATGCCGCCGCTGATACCGAGCAAAATACGTTTGTTGGCTAATTGCAGCATGGAGAGCTCGTCAGTACTGGGGTAAAATTGGCGTCAGTATAACGCACAGGTGAAACGAAGGAGCCTCGTATCATAATGGCACCCGGAAGGTGACGGCACGATGACAGATGCTGTGCCCGTCAGGTGGTTGAATGAACGAAGCATAACAGCACTGCAAGGAGGCAGATAATGGCAATCAGGGATTGGCCAGAGCAGGAACGTCCACGGGAAAAACTGTTGGCTCAGGGAGCGGCATCGCTGTCGGATGCCGAGTTGCTGGCGATATTTTTACGCACCGGGGTCAAAGGCAAAAGTGCCGTGGATTTGTCGCGGGAGTTGCTGGCGGAGTTTGGCGGTTTGCGACCGCTCTTGATGGCAAGTGAAAAGCGTTTTTGCCAGCCTCTGGGGTTGGGGTCGGCCAAGTTTGCGCTGTTACAAGCCGTGCTGGAAATGGCTCGCCGTCATCTGGCGGAGCAGCTGCAAAAAGGTGATGCCCTGACCAGCCCGGAATTGACCCGGCGTTATTTGTCAGCACAGATCCGGGATCTCGATCATGAGGTGTTTGCGTGTCTGTTTCTGGATAACCAGAACCGGGTTATCCAGTACAAGGAGCTGTTTCAGGGCACCATTGATGGTGCGTCGGTGTACCCGCGTGAGGTGGTGAAGCAGGCGCTGGCCTACGGTGCTGCCGCCGTAATCTTTACTCATAATCACCCCTCCGGTGTGGCGGAGCCAAGCCGGGCGGATCGGCATATTACCGACAAGTTGCAGCAGGCTCTGGGGCTGGTGGATATCCGGGTGCTGGACCATATCGTGGTGGGTGATGGCGAAGAAGTGTCCTTTGCCGAGCGAGGCTGGATCTGACCTGAGAGCGGCAGGCGCAGGTGTTTCAGGGCGGTAAAACGACGATTTCGGGTCGCCAGGTTCCGTACAAAAAATAAACTTCGGCTTGCGCTGTGTTTGTGGTTTTGGTATAAAGCGCAACTCTTTTCAGCCAGGGCCTATCTGGTGTCGCTTGTAAAAGCGCTCCAAGCCCACGGTTGCTAACGAAATTCAGATTGATCGATACAGTTAAGAATCGGGGCTAGATCCATGTCTAAGGTTTGTCAGGTAACAGGAAAAGGTCCTGTTTCCGGGAATAATGTTTCCCACTCAAATACCAAAACCAAGCGCCGTTTTTTACCCAACTTGCAATATCACCGTTTTTGGGTAGAAAGCGAAAGCCGTTTTGTTCGTCTGCGTGTATCAACTAAAGGTATGCGTATCATCGACAAGAAAGGCATCGATCCGGTGCTGGCCGAGCTGCGTGCTCGCGGCGAGAAATTCTAAGGAGACTGATTATGCCACGCGATAAAATCCGTCTGGTGTCCAGTGCCGGTACCGGTCACTTCTACACCACAGACAAGAACAAGCGCACCATGCCTGAGAAAATGGAAATCAAGAAATTTGATCCCGTTGTTCGCAAGCATGTGATGTACAAGGAAGCCAAGATCAAGTAATTGATTCTTCCTGTACAGGCTTGAAAAACCCGGTTATAGCTTAGGCTATCCGGGTTTTTTTATGCCTGGCGTTTGCTGTCGAGGGCTTTGTGCGCTCTGTTTGCGGTTTATATTTGATACTGTCAGAGCGGCCTCTGCAGGCTGTCTGTTTGCCCGCAGTGCCAGAACATCATGCCCAACAACCGTCCAACAACCATGTCAAAACATTATGTTAAAACACTATGCCAGAGCTTCCTGAAGTAGAAACCACTTTGCGGGGTATTACCCCTTACCTGCTCAATCAGACCATTGAGAATGTCGTGGTGCGCCAGTCGCGCTTGCGCTGGCCGGTGGCCGATGAGATATCAGCATTGACGGGCCAGCAGGTGACGGGCTTGAGTCGCCGGGGCAAGTACTTGCTGTTGCAGTTTGACGCCGGGACAGCGGTCTGGCATCTGGGTATGTCGGGGTCGTTGCGACTGGTGAAGGCCGAAGAAGATCCGCGGATTCATGATCATATTGACTGGGTGTTAGGTAACGGCTGGATCTTGCGTTATCACGACCCCAGACGCTTTGGTGCATTGCTGTGGCAGGCACCTGATACGGTGTTAAGCCAGATAGTTTCCCTGGGGCCAGAGCCGTTATTGCCCGAGGCGGAGTCGGGGTTATCCGCTGCGTCGCTGTATCAGCGCAGCCGGGGCAAGAAGCAGGCAATCAAGCTGTTCATTATGGATAACCATACCATGGTAGGGGTGGGGAATATTTACGCCAATGAGAGCCTGTTTATGGCAGGTATCCGGCCAACAACCGCAGCAGGCAACATCAGCAAGCCCAGGTTCGAACGCTTGTTGGACTGTATTCGCCAGGTGCTGGGGCAAGCCATTGAGCAGGGGGGTACAACGCTGCGGGATTTCGTCAACAGTGATGGCAATCCCGGTTATTTTGCCCAGCAGTTGCAGGTCTATGGACGAGGTGGCAAGCCGTGTCGGGTGTGTGAGACGACCTTGAATGAGATTCGTCAGGGTCAGCGGGCAACCGTGTATTGCCCGCTGTGTCAACGCCGCTAGACGGCGATGTGCACCGTCAGCAGACGGTGGGTTAGACAGACGGAAAGGTTACTCAAGGTTGCCGCTGTTTTTGCGTTGCTCGACAAAGTACTGCATCAGGTTGCGGGTGGAGTCATCGTGGTCGTTACGCACGTCGCCACTTTGCAGTTCGGGCAGGATATTTTTTGCCAGGGTTTTGCCCAGCTCAACGCCCCATTGGTCAAAAGAACAGATGTCCCAGATGGTGCCGAGGATAAAAATCTTGTGCTCGTAGAGGGCAATCAAGGCACCCAGTGTGCGTGGGTTGAGCTGATCCAGCAGCAGGCTGTTGGTCGGGCGGTTGCCCTGGTGGATCTTATGGGGAATCAGGCGCTCGATATCGGCGCTCGACATGCCCTTGGCGGTCAGGTCCCGACGAATGTCGTCGGCATTGATACCACACATCAGGGCTTCGGTCTGGGCAAAGAAATTGGCCATCAGTTTTTCATGGTGGCCTTCCACGGGAGTGCTGCTTTCGATCGAACCGATAAAATCGGCCGGTACGACGGTACTGCCCTGGTGCAGGTATTGGTAAAAAGCATGCTGGCCATCAATCCCGAGCTGACCCCAAATAATCGACCCGGTGGTATAAGGAACAATATCGCCGTTACGGTCTACGGATTTGCCGTTGCTTTCCATTTCCGCTTGCTGCAGGTAGGCCGAGAATTTCTGCAATGGCCAGTCGTACGGCAAAATCGCCTGGCTGTGGCGGCCCATGAAGGTGCTGTTCCATAAGGCCGTCAGGGCCAGCCACATCGGGGCGTTGCGCTCTAATGGTTCATTGCGGAAGTGCAGGTCCATATCATGTGCACCCTGCAACAATTCTTCAAACTGTCTGAAGCCGAGATACAGGGCGATGGGCAAGCCAATGGCAGACCATAATGAAAAGCGGCCACCAACCCAATCCCACATCTGGAAGGTGTTTTCCAGTTTGATGCCAAAGGCTTTGACGGCTTCGGCGTTGCTGGAGACGGCAACAAAGTGCTGCGCCACGGCGCGGCTGTCGAATGAGGATGCCATTAGCCAGTTACGGGCGGTCTGGGCATTGGTCATGGTTTCGGCGGTGGTGAAGGTTTTGGACGCCACCACAAACAATACCCGCTCCGGGTTGAGTCCTTTCAGCACATTGGCGATTTCCATGCCATCGACATTGGACACAAAGTGGATCTTGATCTGGTCGTCGGCATAGGGCTTGAGCGCCTGGGTTACCATACGTGGGCCAAGGTCAGAACCACCAATACCAATGTTGACCACATCGGTAATGCGTTTGCCGGAATGGCCGCGCCAGCGGCCCTTGCGAACGGCATTAACAAACACCCGGATACGCTTGAGTTCATGCTCAATGACAGGCATGACATCTTCACCATCGACATACACCGGCGAATGCCCGCGATTACGCAAGGCGGTATGCAGCACCGCCCGGTCTTCGGTGACATTGATATGTTCGCCGTTGAACATATCGTCGCGACATTTTTCCAGATCACATTGACGCGCCAATGCTAGCAGGTGCTGGAAGGTTTCGTCGTCGATGGGGTTCTTGGAGATATCCAGCAAGATGTTCTGGACCTTGAGAGAATACTTGTCAAAACGTTCCGGGTCATCAAACAGTGATTGGATCGGGGTTTCAAGTGCTGGTTCGACGCGCTTTTGGAGGGCTTGCCAGGCGGGTAGTTGGGTAACGGCGGACATTGGTATTCCTTGTCTGTCTTACGGTAAACGGATTAAATGAATTGTTATTGATCGTTGTGACAACAAAACGACGCAGGGTACAGGTCGCCATTCTGTTGTCTGTCACAGGTATTGGTTGGGCACGGGTCTTAGCCGCGCAGGTTGCTGGCGCTTCTGGCCAGTTCGCGAATGGCATCCCAGTCTTTGGCTGCAATCAGCTCATCCGGTGTCAGCCAGGTACCGCCGACACACATAACGTTACCAAGGCTCAGGTAATCGTTGGCATTACCGGGACGAATGCCTCCTGTCGGGCAAAAGCGCACTTCTGGAAACGGTCCGGCAATGGACTTCAGAATGGCTGTGCCACCGGCGGCAGCGGCGGGAAAGAACTTGAAGCGGCGGTAGCCAAAATCCATCGCCGTCATCATCTCCGAGACCGTCTGGATACCCGGTACCATGGGAATATTGGCAGCAATCGCACCAGCCAGCAGTGCCGGTGTGGCGCCAGGGGTAAAAACAAATTCACTACCGGCATCAATGGCTGCCTGCAGGTTAGCCGTATTGGTGACGGTACCCGCTCCCACCCGAGCTTCGGGAACGTGTTCAGCAATGGCGCGGATAGCATCCAGTGCGGCGTCACTGCGCAGGGTGATTTCCAGAACCGGCAAACCGCCATCCACCAGTGCTTGAGCCAGGGGTACGGCATCTTCCAGGTGTTCAATCTTTAGAACCGGAATCACCGGTGCCAGAGCGACCAGATCATCAATTTGCGAGATAAACGTAGCGGGATAATTGCTTGTGGTCATAACAACTCCTTGTGCGCGACTGTGAGCCAGGATTGCATCAATCATACAGATTCGATGTGACAAGTGCTGGTATCTGGCCGCCCTGACATATGTGGAAACCCCAGCTATCAGGGGTTCGAGTGATTATTACTGTTTTTAAGCAATATACGCTCCCGGAATAGCAGGATGAGTGCTGATACCGACAGTACAATGAATTCATCATATTGCCTCGCTCACCGGGTTGCGCGACTGCCTCCTCTCGACTGTCCAGTTTGCTTGGTGAGTACCGGTTCGGAGGCAATGACGCTTGACGCCCAGCGGGATCAGAATTTTCTTAACGTCGGTGTCTGGTCTTGATAACGGGGCATCATCATGCCGAGATCGGCATTGATGTAGGTCGGATCGGCTACCAGGTAGCGTTTGCCTTCAAACCGCCAGCCGCTGCCGGTGATGGCGCTGTCGGTGGCGTTCATGGCGATGGCGGTGGCAACGTGGCCCGGTAACTCGACAATCAGCACATCAGCATCCAGCAGCTGTTGCGCCAGCCAGCCAAACAGAGCAGCGCGGTCTTCGCAGTCGGAGTAAGGGTAGTGCAGGGTTTCCAGCGGGAACAGGTAGTTCTCGCTCTGAAACTGCTCGGCGTCGGTTTCATAACGGAAACCGGTTTGCACCAACCGTAGCAGGTAGTTGATTTTGCTCTGACGGTCGTTCAGTCGGGCCAGTCGAGGCCGTAACTGATCCAGTAATTGCTGGGCCGTAACGGCTGGTAATCCGGCCTGAAAGTAGCCTGGCAGTGCCAGTTGCGGGTAGGTGGCCAGATAAGCGCTGTAGTCGGCAGGGTAACTGACCTGAAGGGATTCAGTCTGGCCTTGCCAGCGAAAGCTGAGCGTTCGTGTTTCTTCGCCGCCACCAGGTACAAAGCGGTATGGATCGCTAAAACCGATGGGGCGTGAGCCCAGTTCATGAGTACCCTGATAGGTTTTGACGGTCCCCAGTCCCAGTGGTTGCTCGCCGGGTTGAATGGCGTAATAACGCTGCTGGTCAAGCTCAAAATAGGTAACGCCGTAGAGCTTTTCCTGGGCCGGTAGCAGCAGGTGAATTTGCTGGTCGTAGGCGACTCTGGCATCAAAACCGGCTTTGACCAGTAAAAACCAGCAGTTCAGTACCTGACTGTTGGGGTCATCATGCAGGGCGTGAGCAAATTGACTGAACAGCACGGCGGTAGCCCAGTCGTTTAATTGCCAGTCACTGGCCGCGGCTGTTAGCGCATCGACAAGCGATTGATGTTGACTGCTGGCGAGTTGCTGCCAGTAAGTGGCAATACGTTTGTTATCAGGTCGACCGCTGAATGTCTGTTTGAAACCATCGGGAATCTCGACACTGAGACTGCGTCCATAAAATGTCAGTTGTACGGTATTGGGATTGGCTGGCAATGATTCCGGTGGGATAACCGCGGGCCGGGGTGTCGAAGGGGGTAATGGCGCCACCACGACGGGTGGCGGGAGCGGTTCACTGGTGGGCCGGGCTGGTTCTGGTGTATCGACCGGGGCCGGGCGGGCAACCGGCAGAGTATCCGGCTTGGGTTCCGGATCTCGTTGTTGTGCCGGTTCAACCTCGACGTCTTTCCAGCGCTGGTTGAGAAAGGTTAGAAAAGCGCGGTCATTTTTATCCAGATAGGACTGATAATTGTCCTGGGTCTGCTGTAACCACTGTTGGTATTCATTGGTTTGTGTCGGGGTGGCGGCCAGTGACCAGGCACTGGTCATCAAGGTGACGACAGCAACAAAGCCGCGTAAACCTTGCTGGAATCTGACGTTCATGGCACTTGCCCTCTCAGTTAACTTACCTGAGCCGTTGTCGGGGGATGGAACCAACACAGCAGAGCGAGGTGAACCTGGCTGCTGCTGTGTTGGGCAATCGGTTTATTTCAGTTTGGCGATTTCTTCAGCCAGTTCATCAAAGGATTTTTCGGACTGGAATTTCTGCCACAGCGCCTGATCATTGGCCATGGAGGTTTTCAGGGCCTGTTCCGTTACCTGGGCCATGGTGTCGGCATTCAGACCAACCAGTACCACCATACCGCCGCTTGGGGTCGGCATCTGGCGCAGGATTTTGGAACCAACCAGGGTTTCCTTGGTGATCTGGCGAGTGACAGAGGAATTCACCTTGTCGACGGTTTCGCCATCCCCGGTACCCGTGGTCTCAGCATATTGCTTGATCATGTTCTGGACTTCGATACGCATGGTCTGAGCCAGCTCAACACGGGCAGCAGTGGCCGCCATTTGTTTCATGAAGTTGGGGCCAGCGGCAGTTTTGTCGGCATAACCAACCGCAGTCAGGTCGACACCATCAATCGGTGCGCCACAAACCCATTCCGGTGCTGCCTTGCCCGAACCATCAGCAAAAGCACAGCTGACCGGTTGGGTTTCGATCGACTGGTTGGATGAGCAGCCTGCCATAACCGCGACAGCCGCCGCCATTGCCCAATGTTTAAACGCCATAACGTTCTCCTTGTGATATGAATGGGGTCGCTTTCTGATCAGATAAGCCAACACCCTGAATGGTTCATGCTTTGTAATGTCAATATGACCTGTCTTGCCTGTTGTCCCATGCTACGCCAGCACCATGACAATGTGATTGATCTGGTACGGCAGATCCGCCTGTCAGGACCCGTGTCCGCAGTGATCACCGGCGTGGGCGTGGCCATGGGCCAGTTCTTCGGCGGTGGCATCACGGGTACTGAGGATCGACACCTGAAACGTCAATGTCTTGCCTGCCAGCGGATGGTTGGTATCAACATCGGCCATAAATTTACCAACTTTGACGACCGTCACCTTGCGCGGGCCATGTTCTGTCTGAACTTCTGCAAGCATTCCGGCGCGCCAGCGTTTGGCACCTTGCAGATGTTTTACCGGCACCCGTTGTTGAGCGTCGTCGTGGCGCTGGCCATAGGCCTGATCCGGGGTCAGGGTCAGCAGTAATTCATCCCCTGCAGAGCGGCCATCAAGGGCCGCTTCAAATGCCCCCAGCATCTGTTTTTTGCCGTGCATGTACAGCACTGGCTCGCCATCAAAAGTCGACTCAATCAGTTGGTTCTCGCTATCAGTCATGCGGTAGTGCAATTCAACAACGGTATTGGCAGTAATCATCTTGTTTTCCAGCGTATATTCAATTGTAGAGTATCCGGCTGTCGGTAAAGTCAGGCAACTGTTAAAAAAGCGTCAAAGGTAAGTAAAGGCAGTCCAAGCCAGAAATAACAGTGCGGTAAGCGCAAATGTAATCCGCTTGGCATAGACACTTGATTTCGTGATTGACGGCCCCATCTTTTACCGCTGACCCGAATGTAAGCAGGAAGTACGCTATGACAACGATTGTATCCGTCCGACGTGGTGACCAGGTGGTGATTGCCGGTGATGGCCAGGTATCACTGGGTAATACCGTGATGAAAGGGAATGCACGCAAGGTCCGTCGGCTCTACAACAATAAGGTATTGGCCGGGTTTGCGGGCAGTACCGCGGATGCATTTACCCTGTTTGAAAAATTTGAAGCCCAGCTGCAGCAACATCATGGCCAGCTGACGCGTGCCGCCGTCGAGCTGGCCAAAGAATGGCGCTCGGACCGTGCGCTGCGCAAGCTGGAAGCGATTCTGGCAGTGGCTGATCACACCGCTTCCCTGATCATTACCGGTAATGGCGACGTGGTGCAGCCGGAAGAAGATCTGATTGGTGTGGGTTCTGGTGGTCAATTTGCCCTGGCCGCGGCTCGTGCCCTGTTACACAACACAGACCTGGAGGCACGAGACATCGCCGAAAAAAGCCTCACTATCGCCGGAGAGATCTGTGTCTTTACCAACAACAATATGACGGTTGAATGCCTGTCTGCCGGAGATAACGCATGAGCGAAATGACCCCGAGAGAAATTGTTCACGAGCTGGACCGTCATATTATTGGCCAGCAGAATGCCAAACGATCCGTCGCGATTGCCCTGCGTAACCGCTGGCGTCGCATGCAGCTGCCAAAAGCACTGCGCGATGAAGTGACCCCCAAGAATATCCTGATGATTGGTCCGACCGGGGTGGGTAAAACCGAAATTGCCCGACGTCTGGCCAAACTTTCCAACGCCCCTTTTATCAAGGTCGAAGCAACCAAATTCACCGAAGTGGGTTATGTCGGCAAAGACGTGGAATCCATTATTCGGGATCTGATCGAAACCGGCATTAAAATGCTGCGCGAGCAAGAGATGGTGCGAGTCAGCCACCGGGCTGAAGAAGCGGCAGAGGAACGTATTCTTGATGCTTTACTGCCTCCGGCTCGTTCCAATACACAAAGCGAGTGGGACACCACAACCAGCCCCAAAACCGAAGATTCCTCCACCCGTCAGATTTTCCGCAAGAAACTGCGTGAAGGTCAGCTGGATGACAAGGAAATTGATATCGCTGTTGCGCAGGCACCGGCAGGCGTTGAGATTATGGCGCCGCCAGGCATGGAAGAAATGACCAGCCAGTTGCAGAACATGTTTTCCAACATGGGGAGCGACAAAAAAACCACACGCAAGCTGAAAATCCGCGATGCTTTCAAGCAGCTTCAGGATGAAGAAGCGGCCAAAATGCTCAATATGGAAGACCTGAAAGCCAGAGCGATCGACCTGGTAGAGCAAAACGGCATCGTCTTTATTGATGAGATCGACAAGGTTGCCAAGCGAGGCGAATCCGGTTCCGGTGGTGATGTCAGCCGTGAAGGAGTACAGCGCGACCTGTTGCCGCTGATTGAAGGCAGTACCGTCAGCACCAAACACGGCATGATCAAGACTGACCATATCCTGTTTGTGGCTTCCGGTGCTTTCCACGTTGCCAAGCCGTCAGATCTGATCCCGGAACTACAGGGACGTTTGCCAATCCGGGTTGAATTACAAGCACTGACGCCGGGCGACTTCGAACGTATTCTGACTGAACCCAGCGCCTCGCTGACGGAACAATACCGTGCCTTGTTGCAGACCGAAGGCGTGGAGCTTGAATTTCGCCCGGACGCCATCAAGCGCCTGGCGGAGATCGCTTACGAGGTGAACGAAAGCACCGAGAACATCGGGGCTCGTCGTTTGCACACCATTATGGAGCGCCTGCTGGAAACCGTTTCCTTTGACGCCACCGACCTGAGCGACGCCGTTGTCATCGACGCCGCTTATGTTGAGGCCCAGTTGGGCGATGTGGTGAGAAACCAGGACCTGAGCCAGTTTATTCTCTGAGCCAAAGGCCTGGTTGACGCTGGTTGCTCTCGCTATAAGAGCAACCGCGTTCAATATTTGGTTGGGTATTTGGATATATGGATGTTTAATCGAGTCGCCGAGAGACCGGCGTCTATCTATACTGATTACCGTGATCCGACAACCCAAACCGTTAGCCGCAACGACCAACACACGCTAATCTGGCAACATTTGCCACGTGTTCCATCCCTCAGTTCGGGAGATAGCCCATGAAGCCAGATGGCATCACCGTAAAAAAAAGCAGCCGTTGCCTGGTATTACGCTACGGCGAACAAAGCCATGAACTCAGTTTCGAATTCCTGCGGGTGTTATCACCTTCAGCCGAAGTACGCGGTCACGGTACCGGCAACGGCGTGCTGCAATCGGGTAAAAAAGACGTCGGCCTGCTGCGGGTTGAACCCGCTGGCAACTACGCCCTGAAACTGGTGTTTGACGATGGTCATGATTCCGGACTGTACGACTGGTCTTATTTGCACCATTTGTGTATGAATCAGGCAACGCTCTGGCAAGATTACCTTGATCAATTGGCCGCCGCCGGTGTGGGTCGGGAATCCATGTTGATTAATATTCGTGGACTATGACAGCAGATTGAGCAGCATCAGCTGCCTTTGGGTATACTGTCTGGCATGAATAACATAAAACCGGTCTCGACCAGCCGCCTGTGGCGCCCAAACACATCCCTCATAAAAACAGGAGCCGTACATTGACGGATTCTCCCACCCCAAAAAACTCCCCCATTCACGACCCCAACGCCGCGTTGGAGGCAAAGAAATACGACAATCCGGTACCCAGCCGGGAAGCATTGTTGACGCTGCTGGAGCAATCCGGCCGTCCAATGACTCATGAAGATGTGTGTGAAGCGCTGACAGAATCAGATCCCGAGCGGGTTGAAGCCCTGCGCCGCCGACTGATCGCCATGTCGCGGGACGGCCAGCTGATGAGCAACCGGCGCAACCAGTTTTTCCCCATGGAAAAAGCCGACCTGGTGACCGGTGTCGTCATGGGGCACAAGGACGGTTTTGGTTTCGTCTTGCGTAGCGATGCCGACGATATTTATCTGTCGAACCGGCAAATGCGCAAAGTCTTTCATGGTGACAAGGTCGCCGTGCAGATTCTTGGCCTGGATCGCCGTGGGCGTCCGGAAGGCAAGATCGTGCAGGTACTCGAACGTAACACCCAGCACGTCGTCGGCCGTTATTTCGACCAGGCCGGTGTTGGCGTGGTGCAGCCTGACAACAAGCGTGTCAGCACTGAAGTGCTGATTCCTGCTGATGGACGTAACGGTGCCGAGCACGGCCAGTTTGTAATGGTCGAAATCGTTGCCCAGCCAAAACAGGGTGGCTTGCCGGTTGGCAAGGTAGTTGAAGTGCTGGGCGAGCATCTGGCTCCGGGCATGGAAATCGAAGTGGCTATTCGCAGCCACGATATTCCCCACGAATGGCCAGCGGCGGTGACCGTCGAAGCCAAAAAGCTGTCTGACGAAGTACGTGAGGAAGACAAGGCCAACCGGATTGATTTGCGTCACCTGCCGTTTGTCACTATCGACGGTGAAGATGCCCGCGATTTCGACGATGCGGTGTACTGCGAACGTAACAAGAACACCGGTGGCTGGCGTTTGTACGTTGCCATCGCCGACGTATCCCACTATGTCAAACCGGGTTCGGCACTGGATATTGAAGGCCATACCCGCGGCAACTCGGTGTATTTTCCCGGGTTTGTGGTGCCGATGCTGCCAGAAAAACTGTCCAACGGGCTGTGTTCCCTGAATCCGGCAGTGGACCGTTTGGTGCTGGTGTGCGAAATGACCATCTCCAAAGCCGGGAACATCTCTGGTTACAAGTTTATGGAAGGGCTGATCCACTCCCATGCCCGCCTGACCTACAACAAGGTCTGGTCGATGCTGCAGCAACCGCGCAGTGAAGAAGGCCAGATCTGGCGTGATCATTACCCGGCGGTCGTGCCTCACATCGAAAACCTGTACAGCCTGTTCCAGCTGTTGCGCAGCAAGCGTGAAGAGCGGGGTGCAATGGACTTCGACTCGGTCGAAACCCGCATTGTGTTTGATGCCGAGCGCAAGATTCAGGAAATCGTGCCGATCAGTCGGAACGATGCCCATATGCTGATTGAAGAGTGCATGCTGGCCGCCAACGTGTGCGCCGCCAGCTTCCTGGAAAAATATCAGGTGCCCTGTGTTTACCGCGTCCATCCAGGCCCGAATGAAGACAAGCTGGAAAACCTGCGCTCGTTTCTTGGTGAGCTGGGGCTGGCAATCAATACCGGTAAAGGCAAGCCGACCCCGAAAAACTATCAGGAATTACTCAGCAGTATTCAGGATCGCCCGGACTCCCATCTGATTCAGACCGTGTTACTGCGCTCGCTCAGTCAGGCGGTTTATCACCCGGAAAACGAAGGCCACTTTGGTCTGGCGTACAAGGCCTACACTCACTTTACCTCGCCGATTCGTCGCTATCCGGATTTGCTGGTGCATCGTGCTATTCGCAGCGTGATTCGCAGCGAACAGGAATGCCGTAACGTCATCCGTGCCGAAGGTGCCAAGCCGCTGGCCAAGGCCGAAATCTATCCCTACGATACGGCGCAAGTCATCCAGCTGGGTGAACACTGCTCCATGACCGAGCGTCGTGCCGATGACGCCACTCGGGACGTGAACGACTTCCTTAAATGTGAGTACATTCAGGATCGGGTTGGTGACGTGTTCGAAGGCGTTATCACGGCCGTGACCGGCTTTGGTTTGTTTGTTGAACTGAAAAACGTCTATGTCGAAGGGTTGGTGCATATCTCCTCGCTGGCGAATGACTTCTACCAGTTTGATGCCACCAAACACCGGCTGGTTGGCGAACGCACTCGTCGCACCTTCCGCCTGGGAGACAGCCTCTGGGTGCAGGTGTCGGGTGTTAATCTGGACGAACGCAAGGTCGATTTCGATCTGGCTACCGCGCCAGGCAAAGCCGGGCAAGCAGCGCCGGAAGCGCCACGTTTGCCTCGTCGGCGGGCCAAAAGCACCGCCTCTGGAGCAACAACGACTGGCAGCAAGGATGAAACGCTCAAGCCTTCTGGCCGTCGTCGCCGTAAAAAACCGGCGGCCAACAAGTCCGCGGCGGCAACCGCTCCCGCCATGGTAGCCGGCGCTGCTGTCAATAAAGGGGGCAGTGTGGCCGAGAAAGACGCGGCTGGTGGTAAAAAGAAAAGCCGCAAAAAATCGCCCAGCAAGCGCCAGAAACTGAACGCCAAAAAAGCACCCGCCAGTGGTGTTGCGGCAGCGGCTACCAAAGCCAAACCAAAAGCCAAAAAGCCGAAGCGTAAAGCCGCTCCTGGACCCAAGGCCGCTCCCAAAGCTGGCTCAAAGGCCAAAAGTACCACCAAACCCTGACTAGCATACACTGAGGGCTGTTTGCCATTCGCTCGCGAGTGGCCCTCCAACGAGACAAATGAATGAAGCTTGATGCTGTATACGGCCTGCACGCCGTCACCACTCTGCTACAACGCAGCCCGGATCAGGTGACAGAAGTCTGGGTACAAAAAGGCCGCGTTGATCAACGCATGCAAAAGGTATTGGACGAAGCCCAGCGACTTGGCCTGGATATTCGTGAAGCCGACAAAGGGTTGTTGAACCAGAAAGCCGATGGTAACCATCAAGGTGTCATTGCGTTCCGCAAGCCGCTACAGGGAGTGAGCGAGCGTAATCTGCCAGATGTACTCGATCGCATCGAAGGCCCGGCCTTTATCCTGATTCTGGATGGCGTTACCGACCCTCACAATCTGGGTGCCTGCTTGCGCACCGCCGATGCTGCCGGTGTGCACCTGGTGATTGCCCCAAAAGACAAATCAGCGCCGCTGAATGCCACTGTTGCCAAGGTGGCCTGTGGTGCTGCGGAAGTCGTGCCTTATGTACAGGTGACCAACCTGGCTCGTACCATGACCGAACTGCAAGAACGCGGTATCTGGCTGGTGGGTACCGCAGGAGAAGCCACCACCGCGGTGTATCAGCAAGACCTCACAGGTCCGCTGGCACTGGTGATGGGGGCTGAAGGTGCTGGCATGCGCCGCCTGACCCGCGAACACTGCGATCATTTGATCAATATCCCGATGGCGGGGGAAGTCAGCTCGGTAAATGTCTCGGTAGCGACCGGTATTTGTTTGTTTGAAGCGGTGCGGCAGCGGCTGTCGTGATAAACCGTTGGCCTGTTGTTTTGGTGGCGTGAACGTAGTCTCCCAGGCTTTTTCAACCTACCTGATGACCAAAGTCATATGGTAGGTTGGGCTAGTGTAGCGACGCATAACATCCCGTTTAAGATCAAAGTCCATATCTGTCGTCGTTGAAGCTAACAGGCACTTTTATGGCTCTTTTGCCATGGAATCAGGTACACGTTCTCTAGGAAAACTCTTGCAAGCTGTCGACAGGCAGTGCCAATCGATTGTGGCCATTGCCACTCATGAACCAAAACGGTCTTGTCGAGCTCTGGCGTCAGAGCAAATCTGTCCAATCCGTTATTAAATATATCTTAATACGAAAGAGAACTCAGACTTGGTTTACCATGATGAGGTACTCTTTCTGAAGGGTTCCTAGGTGCAATAATTAGTGATAAAATAAATACTAGATATTTTTTTGAGAATAAATATGAGAACATTGTATTTGCATATAGGGTTTCATAAGACGGGGTCTTCGTCATTACAATTAGCTCTATATAATAATAGATCAAATTTGTTGGATGTCGGTTGGGAATTTTTGTCACTTGATAAACTGGGTAATTCATCATCTTTTATTAAAATAAAAGGTAGTGAGTCAATGGAGTATGAAGTGTCTTCAGATTTTGATGGTTTCTTGGGTAAATCGACCCAAGATAACGTTATCATTTCTGGAGAACATTTTTCTCTTTTGAATGATGAAGAGGAAATATCCAAATTAAAAGAAACTATTTTATGTTACTTTGATAAGGTGGTTATTATCGTTTATTTGAGACGCCAGGATAAACTTGCGTTATCGTTTAAGCAACAGGCCGCAAAATGTAGTGTTCCGAAACTTATGTTGTCTAGCTGTTTATGCGGACATTCTGCTTCAGCATTACCTGAATTAACGGACGATTTGAAAAAATATTTGGATTTTGAAAGAAAAATAAAAATATGGTGCAATATTTTTGGAAAAGAATCGGTTTCACTTCGATTGTTCGAAAAAAATAACTTGATTGATGGTGATATTTGTTCGGATTTTCCAAGAATAATAAACCTCCCTTATTCTTTGGAATCCATCCGGGTGAACGAGGGGGTTAGTAGATTATATAGCCTGTGTTCACATCTTCTCATAAATTTGGATTATCCATCCGTGATCGTTGACAAAGTCAGGTCAAAAATTAACCGTGATAGCTGTAAAGTGATGCCATCAAAGAAGGAAGCACAAGAATTTTATTCCGTTTTTGAGAATAAAAATCATACTTTATTTGATTGGTTTGGTCTTGAACAAAGTTTTGATGGTAGTTTTGAAGACTACCCTGATGAAAGCAACTATAAGTTCACAGAAGAAGAATTCAATTCTATATTGGGTATTATCTCAACTTTATCCTATAAAGCAGATTATCTTACAGAAAAAGAGATTGATATTGTGCGAGACTCGGCTTTGCTTTTGGAGAAGGTTGACCTGAAGAAAGCAAATTCTTTGATGCTTATCGCCAATAGATTCAGGCCGCATGGTGGGTTTATAAGAGAAAAGATCGAATATTATAAGTCATTATTGAAGTAAGTTATTTCTGGGGTATTGCTTTTGTTTGAATTATTGTATGGTGACAACATTTTAGAATTGGACCATTCCAGTTCTAAACCTTGTAAAGGTTGCGGGGTTGTTGGGGGTGTTTATTTAAAATATTCAATTTTGAACACTGAAGCCCCATTGGTAATAAGCTTTTCGAATGCGGGAGAGGTTACTAATCCAAATAATATACATGAAACCTCGTATTCTCCATGGGGATATGAGTATCTCTGCAAGAAAAATTTAAATGTAATATCTTTTTCTTGCATAGGAGAGACTACTTGGTACAGAAATGATTTGTTTATTGATTTTCTTGAGAGTTTTGCTTTGCAGTTGAAGAAATTTCGACGGAAAATTGGCTATGGTGGTTCTATGGGAGGCTATGCAGTGAGTGCTTTTGCCAACTTGCTGGAATTAGATAGTGTACTCCTGATGAATCCTATTAGCTCATTGAATACTTCTTCTCTTGTTCCTTGGGAAACAAGGTTTGCAAGTGCTGCTAACGGTTTGAATTGGGAACAGCTTGTTACGCACCAGTCGTAGGTTGGATAAGCGCCCGACACCGAACCAGCCAACACCTGAAACCCGATTAGCGCGTCATCCGACACTTGTTACGCACCAGATAGAAAAGGCCCAGCTGCTGTTTATTATCAGGTATCGGTTTCCGGTTAATCAATAAATTTTATCTATATTATCAAGTCGATATTTGATATAGCCTCTATGGGCCTTAATACGTTTAATAAAATCATCAACTTCTTTAACATACAAATCATGGCCATCAGCACGACACGCCCCCTTTTGAACGAGTCTAAAGTTAAACCGTTCAATCAAAGCCCTTCCTTCATTTTTAGCTGCTGTGACATATAAATTTCTTGAATTATTATTAGCTTGCAACTCTTTTGCTATTTCATTTAGAAAATACCGCAAGAATAATTTCCTGCCATTTGAATTTATAGCTATAGAGAAAAAATAAAAATCCCTACAATGACCAACAGCATCCTTATATTGGAGAATATCATTGCTGGTAAAACTTTTTTCGCAAACCTCCCCTGCTAAGAATTTATCTAATGACTCTTTTTTTAAAGGCAATATAGAGAAGTACCCTGCAACCTTATTATCATCAACTAGACAGGTAAAAATTTTTGGGTTTTTATTATGCCATTCGAAAAACTTATTCCTATCAATTGTTTCATGCTTATCGAAAACACTTTCATCCAGCTTTACAATCTCATCTATATCATACAACCTAGCATATCTAAAGAAAGTCGAACCAACTGGCAATAAACATGAATTATTTATAACTTTCTCTTGATCATAACCTTTCATAAAGAAACCACAATACAGCTATGTATTTCAGTGACTAAAAGCATCTTCATGCTGCCCTCTATTCCTAACAAGCCTGTAGAAAAATTTATTTCTAATCAATTTACCCACTAAGCTCATTTTCCATTGTTAATTGCCGGTTTTATCGGCAACCCTTGGCTAATTCTGTGTTTCCGGTCTTTCAGGCTTTAGCTGTCTAAAAGCCAGATACCATATCACTTTCAGTGCCTGTTCTAAGGTTATAAAGAACGGAACAGTTTCGCAGAACAGGGTTTTTGAGTGCGGGACAGTATCACAAAACAGGGCTTTAAAGATAAGGCTGGTGAAACGCGGACAGACCCAGCTTTTCAGCCTCTTTATAAAAAATAGGGATAATTCAGGGCATGCTCAAAAGTACCTGGCTGCAACTGATCCTGATAATTAATGACCACCATCGACGTTTGCTTGTAATCATAGTGTTTGAACGAGCCATCACCGCCTCCTGCATTTCAAAACCCGGTCAGATCATAGTTCGGGAGGTTTTTCTACAGCCTGAACGCCGCCAACACGGGCGAGCAATTTGTTGCGAGTCCAGCCTCAGCTTTGCTGAGGCTGTGTGATTCGCAGATCTCTGACCACCAGGAAACGACGCTTTTTTCTCCTGGTTATGATCTTTCCCTCAGCCCTGTGTGACACCTTTAACGCGAACACCCTCGATCATCCATACAATAGAGGACTCAGAACCGATACCCGACGGCGCCAATATATTCATCGTAGAACACTTTTTGACGAGCCCTGTCGCTGCTGCTATGGGTGGTCAGTACATCGGTCATATTGACGTAACCGTACTTGCCAATAAAGCGCACAAACAATCCTCGCCAGACGTTGGCTTCCACGCCGATTTTCACCAGTGTGCTGTAACCGGCAATATGCCACTCATCGTTACGCGCGCCACTCATCAGTTTGACGTTACTTTTCGGGTACATAATGCCCGCACCCGCACCGGCAAACAGGGCAATGTCCTTGTCCGTACCGTACTGCCATACCGGTAAATAGGCCTCGGTTTCCAGTGAGATCTGGTTAAAGCCATCGGTGTGTTCGTAGGTGAGGAAGTCGCCGCTTAATACAACCTCTTCGGCGGCAGGGTTGGTTTTTTCGAAACCGTCGCGATCGTTCACTCCGGTCATGGTGACGGTCTGGTCCTGGACCATAACGTACTTCATATGATCCCAGCCCAGCGAGACTGACCAGTTATCCTGCACAAAGTAGCCGAAACGCCAGTTGTATTGGGGAATCGTCAAGCGGCCGGGGTTCAGGTAGCTATGAAAAACCTGTGCAATGCTGAACGGGGTCTGATGATCCTTGGCGGAGACGTTATGCAGGGTAAAGTCGTAGTCGTCTCCCTCAAAATGGATATCGCTGTCGGAGTAGGTGGCGTTGTTCCAGCCCCAATAGCCGTACCAGTCGCCCTGGCTGCGCATGGCGGCTTCGCTGGCAACGGAATAGCAGGAGCTGGCCATTAATAAAATGGCAACGGAAAGAGGGTGTTTCATGAAATGACTACCTTGAGATGAAAACAGGATCAGGAACAAGAGGCCGGGGAGGGTATCAGCTATATGGCTGATCGGTAATGTATTTTTATGGAACAAGGTTGTGTAAGACTCAATACAAGTTGCATAAATCAAGCGGATTCATGTTCGGTTGAGGCGATAGTAGCACCGACTCTGCGCTCAAACCGGAATAAAGCCATGTATTGGCCACCATATCGGCATCACTGCGACTGAATATCTGCCATGGATTTCACCAGTGAATTGTTACTTTCATGGTTTTTCCCTACTCTCTCGATCTTGTGCTTATTACTTCCGTTGCGTTTGCTGTTGCCAAGGATCGATTTATGTCCGATTTCGTTTTTACACTGCCAGATTGGTGGCATGACCTGGTCAGCCAGAATTATGACTGGTTCTGGGATGTCTCAATTGCCCTGACGATTATGGTGGTGGCTGCTTTTGTCTGGCGTATTGTGCGCAAGCGTCTGGCTCGGCTGGCAGCTCATAGTAATAATCAGTGGGATGATGTGCTGCTGAATGCCATTGCGGTGCCGGTGAACTGGATCATTATTGCCATTGGCGCCACCTGGGTGGCCGATATTACTACCCGTAACTTTCAGCTGGATGTCATGACCAGCGTGCCGGTGGTGCGGCAGCTGTCGTTGATTATCCTGGTGGCCTGGGGAATCTGGCGGCTGATTAACCAGGTAGAGCAGCGGCAGATTGTACGGGGAGCCGATCCAACCACGATTCAGTTGGTCGGCAAGCTGGCCAAGGTCGCCGTCACGATATTGATCATGATGCCGGTATTCCAGTCGCTGGGGATTACCATTTCTGGCTTGCTGGCGTTTGGTGGGGTCGGCGGGCTGGTGGTTGGCCTGGCGGCCAAGGACTTGCTGGCTAACTTTTTTGGTTCGATCGTGGTGTATATGGATCGCCCCTTCAAAGTAGGAGACTGGATCCGTTCCCCGGATCGCAATATCGAAGGTACGGTGGAGCACATCGGCTTTCGGGTTACCTGTATTCGCACCTTCGACAAACGCCCCTTGTATGTACCTAACTCGGTATTTACCAGTATTGCGGTGGAAAACCCGTCACGGATGCTGAATCGCCGTATCTATGAAACCATCGGCTTGCGTTATCAGGACTCCCACTTGCTGGATAATGTGTTGCACAAGATCGATACCATGTTACGAGCACATCCGGATATCGATACCGATCAAATGATCATGGTGAACTTCAACAGTTTTGGTGCCTCCAGTCTGGATTTCTTTGTGTACTGTTTTACCAAAACCACCGACTGGAGCACCTACCACAAGGTCAAGCAGGCGGTGATGCTGGAGATGATCCGTATCATCCATGCTGAGGGAGCTGACTGTGCCTTCCCGACACGCACCTTGCATCTGGAGTCCATGCCGCCGGCGGCGGCCATGGCGAACGACGGCGCGGCCTCCCGCGTCTGATCAAGACTGGTCTGGCTCTGGTCGCAGCAGAGCCAAAGCAGATCAGGAATGGTATGGTCGTTGTCTGAAAAACCAGCAACGATGGAGCCTGTATGTCCCCGGATCTTTCTTCGTATCAATGGCACACCGATACTTCTCCGCTCGCTGATGCCTTGGCGGCAGAACGCGATTATCTGATCATTCAGGATCTGGACGGTGTGTGTATGGGGTTGGTTAACGACCCGCTGAGCCGCACGATGGATCCTGCTTATATCCAGGCTGTACGCCAACAGGCCGGGCATTTCTACGTGCTCACCAATGGCGAACACATCGGCAAACGAGGGGTCAATCCGATTGTTGATCGGGCGTTAGGAGACTCAACAGCCAAGCAGCAAGGTTTGTATTTGCCGGGCCTGGGTGCCGGCGGCGTCCAGTTACAGGATCGCTTTGGCAAAGTCACTCACCCCGGTGTCAGCTCGGCAGAAATGGCCTTCTTGCTGCAAATACCAGTGAAAGCCCGCTATTTTCTGATCAATTTACTGGGCAATACTCCCTACAACCTCGCCAAGGAAAACATCCACTTGCTGGCAGACGCCGTCGTGCTGGATAACCGCGCTTCGCCGACGATTAATGCCAACCTGTTATGTGCCGTACTCGGTTCGGTCAGTAGCGTGACGCGGCTGCAACACGATTTGCAGTCTTTTATGGCCAAATTGCTGCTAGAGGCGAAAGCACAAGGCATGGGCGATTCTTTCTTTATCCACTATGCCCCAAACCTGGGAACCGATCCGGTAACCGGGCAAGAGCGGATTAAACCGGCCGATGGTAACAGCTGGGGAACCACAGATTTCCAGTTCATGCTGACCGGTGCAGTAAAGGAGTCCGGAGTGCTGGTATTACTGAATCAGTATTACGCTGCCAAAACCGGGGTGTATCCACTGGGAGAAGATTTCAGCGCCCGTAGCGCACCAGGCTCCCATGCCGCACTGCTGGCTTTATCCAGGGAAGCGTTTGATCCGGCCCAGATGCCCCGCATTATCGGCGTGGGTGACACCATCACCTCCCATCGGGTGGGGGATGAATGGCAACGGGGTGGCAGTGACCGGGGCTTCCTGACCCTGGTGCAGGATCTCGGCCGTCAGTTCGAATCCGATAACGTAGTCTTGCTGGTCGATAGCAGTGGCGGTGAGGTGATTCGCCCGAGTGTGGATGTTGACGCCCTGCAGCAGCACCCGGCTGATCATGAGTCGTACTGGCAAGCAGTGGCGGGCTTGAGTGATCCGGCCGATCCGCTGCAGGTTAATTTTGTCTGTGCGGGGGGGTATCCGCAATATCTGGCCTGGTTCAGGCATATTGCTGATCTGACTCATTGATTTCTTGCCCGGATGGCCAGACATTACCGTAAGCGTCGGTCGTGTCTGGTCTGGGCTTGCCTTTACCTGACTCACAATTGTGTTCGAGTTAATCCAGCCGGCTGCCTGCTGGCTTTCATTCGGCTCGTCTCAATAGCGATATCGTTCGATGGCTATTGGCTATTGGCTATAGGCCTATTTAAAAAGATTAATTTAACCTATGGCGTGGGGCGGCGCATTATAGATCTCGTTCCCGGATATATTCTCTGACTCAAACTCACTGGAGTGACCACTATGATCAATACTGCTATCAAACCATTCTCTGCTACTGCCTTTAAACAAGGCGAATTCGTCGACATCACCGAAGCCGACGTTCTGGGTAAATGGGCTGTCTTTTTCTTCTACCCAGCTGACTTCACCTTTGTTTGCCCGACTGAACTGGAAGACCTGGCCAGCAAATACGAAGAACTGCAATCCATGGGTGTTGAAGTGTTCTCTGTTTCGACGGATACCCACTTCTGCCACAAAGCATGGCACGACACTTCAGATGCGATTGGCACCATCAACTACTACATGGTAGGCGACCAGACGGCCACTATCACCAGCAACTTCGGTGTACTGCGTGAAGGTCAAGGCCTGGCAGACCGTGCCACTTTCCTGATCGATCCAGAAGGTGTGATTCAAGCCATGGAAGTGACCGCTGAAGGTATTGGCCGTGATGCCGACGACCTGATGCGCAAAATCAAAGCGGCTCAATACGTCGCGGCTCACCCAGGTGAAGTTTGCCCGGCCAAGTGGAAAGAAGGCGAAGCCACACTGGCTCCTTCACTGGATCTGGTTGGCAAAATCTGATCTGAATTTTGGGCAGGTAAGATAAAAGGGAGCATCCGCGGCTGCTCCACTGTTGTGAACAGCCTCGTCTTCAGACGGGGCTGTTTGCGTTTGTAGCCACAGTAAAACCAGAGCAGTAACAGCTCTACAAACAACCCTGTCAGCCACTAACCCGGCCGGACATTGATACGACTCAAGCGAGGTCTGTCAGTCCAGGGACACAATGACAATCAGATATTTTTTGTTTTTATTTTTAGCTTCAAGCTATCGAATAGTTAGAAAAGATTGATTTATATAATCATAGGGGCAGGGCTATCATAGTCTCGTATCTTGAATAAAGGCGTTCATGCCGTCGTTGCAGCAGCCTGAACGAAATCAACGAAATAAGGAAACCATCATGCTTGACGCAAACATGAAACAGCAATTGGGCGCTTATCTCCAAAACATCGTTCGTCCGATTGAGCTGACTGTCTACACCAAAGAAGGCAACGACAAATCCATCGAGCTGGAAAGCTTGGGTCGTGATATTGCCGACCTGTCCGACAAGGTTGCCCTGAAAATCGTCTCTGGTGACAGTGGTCGTACACCACGCATGACGGTTGGCCCGGAAGGCGAAGCGGCCCGAGTCACCTTTGCCGGTGTGCCAATGGGCCACGAGTTCACTTCACTGGTACTGGCGCTGCTGCAAGCGGGCGGTCATCCAAGCAAAGCGGCACCTGAGTTGCTGGAGCAAGTCAAAGGCCTGAACAAGCCACTGGACTTTGAAGTGTACATATCCTTGTCTTGCCACAACTGCCCGGATGTCGTCCAGGCCATCAACCTGATGGCGGTACTGAACCCGAACGTGCGTGCCACCATGATCGACGGTGGTGTGTTCCCGCAAGAAGTGGAAACCGTGGGTATTATGGCGGTACCAACTTTGATGCTGAACGGCGAACCTTTCGGCAACGGTCGCATGACGCTGGAAGAGATCCTCAACAAGGTGGACGATGACGCCGATGCCAAAAAAGCCGCCGAAATTTCCGCCAAGGAACAGTTCGACGTGCTGGTGGTCGGTGGTGGCCCTGCGGGTGCTTCAGCGGCGATTTACACTGCCCGTAAAGGCATCCGCACCGGTATTGTGGCTGAACGTTTTGGCGGGCAAGTCATGGACACACTGGCGATCGAAAACTTTATCTCGGTAAAAGCCACCGATGGCCCGAAATTGGTGGCTGGCCTGGAAGAGCACGTCAAGGATTACGATATCGATGTGATGACCAACCAGCGTGCCAAAGCGATTCGTGAGATTGAAGTCGACGGCCAGACACTGAAACAGGTTGAACTGGAAAACGGTGCCATCCTGACCAGCAAAGCCGTGATTCTGGCGACTGGTGCACGCTGGAGAGAAATGAACGTACCCGGTGAAGAGCAGTACAAAACCAAAGGGGTGGCCTTCTGCCCGCACTGTGACGGCCCGCTGTTCAAAGGCAAGCCAACTGCCGTTATTGGTGGTGGTAACTCCGGTATCGAAGCCGCGATTGACCTGGCAGGGATCGTTGAACACGTAACCGTACTGGAATTTGGCGACACCCTGCGTGCCGACGCCGTGCTGGTGAAAAAAGCAGAATCCCTGCCGAACGTTACCATCATCAAAAACGCCATGACCACTGAAGTGGTTGGTGATGGCAGCAAGGCGACAGGCCTGAAATACAAGGATCGCGTCAGCGGCGAGATGCACGACCTGACAGTGGCCGGTATCTTCGTCCAGATTGGTCTGGTGCCCAACAGCGAATTTCTGCAAGGCACTTTGGAACTGAGTAACCGGGGTGAGATCGTGATTGACGCCAAAGGCCAGACCAGCGTGCCTGGTATATTGGCGGCCGGTGACGTTACCACGGTGCCGTTCAAGCAGATCATCATCTCCATGGGTGCCGGGGCCACCGCCGCACTGGGAGCGTTTGATTACCTGATCCGGAACTGATTCAGGCTATCAGTGGCCGGTCAGTAGCAGAAAACAAACAGCCACTGTTGTAATACAGTGGCTGTTTTTTTGTGGCCTTTATTCCAGGCCATCGTGCCGGTTTGCCAGAATATGTTGTTGAACATATTGTTGGGCGGCATACAGTGCGTCAGGCCATCTCAGAATCAGGAATGGCCCATTTTTGCTGCGGAGTCTTTTAATATGAGTTCATTGTATCTTTTTGGTCCGGCCATCAGTCCGTATGTTCGTGCGGTTCGTTTGTATGCCCATGAGCTGGGATTGCCGCTGGCATTTGGCATGGCCCCGTCGGGCAACCCGATTGCCCCGTATTCCCCGGATCATCTGGCGCTCAATCCGTTTGGGAAATTCCCGATCTTGCTGGACGGCGATTTCAGTCTGCCGGAAGTAACGGCTATTTGTACCTATCTGGATGATCTGGCTGGTGCTTCTGGGCGCCTGGCGGCGTTGTCGAGCCAGCAGCGGGCGACGGTGCTGCGCTGGACCGGAGCGATCGCGATTTATGGACGGCTCTACACCATGGACGGCTTTATGCTGGAGCTGGTGTTTCCCCAGGGTGACAACGGCCGGCCGCGTCTGGATGTGATACGGGGTAATCTGCCGCGAGTCCGTGAGTTTCTGGCAGTGATCGAGCGCCAGCTAGCGGCGTCACGCTGGATTGCCGGTGAGCAGTACAGCATGGCCGACAGCTTGCTGACGCCGTTTCTGGATTATCTTGTCAATGTGCCACCGTTGGATGAACAGGGGGTGTTGCTGGCCCCGGATAGCGCCTGTCGCCGTTATCTGGATAACGTGCGGGAGCGCGATACGGCAAAAATCCTGCAACAGGGGTGATACGCTCCGTCGTCGCGCGCTCGGCAAGCATCTCCGGAGCGCCAGCGGTTATGACGCCTGTCGTTGCAACCACACCTCAATGCCCTGGGTGTTGAGGTTGACGTCCATGCTGAGCCAGTGGCGAGCCTGATCCAGGTCGGCGGCGGGGTTGATTGTTTCCAGCTGCGCCAGCAGGTATGCCATCATGCGCTGCTGGATTCGGTCGCTGCGGCCTTCGGGCGGCGCGATTTCCTGCCGGGCGATGGCAACAAAGGCATCGAGGGATTGCAGCAACTGGCTGACGTTGTCAGCGTGGGGAACAATCGGGCCGTAGTGAGTGAGGTAAATACGCTCGGGCTTGAGCCCTGCCAGCCGTTCGATGCTGGCACGCAACGCGGGTGGATCAAAGTGCACCGGGGTGGTGGTTACAAACAGTAGATTCTGGCCATCGTCGGCATCGAACGCGCGATAGGAAATACCAAAGGTGTCGCCACTGAAGATGCTGTTGCTGGCGCTGTCGTGGACGCAAAAGTGATGCTTGGCGTGACCCTGTGTATCCAGAAAGGTAAAGGTGCGACCGTTGAAGTCCAGCGTGAAACCATCGCTGGCCTGAATCACCCGCTCTGCGGCAATCGGCAACAGCGAGCCATAAAGTTGCTCGTATTTTTCGGCGCCATACACCGCTCGGGTTCCGGCTTCCAGCTTGCCGGGGTCGATCATATGGGCTGCCCCGCGGGGGTGAATCACCAGTTGGGCATTGGGGCACCAGGCCATCAGGTGTCCGGCACCGGCGGCATGGTCGAGGTGAACATGCGTCGGGATCACATAATCGACGTGGGCCGGGGTCAGGCCGAGCTGATGGATCTGCTCCAGTATATGAGGAACGGTATGGCAGGTACCGGTTTCGACAATGGCCAGGCGGTCTTCCTGTTGGATGATATAGACACTGGCGACCCCCGGAGTGACATATTCTGCATCCAGCTGCCAGATGTCGTGCGGGTGGTGTATCGGGGTGGGGTATTGAGCGGGCTGCTGCCGTGCATCCGTCATAAGAGTCTCTCCACAGTGGCGTTGGGTCCGGGTCGACGGTCGCGCCCGGACTATTATTATCACCGTCAGTAAAGCCGTCTTTGGCAACAGAGGCAATCCGACGAAGTGTTGGCATTTCTTGATACGACCGGTTGACCATTAATTGTTGCAGTTATTCCCGCCGCTGGTGAATAAAAACGTGCTGCCAGTGGTGCTTGTTTTGTCTTCAGCCGTTTTCGTCTTCAACAATCCGCATTGGTTGGTTTGCGCAACTGAGTTGCGTAAGCTGGATTGCATCGAATGCTTGGACAATCATGGCCGCTGATGAATACAGACACCCTCACTCCCGCTCTTACGCCGGCTTCCTCTTCTGATCTGAACATTGTGTTTGCCACCAATAACCCGGCATTCAGTGCCCGCTTGATGGCGCTGATGGCCACAGAGTATCCACAGGTTGCGGTGTGTACGCCGGACGATCCGGCTGCCCGGCATGCCCAGGTGGCGGCGTGTTGGCATCCACCGGTGGATTTGTTGCAGCGTTGTCCCGGGTTGCAGCTGCTGCAAGCTGTATCGGCAGGGGTTGATCATCTGGGCGACATACTGATGCACAGCGGCTTGCCCGTATCCCGAGTCGTTGATGAAGGGCAACAGCAAGGCATGCTGGAATATGTGTTATGGGGTGTATTGCATCATCAGCGCGATTTTGATCTGGCCTTGAGCAACCAGCAGGCCAAGATCTGGCAATTACATCCGCAGCGCCAGGCTGGTCGTATGCGGATCGGTGTGATGGGCCTGGGGCAGTTGGGGGGATTTATCGCGGCCAGGCTGGCCGGGCTTGGTTATCCTGTTTCTGGCTGGGCAGGCAGTCGCAAGCAGATTGAGCAAGTGCATTGTTACGCAGGAGAGGCTGAGCGAGGAACGTTTTTATCCAGCTGTGACCTGCTGGTTAATCTGCTGCCCCTGACCACGGCAACCGAGGCGATTCTGGATGCTTCGCTGTTTGCTGAATTACCGCCGGGCGCGGTAGTGATGAACTGCGGCCGCGGCGAGCACCTGAATGAGCAAGACCTGATCGATGCCTTGAGCAGCGGCCATTTGCGAGCTGTTGTGCTGGACGTGTTTGCGCAGGAGCCGTTGCCGAAAGGCAACCCTCTCTGGGATCAAGCCGGCGTGATCGTGACGCCGCATATGGCATCGTCGGCTTCTGGCCAGGTAATGCTGGCGCAGCTGGTCGAGAACGGCTACCGCCAGCTGGCCGGTCAGCCGTTGCGGAACCTGGTCGATATCGCCAAGGGTTATTGAGTTCGTGCCGGTGGCTGATCGAGTGATTTAATGCGCATATCAATGTGCATGGCGGGTCAGCCAGTTATTGACTTGCGATTCCACGCGGCCGCCAATCAACCTGGCTCGTCTGGCCATTTCGGCATGCCACGCTTTATCGGTTGTGTTGTTTGCAGCCGGTTTGGCGTCACGGGTGTCAGCTCCCTGATAAAGGTAGTAGTCAGCGATGTAAGACAGTGGTTGATCAGACAGGAATCGGTCTGACAGGTCGCTCAGTTGCTTGCTGGTCATCAGACACCTCGTTTATGGTGGCGATATTACCACCTACGTTGGTGTCCGGAATCATTGAACCACTACAGGAAGCTAATTTTGGTGCCGTAACTGATTACGGTAGCAAAAATTAGAAGCCTTAAAAACGAGTAACCCCTCGCGGGGCGCTGATCTAACGGGTAGAGGGAGGGGTGTTGTTGATGCGATTTTAATATTAACAATGCTAAATGGCCATATACTCGTACCATCTCGTGATGATCCACGAAATGGTTAGTAATCTTTAGCTGCTTCGATCGCTTCAAATATAGCCAATTTAACGGACTCTGGATAATCGTCGTCATAAAGTATTGAGCTGATGATCTGACGTAATAGATCCTTGTCGATCACGTTATCTGCAACCCAAACGACGATGTTTTCCATTTCTTTGGCGAAGCGCTTTACCACATAATCAAAACCGTTTAATTCAAGGAAATAAGCACCTAACACCAACGATGATCGTTTATTGCCATCATTAAAAGCATGGTTTTTATTGATGGAGAATACCAAGTGAGTCAGCTTGTCCTCCATTTCTGGGTAATACCAGTCATTTTGTATATGCTCTAACGGGCTGGCTAACTGACCAACGTCTTTGGTGCCTGCTAGCCCGCCAGAATGCTCTATGATCCAATCGTGAACGCTAATCGCATGCGCCACATCGAAATAGAAGTACCGTAAGCCTGTGTCTGTAGAATCGCTCATAGCCACATTCCTTTGCTTATCGATCTTTCAATCGTTTGAGTACGGCCAATGTTTCTGGATCACTCAATTGCTCTTCCAAAGAACGGCTCTTCTCACCCAAGAAGCGATCAAAATCAGCTTCGGGTACCGATTGAATATAAGCTTCCAGCTTTTCATGCAAGGCATCACGGAAGCACAAATCGCGGCTGGCCATTTTAGTTCTGGCATCCAAAATCAGCGGTTTGAACAGAGGGTGACTTTCAAAACTCGCAAACAACCCCTCCGCCTCTTTCTGCGAAAGCTTGCGGCCTAACTTATTGCTAGCTTGCTCTAGTTCATGAGCAATGCCTGATTCGTAACTAGCAATCAGATTTAGTACTTCTGAATATAGGGTCTCACGGATATTGGTTTTCGTTGCTAGGTTTAAAACCTTTTTATATTCAGTCGCGTTTTCATGAAAAATGCTTTGATATATAAGGTTAGTAAAGCGTGCATACGTCCATTTATTGACCTCTACATACTTATCCAATGCATCGGTGAACTGGCGGCGGTAGTTATCTTCTTGCAGAGCAGAGACAAGGTAATTTTCATCTCGCTGATTAATAAACTTGGTATGACCACCAGCGCGCTCGGCCATTACATCCAAGACAATATCCAGCAGGCGCGAGCGTAGTATGCGAGCTGGTTCACTTTCAGTTAGGAGCATGCCGATATTAAGCACTGCACGAAAACTGAACACACCCAACACACTCGTTTTGATACCGTAATTGATTACGGTACCATCGAGTGACTCTTTGAATTCTTTAAGCTTTTTCCCTCGAAGCAAGGTGTAACCATTAACTTTTAACTCGTCAGCATGGCTAACAAGGTACTTCTCAATGGTACTCTCGCTTACCTCATACAAGGCAACCACCTGCGCCTTAGTAAATACCGTTTCACCTTCAAAGTTCACACCACCCAAGCCCAGATGCTGCTCAGCTTGTTGCAGGGCGTAGCGGTTGTTAAGGATGTTTTGGCGGTCATGTGATGATGCGGTTAGGTCTTTAGCCATTTTGTATACTCCTTAATCGATAGTTACCACAAAACTAGCTATTCGCTGCCGATGCAATATTTGCAATTAGCTGCTTAATTGTAGGGTGGCTCAGTTTAGATACCAGTGGAGATACATAATCGCGCCCTTGGTTCCAATGTAAATTGGTGTTGTAGATTATGCCTAGTAAGAAATAGCTTTCAGGAATATCAATTCCAGCACTAGAGGCCACGTCTAGTTTATTGGAAGTTCCGTGTTCCGAAATAAACTTTTCTTGCCAATCAGCATCAGGTAAAAGGCAATAAATTTGGTGTTCAATAACAATCCGTACAGCAAAGCAAACGGCTACAGCATCATAGTTTTTGTTGGCCAAATAGCGGTTAAGTTCATTGCTGAAATAATCTTTGAAAACATTAGAGTTTTTCCATTCGTTGGGCAGAAAATCGGGCCAGTTATCTGTTATCTCATGTGCATCAGGATGAAAATGGAACCAGTGCTTGTCTAATAAATCCCTAATCGGTTGCACCATATCTGCATACTGAACAGAATCTCTGAACTCCACTAATCTCAAAATATTTTTAGACTTGCCAACCGGTTTTGACAACAGGTAATTAATCTGGATCTTATGCTTGTTAAAGCAGAAGTCGAAAAATACACCGGGGTCTAAGTGTGTCAATATTAGAGGATAAATTACTTGGTTACGTGCTTTGTATTCTTCAATAATTGAAGTCACATAGTATTGAAACGCTACCAGGTTCGCATCATCCAGATAGTCGAACACTTCATCTATAACCAAAATTAGTGGTTTTTTGCTACCCTCGTATAAGGTTTTATGGAGCTGAACCACAAGCGTGATGATGTCTCGCTGGCCGTTTGATAACTGATGGGCTTTGGGGAAGTTGATAACTAGCTCTTTGCTTTTTTTTAATTCTTCAACTTTGGCCCATTGCCAATTAGAGCTTTTAAAGTTAGTTAGCAAGTCTTGATTATGTGCTTTGACTGTTACGTAGTGTAGCCAGTTTGTTGCAGCGGAAAATGCTTTGGGATCGGCTGCATGTATGTTGGCGATCTGGTTAGCTGCGAAAAAGCCCTCAACCTCAGAATCAACAGAACCATACTGGACTAATCGTTCAGAGATGCTATTTAAAATAGTCACTGCTCTGAGCTCTTGAATACAGTTATCCAATATCCATTGGGATATGACCGCTGCACTTCCATTCTGTTGGTTCACCTTGTCGACTATGGCTTGCACTGCTGTCTGAATGCGAACCTGAGCGAATTTTGATAAATCGACGCCCTGAATCGCATCCAAAAGTCTTGAGTCTTTTAAAAGATCAGAGATGTTGGGCAGAATCTTTCCGTTTTGACCAAAGTGGGCTTTAGCGTTGGCAGGCTTATATGAAAAGTCAGCTTTAGCTGGAATTTTGCAGATAGTTATAGGTTTAACTTCAATAGTGGAAGATACCGCCCCCTTGAAGTGCTTTTTTGCCTTCGGGGTGAGGCCGCTATTGACAACTAACACATCAAATTGTTTTCGAATCTCGTTTTTAGTTTTGTCGGCGGCTAACTTCTGCCCGTCAACCGTAATGCTCAGTTCGGGTGCCAATTTATCGTTTTCTTTATGATGATCCTTTTCCGCGAGATCGATTCGCTTGGTATTCATAGATGAAAATGCGGTAGCGATTGAGCTTTTGCCAAAGCCATTTGGCGCAACTAAAAGGTTAGGTTTAAAGGCTTTTAATTGCATCTTAAAGCATTCGTTTGAAATGCCTTTGATGTTCCTTATCTCAATTTGGCTTATTGTCATCGCCAGTATTCCTTATTTTACTGTTACTTGGCCGTTCATTAGCATGGGGAGAAGCCAGTCTCGTAGCGAAGCTAGCTTTGTATTTTCTCGCTGATTTACAATCAGTTGCTTTAATATTGGCTCTAAATGTTGTCCGAGTTTTTCAGCGACTTTCAAGTTAAATGGTTGATCAAATCGCATCATCACGTTTGGATTTACACGCTTATGACTATTTGACGTGCCTGTAGCCGACTGTGTGCAATGAGCAATAAATTGCGGGGATGTCGCGATCATATACATAAAGTTCTTGATAGAGGTGTTAGGACAGCGCCAAACAACAAACTCAGTTGAGCAAATCTGTTCAGGCTCTACCATTGCATACACAACCCTGTTAAACCAAGGGTTTAGTTTTGATACGAGCAAGTCGGTCTCTTCAACAGTAAATTTGTTGCTTCCAATAGTATCTCCCCGCTCAACACCGAAAGTATTTGTTGCATCAAATACGGGGATACTGAAATGCTTAAATAGTTTTTCGGGGTAGTCTGCGGGGTTAATAGAGTCGTTGCTTACACCAGTAATTGAAGATAAAGGCGTATCTTCCCATCCCTCCGGTATTTCCCGCTTTAGGGTTGGGTTGTAGACCATTTTGCCGCCGGAGGTTTTGTAGGGTTTGCCTTGGCCTTGTGGTGAGTCGTCGGGGAAGTCGAACTGCACAAACCAGTAGTCGTACAGGGTTTTGGCCATAGCTTCCAGCTCGGCGTTGATGCGGTTATTGAGTTCGATTTTTCCCTCAATAGCTGAAAGTACATTTGCAACTCTTTCCTGTTCCAGCTTCTCTGGCCCATGAAAGGGTATGCTGGATAATATTCCGGTGTTCAAATTTGGCATTGTCGCACCAACAGCTTGGCTGACAATCCAACTTTGTATTTTGGGAATGCTGAGATAATAGGTTAAGAATCTGGCATCAAATTTTTTGCCAGGACGAATTAATAAACAACCTGTGCCACAAAAGTAACCTTCCTCGTTCTTACGAATTAAAGCTTTCTGTGTGACATCACCTCTTCGACTGTAAACAATATCGTTTTCTTTAACGATGTACTTTGAAAGCCTTTGCGCATCGCCGACCGTTATATATGCGATATTCGAAAGATCGACTCGGCTATTCTTCATGTTTGCGGGCATTATGCAGGGTATACCTTCCGCTACGTAATCCGAGGCATGAAGTTGGCTACCAAACGGGCCAGTATGAATTTTACCACCACCGGATTGAACTAAACTTCCAAGCTCTCCGTTAAGTGTGTTACTCATATTTCAACCCCGCTAACTGCTTTTTAATGTCAGCTTCCAATTCACGAGATTGGTCAAACAAACTATCTAAATTGCTGCTAAAACCCTGCATCTTTTCCGCAAATTGCTCTGGGGTAATATCCACATATTCGATTTTGACATCAAAGTATTGGCCTGCACTTAATGAGTAGTTTTTGGCTTCGATGTCGCTGTAACTTACCGCAACAGAAAAATCTTCCACCGCTTCTTTGGCGTTAAACACATCAATAATCTGTTGTTCTTCTGCTGGCGTTAGCACGGTTTTTTGGTTTTTACCGTCTTTGACTTTTTCGCCCAAGTTTGAGGCATCTAACAGTACCACATCACCATCATTACTGGCATCAATAAACAAAATAGATACGTTAGTGCCGGTAGTGGCGAAGATATTGGATGGCATGGAAACCACACCCGCGAGCATTTTGTGTTTTACCAAGTGCTCACGGATTTTTTTATCAATACCCGATTGTGCGGTAATAAATCCCGTTGGCACCACGACGGCTGCTTTGCCGTTTGGTTTAAGTGAGGCAATGATGTGTTGTAAAAATAGCGAGTAGATCGCCATTTTATCTTTTGCTTTAGCTGGCGCTTTGGGAATACCAGCAAAGAAGCGGTCTTTGTTTTCTTTGCTGTCCAGCTCATCCCTAAAGTCGCTGAAATCGAGCTTAAATGGCGGGTTTGAGACAATATAGTCAAAGCGTTTTAGTTCTTTGCCGTCCTTATGGTAAGGGTGCTGAATTGTATTACCCTGGATTACATTTGGGATCGAGTGCACCAGATTATTTAAGATCAGGTTTAAACGCAGCAGGTTAGAGGATTTTTGCGAAATATCCTGGGTGTAAATGCTACAGCGGTTTTCACCAATGGCGTGCGCCACGTTCATTAATAAAGTACCCGAACCTGCCGATGGGTCGTAACAAGCCACGTTACGCACGGTGCCGCGCTGATCTTTAGGTACTAAAATTTCCGCCATAATGCGCGCGACCGCATGGGGGGTAAAATACTCGGCGTATTTACCACCTGAATTGCTGTTGTAGTCCTTGATTAGGTATTCAAAGATGGTGGCGTAGAAGTCGAATTTTTGCGTGAAAATTCGCTCAAAACTGAACTCGACCAGTTTATTGATAATGGCGCGGCAGAAGGCATCGCGTTTAGAGTCGTCAGCAATGTATTCGCTGATGCGGTCGAACAGCACCACTTTTGCGCCACCATCGGTTTTTACTGCAAACACATCGTTATTGGTAATCGCAATATCGATTAAGGTGTCATCAAACAGTTTGGCAAAGTCCGGCGCGTTTTGTTGGCTAAACAGGTAGCTGATAAAGTGCTGCGGTTTTAGCTGTGCGGTGTCGCCGCCCATTTGGAGTTGCAGCATCTCGAGGTCGTCTTCGCTCATGGCTGCGAGGGCTTCTTCCCATTTATCGGCCTTAGCGATGGTGTCGTCGAGCTTTTTCGCTTCAAAGGCGAACTTGTCGTTTAAAAACTTGTACAAAAAGGTTTGGGTAATGATTTTAAATTCATTACCGTCGTTACCTAAACCATAGTTGGCACAGATGCTTTTTAAACTATCGATTAATTCTTTGGTTTTTTGCTGAAATTCTAATTCAACCATTTTGTTTTTTTACTTCCTAATAAGTGTTACCGGTGTTACCACGCTTGGCTGCCAGTATTAAATTCTTTTAAATATTCCGCGACGACCAGGTGATTGATGTAACGTGAGGCGTCGGCGTTGAGTTTGATGTTTTGTTCTTTCATAAAGCGGCCAATCACCAGCGGCATCATTTGGCGCTCAAAATAACTTTCGTTATCCAATACTTGGCTGTTGTTGAGCACTTGCTCGTCGGCATCTTGTTTTACGCCTGCCAATGCTTCAAAAATTTTACGCTCTGACTCGCTGATATCGCTTTGGCTTTGCTGACGCTCCTGCAAGCGCTTGTGAATACGGGTGTATTTGGCATCGCCGAGGTACTTTTGCCTTAATTGGTTGTTTTGGCGGTTAAGCTCTTTGACGCGGTCGTGAATTTTATTCAGCGCGTCGATGTTGGCAACCATTTCATCTTGAGTCACTTCGCTGAGGTTTTTCTTCTTAAACAGGCGCTCTAGCTCTTCTTTTAAGCTGATAAACTGCGGGTCTTGCTGGTCAAAATTGCTGGCCAGTGCTTCGCGGGTTTGACGCAGGGTGTTTTTTAGCTTGTCGGCCAGAACTAGCTCTTCTTCACCGATTTTTACAAACTTGAAGATCACGTCCTCTAAGGCGCGGTTGAGCAGGTTACTGGTATCTTCGCCGCTTTCTAAGTCGTTTTTAAGATTGAGTAAATCCAAGTGATTACTGGTTTCGCGGTAAAGCACATTGAGCTTGGCAAAATCCAGTTCATCGAGAAAGTCATACTCACCTTGCAAGCGGATCAAGTTATACAAGCTGCGAGCATCACCTAAGGCTTTTTTGAGTGCTAGTACAGTATCGCGGTCTTGTATTTGGCTGATCTGGTTGCAGAACTCTTCCATGTTGTCGGTATCAAAACGGAACAGCACGTCTTTGATATGATCGATTTCTTGTTTGATTTCTTCTTGAGATTTAAATAGGTGTGAGTAGTGCTCCATCTCATCGCCGAGTTCCGACTGCAATTCATCGAAATAGGCTTTGTTAGTGGCATCAAACTCTTTACGGATATCGGCAAAATCGACCACATAACCGTAACGGAAGTCTTTGTAAGTGCGGTTCACTCGGGTGAGCGCTTGCAGCAAATTGTGCTTGCGGATCACCCGGCCAAGGTAAAGCTTTTTCAGGCGTTTGGCGTCAAAACCGGTGAGTAGCATGTTGTACACAAACAAAAAGTCAATTTTTCCAGCCTTGAAGTCTTCTACCCAGTTTTTACGCTCTTCCTTGGTGCCGATGTCGTGAAGGATCAGGGCGGCACTTTTTACTTTGTTGTCCTGCTTCGCTTTGGCTGCATAGCTGTAAGGCTTTGCTACCTTAATAAGAGCTTGTGCGGAATCCTTCAGCTCATAAGGAGAGCTAATGGGTTGAGCATAAACACCGTTGAAAATTTCAAACATCTGCTTGGCTTGCTCTGAACTATCGCAAATGACCATGCCACCAATGGTTGTATCGTTTAATGCGCCACGGCTTTTTTCAAAGTCGGTCACGATGTAATTCAGCATGGGCTCAACAAAGCTTGGGTGGGCGTAAATCAGTTTACGATCTACATCGCCCATTTTGACTTCGGCTTCTTCAAGTGCTTTTTGCAATTCGATTTTGTATTGAGTGCTGATCTCTTCACGGATTAAGCGCAAAGTGTAACCGTCGGCAATGGACGCGTTGTAGTAGTACTTATGAATGTAGTCGCCAAACAAGGCGCGTGAATTGTAGTCATCCCCCAATAGTGGCGTGCCAGTTAGGCCAATTTTGATGGCGTTGCTGTCTGACTGGCTTAAGTTTGCTAAGAAACTGCCTTTGGGGTTATAGCTGCGGTGTACTTCGTCTAAAAAATACACGCGCTGGATCGCAATGTTGTAGTCTTTGGTGCTGACCACATCTGGGTCATCTTTAAACTTTTGAATATTCACCACGGTGATTTCTGGCTTGCCAGAATAGTTATGGATCACCTGTGTGGCTTTGATGTCACGGGTAAAGGCATCCCGTGAGTTGATGGTGTGTACGGTTAAACCACGGGCGGTAAATTCGCGTTGCGCTTGTTGCAGTAGGTCTAGGCGATCAACAATAAAGTAAAACTTTGGAATGACCTGTTGCGTTTGGAAGTAATCAGTTAAAAAGCGCACGTTATAAAACGTTAGGGCCGTTTTACCACTGCCTTGGGTGTGCCAAATGATGCCTTTTTTAACGCCTTCGCTGAGTTTACGTTCAATGGCTTTGGTGGCAAATAACTGCGGGTAACGCATGATGTGTTTTTGTAGCCCGTCTGACTCGGACACATACGCCAAGGCGTAACGCAAAATAAAGGCTAAGCGCTCACGACTGAGTAAAGAGGTGCAAATGCGGTTGGTTGGGCGCTCGGGTTGCTTATTGGTCTGGAACTCTGGGTTGCTGCGGATCACTTCCAGATTATTGTCTTTTAAGACTTTTAGCTCGTCATCATCCGATACCTGCTTCAACAAGGCGGTTAAGTTTAAGATTTCTTCTTCGCGGAAATAGTTAAATATCGGCTTATGGTAAGAACTACTGGCATAGAAAGCGCCTTGGACGGGTTCTGGATCGCCGTCGTCGTACTCCATGTTATTGGAGAAAATCATAAACTGGGTGATGTTGGCAAAACGCTTGAACTTAGGGTTTTGAAAGCGTTTGTTGATGCGGTCACGCTCAGCCAAAATGCCTTCGCGGTTATTGGGCTTTTTCACCTCAATAAACACCAGCGGCATGCCATTGATAAGCAGCGTGATGTCTGGGCGGAATTCTTCATCGCCGTTTTGACACGTTAGCTCGGTAACAACATGGAAGGTGTTGTTATTAAAGTTTTCAAAGTCGATCAGCTTGGTATTTGAACGCTCAGACAGACGCTCAAAAAAGGCTTTGCCCAAGTCTTCGTTATCAAGCAATAGTTTGACATCTTCCAGCAAACGACCGGCTTCAGCATCTTCAATACCAGGGTTAATTTTGCCGATAGCGGTTTTGAATACGTCAGGGAAGATATTGGTGTCGAGATCCCAGCTTTGCCCTTTAAGTGACAGGTACTTATAACCTAGACGCATTAAATGAAGAATTGCAGGGATTTTTACTCGGCTATCTTCATTAAATTTTTTGGTATTGAAGGCCATAACATTCCTTGTAATTGTTTTAATTCGGAACCTGCTCAAGCAAATCGCTTAGAGGGCAGTTAAATAACTCACACAGTTTATCGAGCGCTTCTAAGTCCACCTTGAGCGCTGTTTCTTTATAAAGTAGCGTGACGGTGGTACGGCTTAGGCCGGTTTCTCGCATCACGTCGCTAATGCGCATTTTTCTCTCACCCATTAATCGGGCTAGGTGGCAGCGGATCATGCTCTCTCCACGGTGTTTTCTTAACCATAAACTTGGGGATTTTTCATTGTTGCTTACCCTATCACGATTATGATTATTCTCAACTTATTTGAGTTAAAACCAAATAATTGAGTGCATTTGTTATTCGTTCTGTATTGGTTGTTGTGGTGCACTGGCAGTTCACGGGAATGCTTCTAGCGGTATTGTCCGCCTTAGCCTTTAAACCTCGCCAAGTGCCTATGTTGACTGGCGGTACACTGCAAGACGACAAGCTCACATAGGATTCACCACCTAGTTAGTCATCCAAGATGCTGCCTTTAACGCAGTACATACGTGGGCGGGATTAGTTGACCACTACAATCAGCCTCGCGTTGCTGCCATCACAATATCCAGTGCATCCAGCCGCTGTTGGCGGTCATAAATATCGTTGGTGAACATCAACTCATCCACCTCCAGCTCCTGTACCAGCGACGCCAGTTTGAATGCCAGTGTTGCTGGCCCACCGACGACAGCCATGGCCAGAAAAGACTGCACTTGCGCTTGCATCGGAAGATCCCACAGGGCATCCATATTTCTGGTGGGTGGCGGTAAAAACAAGGGTTGTCCTGTCATCAGGGCGATCACCCGTTGCTGACTGCTGGTGGCCAGATACTGGGCCTGCTGGTCGGTTGCTGCGGCAATCAACGGCAGCGTGGCAATGGCGTACGGTTTGGCCAGTTGCTCTGATGGTTGAAACTCCCGCCGATACAAGGCCAGCGCTTCGTGTAGATAGCGTGGGGCAAAGTGCGCAGCAAAGGCGTAAGGCAAGCCTCGCTGTGCGGCCAGCTGGGCGCTGAACAAACTGGATCCCAGCAGCCAGATCGGTACCCTGGTATCTCTGCCGGGGTAGGCATGGACGGCGTGGCCTCCAGTGCTTTTACCTAACAGTCGTTGCAGCTCGGCGACTTCGGCAGGGAAATGATCCGCTCGCCGCTCGTCACGACGTAATGCCCGGCTGGTGATGGCGTCGGTACCTGGTGCCCGACCCAAACCGAGGTCGATGCGATCCGGGTACAGCGATGCCAGGGTGCCGAACTGCTCGGCAATCACCAGCGGTGGATGGTTGGGTAGCATGATGCCGCCAGAACCGACTCTGAGCTGTCGGGTATGGGCGGCAACCTGGCCAACCAGCACGGCAGTGGCTGAACTGGCAATACCGGCCATATTGTGATGCTCCGCCAGCCACAGGCGTTTGAAACCCAGCTGGTCGGCGTGACGTGCATGCTCCAGCATATGCTGCAGCGTCTGGGGAATATCAGCGCCTTGCGGCACCGTGGCCAGCTCCAGCAATGACAACGGAATCGATTCAAGTACCGACATACAAACCTCATGTTTTATCAGCCGGTTATGCTGGCAGGTTCTCCGGCACGACAACAGCACTGGCGGTGGTACACACTGTTGTCATAACCCCGGCTGCCGGGGTTACTCAGGGCAGACGTAGCACGTGTATCAGTACCATCACCAGCTGGACGATGCTGACCAGCAAACCGACCATATAAAAATAACTGCGCGGACTGGGGTTTCGCTCGGTGGCAATGGCGTAATACAGCCCCATGTGAATCAGCCGGGTGGCGGCATAAATGGAGCACATGACCCCCAGTTTGAGGGCATCAAAGCCACTCAATATGCCGATCAGGGCTGGCCCCAGCAGCAGTGGCAGATTCTCCAGTGAGTTGATAAAGGTGCGGTGACTGCGAAACACAAACGAGCCATGGCTCAACTGCGGGTCAACAATTCCGGGGGTGTAGCGCCCCTGTTTGCGGTGCGCCATGGTGGCGACCAGATTTTGTACCAGTAGAGTGGCAAAAATCAGCATCAGGGCCTGAAACGTCAGGCTGTATGAAGTCATTAATTCTGGCATGGGTGATACCTGTTGTGCGGTGGCGGTTGTGACAAGGTGTGATGACAGGATAGTCGTGATTAAGCGTCATTGCTTGGCTGGCGGCTGGTCGTGATCATCGCGGCGCGGCGGGCAAACTGTTGCTCGATCGTCTGGATATTGTCCTGAATAAAATCGACAAATGCCCGCATGGCCGGGTTGGGCTGCTTGTCGCTGAGATAGACCAGACACCAGGAGCGGCGCAGCGGAAAGCCGTCGAGTGGCAGCTGTTGCAGGCTGCCATCATGCAGTTCCGACAGCACCGTCAGCTTCGGCAGTACGGTGACGCCGAGACCGGCCATGACGGCGTGTTTCAGGCCTTCGTTGGAGTCGATCTGCATCACGGGTTGTAGTGGTATCCGGCATTGTTGACTCCAGCATGTCAGAGCCTGGTGGGTGCCGGATTCCTGCTCCCCGACAATCAGTCCATGATCGAGAAAGTCCTGCACACGCACGTCTGGCTGAGACAGCAGTGGATGGCCGGGGGCCACCAGTGGAATCAGCTCGTTATCCAGAAATGGCAGGGTGGCGAGGGTTTTGTCGACTGGAGCCATGCCCATAATCACCAGATGGTCGGTGTAATCGGCCAGACGCTGTAACGACTCGGAACGGGTCACCATCCGGGCGTGCACCTGTACCTGCGGGTGGCGTGGCATAAAATCCTTTAACAGATACGGCAGTATGCAGTGGGCGGTATCCACGGCGGCAATGTTGAGATCCCCGGCCACCTGGTTACCCATGATAACCAGCTGGTTCTGCAAGGTGCCCAGCTCTTCAAAAATCACTTCAATGCAGGAGGCCAACTGCTCCCCGGCGGCGGTGCAGAACAGTTTGCGGCCGACGTATTCGAACACCGGTTGTTTCAGCGCCAGTTCCAGCTGCCTGACCTGTGAGCTGACCGCGGGTTGAGTCAGTCCCAGTTGTTCTCCGGCCTTGCTGTAGTTGCGGTGGCGATAGACGGCACGGAACACTTGCAGCTGCCGGAAAGACAGGCGACTGATCAGTTGTTGAACAGAATTTGGCATACCAGACTCAATACAAAAAAGCCGACTATAAGGTAAAACGCGGCGTTATCTAAGGTTGCTCGTTCAAGTGTCTGGAAATGAGCTGATTATCGTTTGTTGGCGTTATCGCGGGCTTCGGCGCCGTGGGTGTTTAGCATTCTGGTCGGGACGCTTCAGCGACTGCGGGAAAGGGAAAACGGCCGCTGCCAGACCTCAGATAAACAGCCATGGCAGAGGCCAATGCGTCGTTTATCAGACTCCGTTATCAGTCCGTTGGTGAGTGCGCCATTATTGAACATTCGTTCAAGTTCGTGAGCGATAGCAGGGATTTTGTTGCGTCGGATGGTGGCCCAATACCGCAAAAATACACCGATGGGGCAATGAACGGAGGCCCATGTGGATGATTGGCAGAATGGACACTGACATTACATTAAATTAAATCACTGAGAAATTAATTTTTTATGGTCGAAAATTAAATATTATCAATAATTTATAGGTATAAAAACTAGACAGAGGATTCGATTAGATCACAACAATCCGATTGTAAGACGGGTATCCGGCCTGTTTTAGCGTTTCGATGAGTGGGGTGTACCAGGGGACCTGAATGGCCGCAGAGCCGCCTTTCCATAAGGAAAACTTATATAAAAGATAAGTTTTCAATGGCTATTTTATGATGCAACTGCACGGAAGCAGGGCGGGATTTGATATTCATAATGGTGATAAGTATATAAAAAACAGAAATAAGGGCCGTTTTTAAGCCATTTGAAGTCATGGCATAGCTGTTGCTTTATCCCCCTCAGAGCGCCTTCGGGCGTATCCCGAACTCCACTTGAGGAACCTATGTATGGACAAGTCGGCGCTACAGCTAACTGAAGGGCTCACACCGGGCCTTGGCTTTGCACTTATGATCGGACTGGGGCTGGTCTTTCTGGCCCTTGCTTACTTGATCAAGCGAACGCTGATCAGAAACACACATGATTTTATTTCCTCTAATCGCCGCATTGGCCTGGGCTTTGGCGTTGGGTCGGTGATTTCGGTCTGGACCTGGGCCATGGCCGTGATGATGAGTTCAGCGATGACGTTCCAGTGGGGCCTGTCGGGGCTGTTCTGGTTTGTGGTTCCCAACGGCCTGGCATTGATGGTGATGATTCCTCTGGCGCGTATTCTGCGCAAGCGGATGCCGGACGGCTATACCATCAGCCAGTTTGCTTATAACCGCTTTGGTCGTTCCCAGGCGGCTGCCAGTGTGGTCACCATGACGATGATTTTTGGCATCTTGCTGGAGATCCTGATCAACCTCAAAGGCACCTCGGTTGTGATGTCGACGGTGTTTTCGATCGACTGGCGCGTGGCCACGGTTGTCACTGTCTGTGTGGTGATGGCGTATTCATTCTTTGGCGGGCTCTGGACAGCCGTTATGACGGGCACGATCAACACCTGGATGATTACAGTGCCTGCGGCGCTGGTGATTGTGGCAGTCTTTGATCTGATTCCTGGTGGGGTTGATACGGTCTTTGCCGCTGTCGGCGAGGCGGATGAAATCAATCTGTCGATCACCGACTCCGCTGCCGCGGCGGGCTTTGGTATCACGCTGGCCTTTGGCTTGCTGGCTTCGGTTGTTGCTGATCAAACCTTCTGGCAGAAAGTCTGGTCGGTACGCAAGGATCAGGTGTCACGTACGTTCCTGTGGGCCGGGGCGCTGTTCTACCCGATTCCTATCTGTCTGGGCATGCTTGGTCTGGTCGGTATTGGTTTTGGTCTGACGGCCACCGAACTGGGTGGTGATATTGTCGCTGTTGGGCCTTATATCATCTCTCATATCGGTCTGCCGATGACGCTGATCATCGCTTATACGCTGGTGATCCTGGCGGCCTGTTACTCCACCATTGATGGTGCCAGTGCAGCGCTGTCATCTGTTGTTGCCATTGATATCGTCAAACGCTTTGCCCCCAATACCGGTGAAAAAACCCTGTTCTATATCACTAAGGCTTCCATGTTTGTTGGCGGCAGTGTCGCGGCGCTGATCGTGCTCTCCGGGGTCGATTTCACCTCGCTGGTACTGACGACCTACGCATTGAAGACCTCCATTCTGATTCCGCTGGTACTGGCCATTCTCTGGTCGCGAACCAACACCCTCGGTTTTGTGGCCGGTGTCATTCTCGCCATCCTGGTTGGTATGCCCATCCGCAGCATGTACGGCGAGCTGGTCGGTACGCTGTCGATTCTCTCTATCAGCGGTATCACGGTGGTACTGGGTGCGCTGCTGAAACCCGTCAAGTTCGATATGGATGAGCTTGAGAGCATGACGGCCGATCTGGATCACAATGTTGAAGTCGCCAATCGTGCCTGACATCCCGTCGCAAACTGATACGACCCCACTGAGGAAACCGCTATGTCGATCTTGTTTTATGTAACTTTGTTTCTGTGTCTGATAGCGACGGCCATTTTTGTGGCCGGCTATATCAAGGGCGTTACCGGGGCGGTGGCAGATCACCGCGCCACCGCCGAGACGGCCATCCCTGAAGAGCAGGACAGCAACTATGGTCTGGCGATTCTGGCTGCTGTCCTGGCCGCCAGCGGCATCATTGCCATGGTCGGTTTTGTGCCTGAAATGATTTATGCCGGGCCTTTTCTTGCCATTGTGACCGCGACCATGAATGGCGTGGCTTTCTTTGTCGACGCTGAGGGGTAGTGATGAAGTTTGGCCTGTGGTTGCCGGTGTACGGCGGTTGGTTGCGATTACTCAACCATCGCCCGTTACCCGACTTTGAGCAGTGTGCTCGCCTGGCCGTTCAGGCGGAACATGACGGATTTGATTATCTGTACGGCTCGGAGAATCTGCTGAATTGTGTTTATGGCAAGGATGCAGAAGTGGCTGACCCATGGATATTTGCCGCTGGCATCGCCACCTTGACGCAACGGATTGAACTGGTTGTCGCCAGCAAGCCTGGCTTCTGCTCACCACTGGTGGCGGCGCAAATGGCCCGCAGTCTGCAGCAAATGAGTCGTGGGCGCTGTTCCGTCAATATCGTCTGTGGCTGGTGGCCGGAAGAGTTCCGACAGGCCGGTGTGGACTACCTGGACCATGCTGGTCGCTATCGCCGTGCGAATGAGTACTGCCAGAGCCTGCAGCGTTTCTGGGGAGTAACAACCGCAACTGCGGCGGCGGAGTTTTTCAGTGCCGAAGTCGCACCGCCAGTCGACAAGCTCGAACCGGTGCCACCGATCTGGGTGGGAGGGCAGTCCGAGACTGCCCTGGCCATGGCCCGGCGGTACGGCGAGACGATTTTCCTGAACAGCATGCCGATTGCTGAACTCCGGGAAACCATTGCGAATATTCGCAGCACCGAGGCCGCAGAGGCAACACCGCTGAAAATTGCTGTCAGCGCCTTTGTGTTGATGGCAGCAACCGATCACGAGGCGCAAGCCCGTTATCAGGCATTACAGAGCCAGCGGGATGACGCGCTGGTTGATGAACTGCGCACGGCGATGGATGAGTCCGGTGCCAGCTCTTGGGAAGGACTGAGCAAGGAAAAAATGCTCGACTCCAATTGTGGTTTCGACATTGGGCTGGTGGGGTCTACCGACACCATCGCTGCCCGCCTCCGTGAATTGAACGATGCGGGGGTGGATGTGCTGATGTGTCAATTTGAAGACATGGTCGGTGGCAGTCATCAGTTCGCTCGACAGGTTATGCAGCCGTTTCACTCTCTTTATACGGCTTGAATACTTTTCATAATAAGCGCTAGTGGAGAAATACAATGTCCAAGAAAAAAGCACACCTGCTCGGTTTTGTACAACATGGCATCAACAGTCATGCAACAGGTATGTGGCGACACTCCCGCGACAAGGTCAACTGGGATTGGCGCAAGCCCGAGTACTGGCAACACATGGGTCGCACCATGGAGCGGGGTCTGTTTGATGCCATGTTTATTGCAGACGAGCTGGCGCCCTATAACAACTACGAGCAGAGTTCGGATGCGAGTGTGAAATACGCCGTCCAGTGCCCGACCCACGAGCCATCAACCATTGTGCCAATCGTCACCGGCGCGACCAAACATCTGGGTGTGGGAGTGACGCTCTCGACCGCATTTGAACATCCTTATTCCATGGTTCGCCGTCTGTCGAGCCTTGATCATCTCTCCAGCGGACGGGTGGCCTGGAACGTGGTCAGCTCCTACTCCAAATGTGAATGGGATGCGTACGGTGAGCCGATGACCGATCGCTCACGCCGTTATGAACGGATGGAAGAGTACCTGAAGCTTTGTTACGAACTGTGGGATTCCTGGGATGAGGATGCCATCGTTGCCGACAAGGAAAGCGGCGTATACGTCGACCCGACCAAAGTCCGCGAGATCGACTTTGACGGCGAGTTTTTCAAGTCGAAAGGCCGTTCGTTTGTCTGCCGTTCACCACAAGGCCGCCCGGTACTGTGGCAGGCCGGTTCATCGGCGACAGGACGTGATTTTGCTGCCCGCCATGCGGAAGCTATTTTTGCCGTTCACCCCAATATTGATCGCATGCGTGAGTATGCCGACGACGTGAACAGCCGCTTGGCGGCGACAGGCCGTGCGCCTGGCAGCGTCAAACTGATTTACGGACTGCAAACCGTGGTCGCCGAGACACGGGAAGAAGCCGAAGCCAAGTACGAACGCATCAAGGCCTGTATTCCGCTGGAAGGCGCATTGGCCTGGATGTCTGGACACTTTGGCCCGGACTTCTCGACCTACGACCTTGATGAGTACGTACAGAACATCGAGATCCCGGGTATTCAGGGGCTGTTTGAATCCATCATTTACGCCAAGGGCGGCGCACCGGTAACGGTGAAAGAAGCGGCGCTTTATTACGCACAAGGCATGGGCATGCCGATTCTGGTGGGGACCCCCACAGACATCGCCGACAAGATGGAAGAATTCATGGATGAAGGCGGTGCTGATGGCTTTATGTTGGCGGCCACTTACACCCCGGGCTGCTTCGAAGAGTTCGTCGATATGGTCGTGCCTGAGCTGCAGAAACGTGGCCGTTACCGCACCGAATACACGGGTTCGACGCTGCGCGAGAACCTCTTGGCCAACTGAGGCGACGGCAATGATAAGCAACGAGCTTTTTTGCAACACGATGCGGCAACTGGCGTCCGGCGTGGCGGTGATCACCATGGAGAACGACGGTCAGCTGCACGCCATGACGGCCACGTCCTTTACCTCGGTATCGGCACAGCCGCCGTTGGCGCTGGTGTGTATCAAACGTGGCAGTGATACCGACCAGTTACTGGGCAAGGCAGAGCGTATGGGAGTCAGTCTGTTGAGCGAGAGCCAGCAGGAAATTTCCAATCGATATGCCTGGAAAACAGCCGACCGGGGCCGTTTTGATGATCTCGACACCCGGCGTTGTCCGGGTGGTGCACTGGTGTTCAATGACAGCGCAGCGGTGATGGAAGCGGTGATTACCGAGACCTACGAAGCCGGTGATCACACCATCTACATAGCCCAGCTGGATTATGCGGCGGTGAATGAGGAAGTGCAGCCGTTGTTGTATTGGCAAGGCCGTTACGCCGGACTGGACAGCCCGGCCTGACCGTAGCGGTTTGCCACCGTCAGGCGTGCCAGCGGGTACTGCCTGTCGCTTCTATTAATGAACACTGAAACGGCCGACCGGGCACCCCCGGCCTTGCCGGTCGACTATCAGGAGGACGTATGTCCAATATGCCATCCATCAAGTTAAGCGCCGCCCTGTCGGAATTGGCGGCCGGTAACATCATTATTCTGACCGATGATGAAGACCGCGAAAACGAAGGTGACCTGTGTGTGGCTGCAGAACACGCTACCCCGGAAGCCATTAATTTTATGGCGATTCATGGACGTGGCCTGATCTGTTTAGCGCTGCCAGAATCCCGTACCCAGACACTGGGGCTTTCTCTGCTGGTGGCTCCAGAAGCAAACCAGACGGCTCATGCCACCCCGTTTTGTATGCCAGTGGATGCCAGAGTTGGTGTAACGACAGGGATTTCCGCACCAGACCGGGCGGAGGCTGTACGAGTTGCCCTGGACCCGGCGAGTCAGGCGGGTGATCTGATTGCACCTGGGCATTTGCCGGTATTGAGCGCCCGGGCTGGTGGTGTACTGGAGCGCTCCGGTCATACCGAAGCCTCGGTTGAACTGGCCCAGCTGGCTGGTCTGACGCCAGGTGCTGTGATCTGCGAAATCATGAACTACGACGGTGGTATGGCAGGGCAGAGTGACCTGCGGCAACTGGCTAAAGAATTTGGCCTGAAGACGCTGGCGATTCGTGATCTGGTGGATTACCAGACCCAACGGGCCGGTTTTCAGGATTGCTCTGTTGGCCAGCTGGTCGGAGAGTATTTCTGATTGATTCTGGGCCGGGCACTTTCTGCATCAGGCGTTGCCAGACACCGCCTGTGCTGAGCATGGGTGCCTGGAGACAGACAGTAGGAGACAGTAGGAGACAGTAGGAGACAGTAACAATCTTATGCCGGCAGCGGCTGAGTTTTTGCTGATTGGCCGGGCGCCGGGATGGGCTGACTTGAGTCAGCCGTGATGGCGGGAAAGGGTTGCCGGAAAGGGTTATGCCGTATTGGCGGACCAGTCTTCGCAGAAGCGCAAAAACGCATTCATTAAACGGCTACGATATTTGTCTTTGTGCACCACGATATACAGGTTTCGTTTCAAATCCAGAAAAGGTACTGCCACCGCTGCCAGATCACCGTGATCGATCATGGCCTTGACGGCGGTAATCGACAGGCAACTGACGCCCAATCCACTGGCGACTGCTGTTTTAATCGCTTCGGTATGCCCTAATTCAAGATAGACTTTTAATTCATGTAAATGATCACGTAATGAATTCTCGAATATGGTACGGGTACCGGAACCGGATTCACGTAATATCCAGTCAGGCTTGTCAAGTAAATCATGGACATTGGACGGTGGATGTTTTGCTAGTGAATGATTCGGATGTGCCACAATAACCAGATTATCCTGTCGCCAGGGAAATGCCTGTAATTCCGGAGCGACACTGATGCCTTCAATAAAAGCAATATCAATTTTAAAAGAAGATAAATCTTCCAGTGCCTGTTCCGTATTACTTGAATTCAGGCGAATATTGACTTTTGTATGTTGCTTGATAAACCCTCCCAATATGACCGGTAATAAATAATTGCCAATAGTCGAGCTGGCTCCTATTTTTAATGAGCCAACCTGTTGTGTCAGGTGCGTATTGGGGCCGGTTTCTATTTCACTGGCGCGGGAGCACAGCTCAACCGCCAGGGGTAATATGGCCCGGCCTCGATCATTGAGTAACAGAGTACGATCGACGCGATCAAAGACCCGCTCTCCCAGAATATTTTCGAGTTGCGAGACCGACATGCTGACCGCCGGTTGCGACAGATTGAGTTCTTTTGCCGCGTCGCTGAAGCTTCCGTTTTTGACGACCGACGAAAAAATTTCCAGTTGGCGTAGTGTAACGGGCATAAAATATTCCAGTACGTTGATGAGTTCAGGGAACCGCGGATACGTTTGAATATTAACTGAAGCATTAACCGTGCCTGGAATATAAACAGACTGTTGTTGCTCTTTTTTGCAGCGTTTTTTTACGCTGTTTGAGGCTTTTTCTTTCTTGTTTATATCGCTGCTGGAGCGCGGATTGGGTGATGTTTTCGGGTGGCACAATATCTGCAATAACCGGATCTCAAATCACTGTTTAAGGATCACTCCGTGGGTTTCCGACTTTATACCCTGCTCAGCTCACAAGGCTCGATTATTCCTGGTTTTGCTCTCTGTCTGGCTCTGGGTATGGCAGCTGTTTTTTCATCGCCTTTTTGGGGTGTGCCATCACTGATTCTGGCGCTTTTTCTTGGCTATGTTATTGGTGCTCCAGCGCGGGAATTTCCACTCTACAGTGGCATAGAATTCAGTCGGCAGAATATTCTGAAACTGGGGGTGGTATTGCTGGGAGTGCGACTGGATTTGCATCAGGTGCTGGCGCTTGGCTGGACCCCGGTATTGTTGGTGAGTCTGAGTGTTCCGCTGACAATTCTGTTGGCCTGGGTGATTGGTCGCTGGTTACGGCTACCGACGGAGTGCTGGCTGATTGGTGGCGCAGCGGTGGCTATTTGCGGCGCGTCAGCTGCGATGGCAGTGGCGGCAGTATTGAGTGCTCGTCAGGGGACGTCCCGGATTCTTCCTTATATTGCTGCCAGCGTCACCGGAATCGGCAGTATTGCCATGATCAGTTATCCATTTCTGGTGGATGTGCTGGGTATTAACGCTCAAAGTGCCGGTGTCTTGATCGGTATATCCATTCATGATGTCGCCCAGGTAGCCGGGGCTGGTTACGCCATTTCCGATACGGTGGGTGATGTTGCCATTTATACCAAGATGTTGCGTGTTGCGGCGCTGGTGCCGGTGATTGCGATTATTGCCATTTGGCAGAAATCAAACAGCGATCATGGTAATGGCTTGCCCGGTTTCCTATACGCATTTGCTGCTATTGTAACGCTTAATGCACTGGGGCTTATTGGTGATCAGGTCAAATGGTTGGCAGAAGAATTATCCACTGTTTTTTTGGTAACGGCGATGGTTGGCCTGGGTGCAAAAATCCAGTTCGTGAATCTGCTTGGTGAAAGCTGGCGGCCATTGTTCTTGTTGCTGGTTCTTTCGGTATTGCTGTTTTTGGTGCCATTGTTGGTGATTATTATAGGCGGTGGTTTCTGATTTTATTAATCAATAGTTGACCGGTTTTCCGTTTTTAAATGCTGGCTTTATTGTTTTTTTAATAGTCAGTTTCTTTATTTTTCGAGATGTCTTTTAGCCATTACGAAAGCACTTTGCATAAATATAATTTACCGATGTCATAACTGAACCATGGCCCGCTTATGATGCAGTTGCACGGAATCAGGGCGGCGACCTGTCCGTTCTGCGGTTGGTTCTGTCTCCGCTTTTTAGCTCTTGCTCCTCTCTGTCTCACCTCCGGTGATGACCTGAACCGGCCTGAATGAGTGGATGTATTTGTTCATATTCAGGCCGTTATGACGTCAAGACCGGGGCTGATTGCGTCAGGTCAAGCTGCTGGCCGGTTGCCCTGTCATGGTGATGTGGCTGTTGTTGGGCAATCGGTGGTCATCAGTCATCAGGGTAACGGCTATAGAGAAGAGGCTGACACCATCGTTGAACAGAACTGGTTCTGCCGGGTTTTGTTGAGTCCATAGTTGCAGCTTGTCTATAAGGTAAAGCTTATGGCTGACTAAAATAATATCAATTTTGGATTGATATACGAGTGTCGTAGGGTGAACCCATCAACCATGTTCGAGGCTTGACTCATGTTGAAGAAGGTACTGATCGCCAACCGTGGCGAAATTGCAGTGCGTATTGTGCGCGCTTGCGCCGAAATGGGAATTCGCTCGGTTGCCATCTACACCGAACCCGATCGTTATGGCCTGCATGTCAAACGAGCGGACGAAGCCTACTCTTTAGGGGACGATCCGTTAGCGGGTTATCTGGACCCTCTGCGACTAGTGAATCTGGCAGTCTCGACCGGTTGTGATGCCATCCATCCCGGTTACGGTTTTTTGTCTGAAAACGCGGAATTTGCCCGCCTTTGTGAAGCAAAAGGCGTTACCTTTATTGGCCCCAAATCGGCGGTGATTCATGGTATGGGTGACAAAACCCAGGCCCGTGATTCGATGCGGGCGGCGGGTGTGCCGGTTACGCCCGGTTCCGACGGTAACCTGGCAGACATTAGCGAAGCGTTAACGCTGGCAGAAGAGGTCGGCTACCCAGTGATGATCAAGGCCACTTCCGGTGGTGGTGGTCGGGGGATTCGCCGCTGCGACAGCCCGGAAGAATTACGCCAGCAGTACCCCCGAGTCATATCCGAAGCGACCAAGGCCTTTGGTTCTGCTGATGTATTTCTGGAAAAGTGCATCGTTAATCCCCGCCATATCGAAGTACAGATTCTGGCCGACAGCCAGGGAAATGTCATACATCTGTACGAACGCGACTGTTCGATCCAGCGTCGCAACCAGAAACTGATTGAGATTGCACCCAGCCCACAACTCACGCCGGAGCAGCGTGAGTATGTGGGCACTCTTGCCGTCAAGGCCGCCGCTGCGGTGGGCTATGAAAATGCCGGTACGGTTGAGTTTCTGCTGACCGGCAACAAGGTGTATTTCATGGAAATGAACACGCGGGTTCAGGTAGAGCACACCATTACCGAGCAGATTACCGGCGTCGATATTGTGCGCGAACAGCTGCGTATCGCTGCGGGTTTACCGCTCAGTTATCGTCAGCAAGACATCAGTTATCGCGGCTTTGCCTTGCAGTTCCGTATCAATGCCGAAGACCCCAAAAACGACTTTTTGCCCAGCTTCGGTCATATCACCCATTACTACGCGCCAGGTGGCCCGGGGGTTCGGGTAGATACAGCGATTTACACCGGTTACGACATTCCGCCTCATTACGATTCCATGTGTCTGAAGCTGATTTGCTGGGCCTTGACCTGGGAAGAAGTGATCGCCCGGGGTAAACGGGCCATCGATGATATGCGTTTGCGCGGAGTCAAAACCACAGCACCTTATTACCAGCAGATTCTGGCTCATCCAGATTTTGAAAAAGCGGTGTTTGATACCAGTTTTGTACCCAGCCATCCTGAGCTGATGAACTACTCAGAAAAACGAGACCCCAGTGAAATTGCCCTGGCGCTGGCCGCGGCCATCGCAGCCCATATGGCCGCCTAATCGAGGAGATTGAACATGACCAAGAAGCCAGTACAGGTAACCGACGTCACGCTGCGTGATGCTCACCAGTCGCTGATTGCTACCCGCCTGCGTACCGAAGACATGCTGCCGATCTGTGAAAAAATGGATCAAGCCGGATTCTGGTCGCTGGAAGTATGGGGTGGGGCAACGTTTGATGCTTGCGTCCGTTTTCTGAAAGAAGACCCCTGGGAACGCTTGCGCCAACTGCGGGCGGCGTTACCCAACAGCCGTTTGCAAATGCTGCTGCGAGGCCAGAACCTGCTCGGCTACCGCCATTACGCCGATGATGTGGTTGAGGCATTTGTCCATAAAGCGGCAGCAAACGGCATGGATGTGTTCCGGGTTTTTGATGCCTTGAACGACCTGCGCAACCTCGAAACCGCGATGAAAGCGGTCAAGGCCGCAGGCAAACACGCCCAGGGCACTATCTGTTACACCACCAGTCCGGTACACACGCTGGATCTGTTTGTGCAGCAAGCCAAGGATCTGGTCAATATGGGAGCCGACTCCGTTGCCATTAAAGACATGGCCGGTCTGCTGACACCGTATGGCACTTATGACCTGGTCAAGGCGCTGAAAGAAGCAGTGGACGTAGATATTGTGATCCACAGCCACAGCACTTCCGGTCTGGCGCCGCTGTGTCAGATGAAAGCGATTGAAGCCGGTGTCGACCGGATAGATACCGCGATTTCTTCCTTTGCCAGTGGTACCAGCCATCCGGCCTGTGAATCACAGGTGGCCGCGCTGAAAGGCACCGAATACGATACCGGGCTGGATCTGGAAGGGCTGGGCGAGATCGCCGATTACTTCCGTGATGTGCGCAAAAAATACCACCAGTTTGAATCTGAGTTCACCCGTGAAGATGTCTCGGTGCAAATCAACCAGGTGCCCGGGGGCATGATGTCCAACCTCGCCAACCAGTTGAAAGAACAGAATGCCCTCGACCGGATTCGCGATGTATTTGCAGAAATTCCACGGGTACGTGAAGACCTCGGCTTCCCTCCTCTGGTGACGCCGACTTCTCAGATTGTCGGCACCCAGGCGGTATACAACGTGTTGGCAGGGGAGCGTTACAAAACCATCACCAACGAAGTCAAACGTTACCTGCAAGGGGGATACGGCAAGGCACCGGCGGCCGTGAACGCCGAGCTGCAACAGCAAGCGATTGGTACGGAAGGTATTATTGAAACCCGTCCGGCGGATTTGCTGGATGCCGAAATGGCGCGCCTGAAAGCCGATATCGGCGAGTTGGCCCTGAATGACGAAGACGTACTGACCTTTGCCATGTTCCCGGATCTGGGGCGTGAATTCCTGCAGCAGCGTGCTGCCGGTACATTGATGCCCGAAGCGCTGCTGGCGGCGGATGTCGACAGCAAAAGCAAAATGGGTGTGGCCACTGAGTTCGTTATCGATGTGCACGGAGAAAGCTACGATATCGCAGTCACCGGCGTTGGTGATTTTGGGGCTGGCAAGCGCAAGATCTATCTCAGTATGGACGGCGTGCCACAAGAGGTGATCTTTGAACCGTTAAATGAATATGTTGATGACGGTGCCAGCAAAGGCCGTAAACGCGCAACGGAACCCGGTCACGTCACGGCCACCATGCCAGGTAATGTGGTGGATGTGCTGGTCAAGGAAGGCGATACCGTCAAAGCCGGTCAGGCAGTTATGGTGGCAGAAGCCATGAAAATGGAAACTGAAATCAGCGCCAATATCGCCGGTGTGATCCAGGCGGTTTATGTCACCAAAGGGGATCGCGTCACTCCCGGCGAAGTGCTGATCGAGATCGGCTGAGCCACTTCGTTTACGCACACAGGCAATCTGCTACAGGATATACATATCACTGTACTGATCGCGGCGACCATGACGCCCAATGCGGCAAGCAGCATAACCCGAGCCGGTTATGCTGCCCAACTCACCATGCTGATGGAATGACTCCGATGATTCACATCAAAAGAGATGTGTTGATTACGCGGGTGACGTAATCTCCCGGCTTATAAATCGGAACAACCGCTTGATGGCATTTTGAGGAAGAGAGATGAAAAAACTGGTGCAGGGTGTGCTGAATTTTCAGCAAAACATCTACCCGAAAAATAAAGACCTGTTTGGTGAGCTGGCCGATGGCCAAAGCCCGGATGTCCTGTTTATTACCTGTTCTGATTCCCGCATTGATCCTAACCTGGTCACCGGTTCAGAACCTGGCGACCTGTTTATTTGTCGCAACGCCGGCAACATTGTGCCGCCACCCTCGAACTTTACCGGGGGGATGACGGCTTCTATTGAATACGCTGTTGCGGTACTCGGGGTGCGCCATGTAATTATCTGTGGCCATACCGACTGCGGCGCGATCAAGGGGGCGCTGGATATTCAGGCGATCAAGGATCAGGGTTTACCACACGTAAAAGAATGGCTGGGGCACTGCCGTTCCGCCATGGATATTGTGCGTGAGCGTCATGGCATCGCCTGGAATACACCGGTAGATACCTGTTACCTGAATGAGGCCATCAGCCAGAACGTTTTGCAGCAGGTCGCCCATATTCGGACGCATCCTTGTGTGGCCGCCAAGGTGGCCGCCAAAAAGATTTATCTGCATGGCTGGGTGTATGACATCAAGAGCGGCGATATTTTGTGCAGCGATGAACAGTGTGAAGACTTTATGCCGTTTGCCGAGCGTTACGCAGACCATATCAAGGCACTCGCTGACAGCTGACACAAGGAACCCAATATTGCTTCCGGCAGAGTCCCGTGTCTGGTTGGCCTGATCCTTTTACGGATCGGGCTTTTGCATGACATCACCAATGTACAGCAAGAGTAATGCCCCGACCGTTGCCATCAGGGCCGAACCAATAAAACCAATGGCGGCAAGGTCGGTGAGCGCAAAGACAAGACCACCAATAAACGCCCCGACAATACCAATTATCAGATTGACAATAACCCTGAAGCCACCTTCTTTTTTGAGCGTACTGATCAGCCATCCGGCAGTCGCGCCAATGAATAAAAACACCAATAAATTCGCTAACTCCATGATTTCCCCTCCTCTCTTGTTTATTGGCTGATGTTGTACCCGTCGCCATGCCTGCCTTTGGATTGATGTGCCTTGCATAGTTCAAGAAAATCGATAATGACACATGAAATCAATGTGATGCCTGATGTTCAGCATTGACAAAGTATCAGAGTGTTTCTGACAGCCTTGTCGGGTTGATGACAAAAAAGCCTACGAAACCCTGGGCAAAGAGGTCAAAAGGGCGGTTTTTACCCTGGCCCCTGGCTTGCTGACGTATCAAGGACACCTTCATTCAAAGCATAGCGTCAGACGCTACAGGAGCCAGTTATGTCAGCGACATTTGAACTGAAAACGACGATCAGCCAGGCATTTACGTTTGAACTGCTCAGTAGTCGTGGCCACTCACTGCTGTTGGGCGGTGATTACCCGACCAAAGCCGAGGCCGAACAAGGAATCAAGGACGTGCAGCTGGGTTCGTTGATGGGACATCAGATTGCAGCAGGCCGAACCCCGGCAGGTGAGACCTTTTTTGTTATCAAGGACACCCAAGGCCAGATCATTGCCAAAAGTGCGTTATTTGGAGATCAGATGTTGTTCGACAACGCCCTGCACGCCGTCAAGGATAACGCCTGCATTGCAGCGATTGCTGATTTGACGACAGCCTGACAAGTGGAGAAAGGCGATGAATAATGAGCTGACTATTCTGAAAGAATTGGCAGTCGTGTCTGTTACCCGGGCGGAATGGCTGGAAATTCACCGTACGGTGGCTGGCCATGTGCCGGGTAGCGACTTTTCACAGACCTTTGAGGCGATGGTGCAGGATGTATTGAAGGTCTACGATTTTGTCGGCGACATCCTGTCTCCCTTTGTGGCACTTAACTCAGTGGCCGCTTTTGAGGCAGGCTTCGATTCGTTGATGGCTACCTATCAGGCTGGGTATCTGGCGGAAGCCAGCAAGCCCAGACACTACTGTGACGACGCCTACGAGCACTTTATCGAGATACAGCAAAGCAAGGTATTCAATACCCGCTATCCACTGCTGAAGCACACGTTTGACCGGCTGGATTACATCGTCGACAAGTTCATCGCCAATGACGCCTGGCTGGTGATGAGTATCGAAACCGTGATGAAACGCCTGAGTCGCTGGCTGAATGGCATTGCCGAACTGAAAAAATCCGATGGCGAGGATGCTTTCTGGGTGTATCAGGGGCTGATGGCCAGTATCTGTGACTATTTGCAGTTACTGAGCCAGCGCCGCTGATTGCTGGTTTTATCGATCGATCAGTACTTCCAGCACAAACTTGGAACCGAAGTAGGACAGCACCAGAAAACCGGTACCGATTAACGTCCAGCGGCTGGCTGTGACACCACGCCAGCCAAAGCGATAACGACCAAACAGCAGCAAGGCAAATACCGACCAGCCAATCGAGGCAAAAGCGACCTTGTGAATCAGATGCTGCTCTTTCAGATCCACCACACTCGGCCAGCCAATGGCAAACGCCATGGTCAGTAGAATCATACCCAGCCAGATCATCTCAAACAGCAGCACATCCATGGTCTGTAGCGGTGGCAAGGCCTGGATCAGGCCGTGGGTCTTGTGCTTGCGCAAGTGACGGTCCTGCAAGGACAGCAGGATCGACTGCACTGCCGCAATCACAAACACGCTGTATGCCAGCATCGAGAGCATGATATGCCAGACCAGGCCGTAGCTGAGATGCTGTAAAGACTCGTGGCGCTGGGACAGCGATGACACCAGCAGCACTATCACAATCATCGGGAATAACCCGACAAACAGATTCTCTACCGGTTTTTTCAGACTGGAAAACAGCAACAGCAAGGTAATAAGCAGACCGATTACAGAGCCAATGTCATAAAAGGCGAAATTGATTCCGGACTGGTCGCTACTGTTGGTGGCGGCACTGAACACCAGTACACCCATATGGGTGAGAGAGGCCAGCATGGCCAGGGTGAGCACCATATTACGATTGGCCGGGCGATCACCACGAATGGTTTGCCACTGGCGGAAGGCAGAAAACAGATACAGGGCAGCCGCAGGAAGGGCAACAAAAAATTCGGACATAAACAGGTTTCCAAAAAGACGCGTCCAGTGTCGCACATGGCTTCCGCTTCGCAAAGCAGATGCCATGCCGAGATAACCCCGTTGGGGAGCAATTGGCATGCCGGTCAAGAGCGGCGGCTCGTTCATCGGGATTATTCTGCTGGCGTGTTACTTCAGTATCTCAACCCAAGGGCATCGCAGAGCCAGCCCTGAAATGGACTGGCAGCCCGAAAGCGCCGGGCGACCTGATCGCAAAAGTCGGCCTGAAACAGCATGGCCGGGTCTAATGTAGTCAGGGCAATAAAATCCTTGCGCTTGATTTCCTCAATGTGCGGATGTTCCTTGTCGTAACCCCGGGGTGGCCGGATCAGGCGGTCACCCGCCAACTGAAAGTATTGCTGGAAATCATCGTTCGCCATGGCATCCAGATAATGGGCCGGTCGTTCTGCCAGCGCGTCGCGAATCCTGCCCAGTGAGGGCGAATCCGGGTGCCAGACACCCACGCCGATAAATACCTCGTCCGGTTCAATGTGCAGGTAAAACCCCGGCGCATGGACATCCTTGCTTGATTCATGGCGAAACTGGATGCCTACATTCAGCTTGTACGGCGTTTTGTCCTTCGAAAAACGGGTATCCCGGTACGGCCGCATTAACGATCCGCCCACTTTTTTGGCCACCGCGGTGTAATACGGAGAGATGGCACGAACTTCCATTTCCATCGCCGCGATAAACGCCAGCGCCGGGCCTCGCACCTGCTGTTCGTATTCGGCCTTGTGTTGTTGAAACCAGGCCTTGTTGTTGTTCTCTCGCAGTTGTTGCAAAAAAGTCAGTAATTCCGGTGAAAAAGCTGTAAACATCGTGTTGCTCTCCCAAGAGGTGGCGGCGATGGCATGAGTTCCCGCGGCCGCGTTTGATTGGTTACCAGAACCCGGGTAGCCAGGCAAGCGGCTTTGCCTGGTCGGCGCTGGTGTCGAGCTTGCCACCAACGGGTATGGTTCGGGTAACGTCGACTGTGACGAATTCGCCCACGGGTGTGAAGATAACCGCCTTTAAAGAGGGTATACTCGGGGGGACATCTATTTAGTCCGGTGCTCACTCTGGGCCACTGGATGGTTTCGAATCACGAAGCCGACTTGCAGGCCTGACGGGTCAAGTCACAAGTCGGCGACACCGAGTCGAGATCATCCGGCAGCCCCTGAACAACGGCAACATTCGCGCAGAGCCGTGCAAGATTAAATCGATGTCCTCTCAAGGCTATTTTTCGCAAACGAAGCGCCGGTCCGGTTATCCAGTCCCGGCCAGACGTACCAGCATACGAGTTGTCATTATGTTCGAAAGTTTGACCGACCGACTTGGCAAAGCCCTCAAAAGCATTTCCGGCCAGGCCAAGTTAACCGAAGAAAACATCAAAGGCACTGTGCGTGAAGTTCGCATGGCGCTGTTGGAGGCCGACGTGGCCTTGCCCGTGGTGAAAGCCTTTACCGATCAGGTTAAAGAGCGCGCCATTGGCACCGAGGTGCTGAAAAGCCTGAATCCGGGTCAGGTCTTTCTGAAAATTGTCCATGAAGAGCTGCAAAGCGTCATGGGTGAAGCCAACGAAAAACTGAACCTGGCGACCCAGCCTCCGGCTGTTGTGCTGATGGCCGGTCTGCAAGGTGCGGGTAAAACCACCACCGTCGCCAAGTTGGCCAAATATCTGGCCGAGCGTGAAAAGAAAAAAGTCATGGTGGTCTCTGCCGACGTGTATCGTCCGGCCGCCATCAAACAGCTGGAAACCCTTGCCAACGAAGTCGGGGCGCTGTTTTACCCGTCTGATATCAGCCAGAAACCTTTGGTCATTGCCCGCGGTGCGATCGACGCGGCGAAAAAGGCCCACGCTGATGTGCTGCTGGTGGATACCGCCGGACGTCTGGCGGTCGATGACGCCATGATGGCCGAGATCAAGGAACTCCACGCCGGAATCAACCCGATCGAAACCCTGTTTGTGGTTGATGCCATGACGGGTCAGGATGCTGCCAACACCGCCAAGGCCTTCAGTGAAGCCTTGCCATTGACCGGGGTGGTACTGACCAAGGCAGACGGTGATGCGCGTGGTGGTGCGGCCCTGTCGGTGCGTCATATTACCGGCAAACCGATCAAGTTTATGGGGATGGGTGAGAAGACCGACGCGCTGGAGCCTTTCCATCCCGATCGTGTTGCTTCCCGTATTCTCGACCTGGGTGACGTACTGACCCTGATCGAGGAAGCCGAACGTAATATCGACAAGGCCAAGGCCGACAAGCTGGCGAAAAAACTGCAAAAAGGCAAAGGCTTCGATCTTGAAGACTTCCTCGACCAGTTGCAGCAAATGAAAAATATGGGTGGCCTGACCGGTATGCTCGACAAGTTGCCGGGCATGGGCAACATGAACCAGATGGCGAAACAAACCACCGCCGCTGAAAGCCAGTTCAAGCAGATGGAAGCGATTATTTTTTCCATGACGCTGGACGAGCGCCGTTTCCCGGACAAGATCAACGGTTCCCGTAAAAAACGTATTGCCAACGGCTCTGGCTCCCAGATCCAGGACGTTAACCGGGTGCTGAAACAGCACAAGCAAATGCAGAAAATGATGAAAAAAGTCACCGCCAAAGGTGGCATGAAAAAAATGATGCGCGCCATGGGTGGTATGGGTGGCGGCGGTATGGGCGGTCCGGGTGGCGGCTTGCCACCGGGCTTTGGCGGTGGTGGCGGTATGCCACCCATGCGCTAGGCCATCAGCTGGTCAATAAACCAGTCGATACCCAAAAGCCTGATGTGGTTATCCCCGTCAGGCTTTTTTTATGCCGTTACCTGCTTAACAACCCATTCTGTTTTATGCTGCGGCTTCTTTTTATCGATACAGGAAGGATGATTGTGCAGTTGCGTCCCATAGACAAGAGCAGCTACAAAAAACGTCTTAATCAAGTGCAGGGTGGCGCGGTGGTGGCCTTGCTGGTACTGGCGCTACTGTTCTCTGAACTGTATCGGGGGTTATGGGCCAATGGTGAGTCCAGCACCTGGTTAAATGCGCTGGCTGTCGCCACGGCTGCGGGGCTGGTCGGGTTGGTCTTTAATATCATCAAGGACAAACCCTGGATGGCGGACGTGGTGTACCTGTGGCGCCTGAAGCAGGAGCTGAACCGGATTTATCGCAGCAGCAAGCTGATAGAACAGGCGTTGGCTGATGGCGATCGTGAGGCATTTGTGATTCAGAACTTTAACTTGCGCGGCGCCAAGCTGTTGTACACCGCCGAAGACAACACTCTGACGCTGCCAGAGTTGCAAGAGAAAATCATCGAACTGGAAGCCACTCTGGCAGAGCGGCAATTGACCGTATCCGTTGATGAATACAGCCCGGCGCTGTTGGATGCCTTTAAACAGCGGCTGAAGTCAGGAGTTTAGCGGCCGCTGACTGCCTGGCGATGCTCGGGGTCGAGGCACGGCAGTTCTTCATGAGGGCGGCCGGGGGCAAGGTTGCTGTTGAGATAAGCGATGACTGCCGTGACCGGGTCAGATTCCGACGTCGCCACCAGAGTCGTGTGGCGTTCAGCCAGTCTCCGGGTGACACCTTCCCCGGCCGATCCGCAAATCGCAATATCCACCTCGTGTAATGGGTGCCGGTTACCGTCACCGCGGACATGCCATTCATGCAAGCTGCCTGCTGGTGACAAGGTCAGGTTCCAGACCAGTTCGGGCTGGCCCTGTGAGATGGCATAGACATGCCAGTGTGCTGCTCGGCCAGCGTGGGGAGATACGCTGCCGTTGTCTTGTACGGCAACGGCGATCAGGGTGTCTGTCATGGGAGTTCCTCCGGTTAATGGCGTTATGCTAAAACGGGAAGGCATTGCGAATTTGATCCGTCGCAGGCAAGGGCACATCAATCGGACGAAAATGTCCAGAATGGCATGACTGAGCATTGAGTGGTGCACTGACGCTTGTACCGGTTGTGCTGAACTGGCTGTTATTGATACCGCCAGTTATTTCTGCGGCTGAGGATTGGCGATTTCTTCCAGAATCGGACAGTCCGGGCGATCGTCACCGGCACAGCCTTGCAGCAGCGATTGCAAGCTGCTGACCATGGCTTGCAGCTCTGTAATGGTGTGATTCAGCACGTCAATATGTTCGGTGGCCAGACGTTTGACGTCTTCGCTGTGGCGAGACTGGTCTTGCCACAGGGCCAGCAGTTCTCCGGTTTTTTTAATCGAAAATCCCATATCCCGGGCGCGACGGATAAACCTCAGTGTATGAATATCGGCCGAGGAGTACTGGCGATAGCCTGCAGCGCTGCGTCCCGCAGGCTGGATCAGGCCAATATTCTCGTAATAGCGCAGCATTTTGGCGCTGATGCCTGAGGCGCGGGCGGCGGCTCCAATGTTCATGCTGGTCTCCTGTCTTGTGGGACAATCGTGTGAAGGGTCAACCGTGTGAAGGGTCAACCGTGTGAAGGAGCCATTGTTGTCTGGAAGATCACCGTGATCAGGCCAGACGGACACGGTTAAGTCGCAAGGCATTGCCAATAACAAACACCGACGACATGGCCATGGCAGCGGCCGCAACGGCGGGGGATAACAACCAACCGAAGGATGGATAAAACACCCCGGCCGCCAATGGCACCAGAGCTGCGTTGTAGGCAAAAGCCCAGAACAGGTTCTGGCGAATATTGGTCATGGTGGCCTTGCTCAGGGCAATAGCCGTGCGGGCACCGTTAAGGTTACCCGACATCAGTACCACGTCGGCGGCTTCAATGGCGACGTCGGTGCCTGTTCCAATCGCCATGCCGATATCGGCGGCGGCCAGTGCCGGGGCATCGTTGATGCCGTCACCAACAAAGAGCAATTGTTGGCCTGTCGGGAGTTTGTTCTTGAGCTGTTGCAAGGCGTCGACCTTGCCGCTGGGTAATACCTCGGCAATCACCTGATCGATCCCCAGTGTCTGTGCAATGGCCGCGGCGGTGTGGTGGTTGTCGCCGGTAATCATTACCACCTTGAGACCCAGCTGGTGCAAACCGGCAATGGCGGCGGGGGTGCTGGCCTTGATCGGGTCCGAGACGGCGATAATGGCGGCGAGTTGGCCTGCCAATGCCACATACAGTGGCGTTTTGCCTTCCTGGCCGAGTCGGGCAGCGGTATGGGCCAGCGGGCGAATATCGATGCCGAGTTGTTGCATCAGTCGATCCGATCCCAGTGCAATGGCCTGCATCTGTTTATTTTGCGTGACGTCTGTCATCACCCTGGCGGTTACCCCCAAGCCCGCAAGCGAGGCGAAGTCGGAGCAGGTCGGCAGGCTCAGTTGTTGTTGCTGCGCGGCATCTTCAATGGCGCGGGCAATGGGGTGTTCGGAGTGTTGTTCAACCGCCGCGATCATGGCCAGCAGAGAATCTGCTTCAAGATCCGGGGTGACGTCGAAATCGGTCAACGCCGGTTTGCCCTCAGTCAGGGTGCCGGTTTTATCGAATGCAATCATCGCCACATCCTGTAACTGTTGCAGGGCCTCTCCTTTGCGGAATAACACACCGATGGCCGCCCCGCGCCCGGTGCCGACCATCAGCGAGGTGGGGGTGGCCAGCCCCATGGCACAAGGGCAGGCAACAATCAGCACCGCGATGGCGTTGACCAAGCCAAAGGTTAATGCCGGTTCAGGCCCAAAGATCAGCCATACCCCAAAAGTCAGCAAGGCCAGCGCCATAATGGTAGGCACAAACCAGAGTGTGACCTTGTCGACCAGGGCCTGAATTGGCAGTTTGGCCCCCTGGGCCTGCTCGACCATACGAATAATCTGCGCCAGTACGCTGTGTTCTCCAACGGCGGTTGCCTGCAGGGTCAGGGCACCGGACTGGTTCAGGGTGCCACCGGTAACGCTGTCGCCGGGTTGACGGTGAACGGCTACCGGCTCTCCGGTGAGCATGGATTCGTCGACATAGCTGTCTCCTGCCACTACTTTGCCATCCACCGGGATGCGCTCACCGGGCCGCAGTTCGATACGATCTCCCGCTACTACATCGGCGAGGGCGATTGTGACCCGCTGGCCATTACGCTGTACCCGTGCTGTCTGGGGCTGCAGTCCCATCAGGTGGCGAATGGCGGCGGAGGTTTTCCCCTTGGCCCGGGCCTCCAGCAAACGCCCCAGCAGAATCAGCGTGACGATTACCGCCGCGGCTTCGTAATACACGTGCACGGTGCCGTGTGGCAGCAAGCCGGGTGCCAGTGTGGCGATGGTGGAGAACCCCCAGGCTGCCAGCGTACCGACCGCCACCAATGAATTCATATCGGGTGCGGCATGCAGCAGGGCGGGAATGCCCCGCAGATAAAATCCTCGTCCCGGGCCTAGCAGCACCAGCGTGGTCAACGCGCCTTGTATCATCCAGTTGGTGTGTTGGCCCAGAACGGTCATAAGCCACTGCTGCAGCACTGGCACCAAATGGCCTCCCATGGCCAGCATAAACACTGGCAAGGTCAGGGCCACGGCCAGCCAGAAGTCGCGCTGGTATATTCTGGCTTCGGCGTTGCGCTTGGCCTGGGTGTCCAGCGACGCTTGCCCAGCGGGTTCGGCGCTGCTGATGGCGCGGGCGCCAAAACCGGCTTTGTCGATCACGGTGATCAGGTGTTCGGCGGTGGTGCCGGGCAGACATTGGATGCGTGCCTGTTCCGTACTCAGATTAACCTCGGCCTTGATGACGCCAGCCTGCAGATTGAGTTGTCGTTCGATACGACCGGAGCAGGACGCACAGGTCATGCCTTCGATGGCCAATTCTATGGGGGGCGGCAGATGCACTTTGTACCCGGCGAGGGTAATGGCGTCCATCAGGGCCTGTACCGACAGGCTGGCCTGGGGGGTTGTCGATGATCCGGCGGGTGCTGGTCTGGCTGTTACGGTGGCGGTTTCCGTCGCCAGATTAACGTTGGCGTCTTCGACACCGTCGACGTGGAGCAGTGCTTTTTGCACTCTGGCAGCGCAGGAGGCGCAGGTCATGCCATCGATACGCAGCTGCACTGTGTGTTCTGCGAGAGCTACGGTTGGGTCGGTGGCTGGGCTGGTGGTAGCAATGGCAGACATGGCATCTCCTTGTCAGGTTGTCAGGTCGAATAAAGCGTCAGTGTTGGCGGTGCCAGTTAATCAGCGGCGATGAGAAGGACAGGGTAAACCTTCCCATTATGGCAAGGTAAACCGAATCAGGATAAATCCGTCAGTCTGTACCCTGTCCATCGAGCCAGATCAATAGAATGGTATTTGGCGTTGCGGTTGTATTGACCTTGTCATGGGGACAGGGCTCATATGAAAGCGGTGTTGAATCATCAACATAGCATCAGAACCCACATTAAAATCACCGCGGCGGAGCACAGATACCCGCCGATAAAACAGGAGTCATCATGATGAAACTCAGTGTCGAAGGCATGACGTGCAGTGGCTGTGTTAACGCGGTTACCCGCATTATTACTGGACTGGATGATCAGTCTGAAGTCCAGGTGTCGCTGGCAAGCGGGCTGGTAGAAACCAATGCCCGGGTCGCGGCAGCCGAGTTGATCGCGGCGTTACATGAGGCTGGCTTCCCGGCTCACGAGCAAGGGTAACCGAATCATAGCGGCCAATAGCCCTTCTGTGAGGCAGGCCCAGCAAGCTGGCAGACTCTTTGCAATACCTCTTTGTGAGTTGGCAATTGACTAGGGAGACTGCCGTTATGACACTGTATTGCGGGGCATATTTGCCAGAAAGCGGGTTATCAGACAGCCCGTTTGTCGGGGCGCTGACAAGGGTTGCAGCAAAACTGACAAGTATGAGCGGGCGTCAGACCAACACGGAAGATCCTCATCTGGATCTCTACTTTCTGGTGCCGGGCAGCACCGATGTACCGCCGTTTCGGGGGATGCGTTTTCATTCATTTGACCGCACCAATCGGCGTTTGCGGATCGAATCCTCGGTCCCTGCGCATATGGTTGGGTCCCGTCACTGTCAGGCCTATGTACTGGCGGCGATTCAGGATGCGGTCGAAAACGCCGCCGACTTCTTTTCGCGTGAACATATCGAGTTTGATCACCAGTCCTACGACTCCATGATCAGCCGGTTAGTGGAGACGCACTGATGACCGATCCCGTCAAAATGATTCTGTGTGAAGACATCCAGAATCTGCTCGACAAGCCCGATCTGTTGCTGCTCGATTGTCGCGATGTTGGCGACTATCGCAGCCATCATCTTGAAGGGGCCTTGCATGCCCACGACAGCCTGATCGAAAGTCTGGTGCGCAAGGGCGACAAGCAACGACCGATCCTGATTTATTGCTACTCGGGTCATCGCAGTGAAAACCTGTGTGAGCTGTTTGGCGGCTTCGGTTTCAAACAGGTCTATAACCTTGGTGGAGGCTACCTGCGCTGGCAGGAGCTGCAAGTGGCAAGCTGATTATGAAAACCACCATGCAGACCGACCCGGCAGGTATCCGGGTCGGCGAATTGAATATCTGGGCGATGGACAAGGATCAGGATATCAAGCACCTGTTGCTGCTGCTGACAGAACAGCTGGGGGAGGATGGGTTTGCGATTGACGAACGCATCCTGACCGATCTGCGAGCGGTGTATATTTGTGATCTGGACGAACCGGAAATGCGCGCTTACCTGTATACCCTGGGTCAGGCGCCAGGTCGTTATGGCGTTCATCTGGAGTACCCCGAGTCATCGGAAGCCAATCCGGTGTACGACGTGTTTGAAAACCTGTCACTGCCATCACTGGTCAGTATCCTGGCTGTTCATCTGGACGTGAATGAAATCCAGCCTTTGCCTGTATTGCATTAACCGCGTCTTGCATTAACCGCGTCTTGCATTAACCGCGTCTTGCATTAACCGCGTCTTGCATTAACCGCGTCTTGCATTAACCACATCTTATGCTGTGTCCTGCAGTAACCGCCCTGCATTCACTCATGGCAGGCTGTTGCGCAGGTGATCTTGCCGTTCTCTGAATTTTTCTGTTATTCCCGGCACTGTTCCTGTGCTGTGCCTGTGCCTGTGCCTGTGCCTGTGCCTGTGCCTATGCCTATGCCTATGCCTATGCCTATGCCTATGCCTATGCCTATGCCTATGGCCTGCTATTGGCATATCGGTCTGCCTGTTATACCTACAAAACGCACTGATACTGTTTCTCATTAATATTTTCAATTGTAGATTTGTAACTAACTGAGACACACTCTGTCGCCACAAAAAGGACCGTTGGCGCCGTGTATTACGTGTTCATCGTCTGATTCATCCACTTGACCATAACAAACAGGGACACCATGTCTGCGGCGCCCCCGGCAGCAAATTCTGCAACTCCAGTAGCCACCCGTTGGAAATCCGTGTCGTTGGCGACCTTGCGCCAATGGCATTGGGTCAGCTCCGCCTTGTGTCTGGTCGGCATGCTGCTGTTCGCCATCACTGGCATCACCTTGAACAACGCCCGCCATATTCCCGCCGAAGCCGTGGTTACCACCATCGAAACCACCTTGTCGCCCGGCTTGCTGGAGATACTGGCACAGCGTTCAGACGGCCCCTTGCCTTTGTCGGTGCGGCAATGGCTGCAGCAAAACCACGATCTGAGTATTCCGGCACTGGATGCCGAATGGGACGATCTTGAAGTCTACCTCGGTATGCCGCGACCGGGCGGTGATGCCTGGCTGAGCCTGGATCTGGAATCCGGCTGGCTGATTTACGAAAAGACCGACCGTGGGCCAATCTCGTTTCTGAACGATTTGCACAAAGGCCGTAATACCGGAGTGGCGTGGAGCTGGTTTCTGGATGTGTTTTCGGTCAGTTGCATTGTTTTTTCTCTGAGTGGCTGCTGGTTGCTGGTGCGATATGCCCGCCAGCGGCCGGGAACCTGGCCGATGGTGTCGCTGGGACTGGTGATACCTCTGCTGCTGGTTTTACTGACCATCCATTAAATCTGTAACGCGCCATCCTTGGCGGATGGCTCATGAACACACCATATAAGGAGTCTGTATGTTACCGGGTAAAAAATGCTTGCTGGTTCTGGCAGCCAGTGTGCTGGCCAGTCAGGCAAGCGCTACCGAGTTGCGCATCGGTATTGAACTGCCTGACCTCAAGGTCGCGGAATACCACAAGCCCTATGTTGCGATCTGGCTGGAAAACAAGGACACCCGCGCAGTGACCAATCTGGACGTCTGGTACGACGCCGACATGGCGGATAACGAAGGTAACAAGTGGCTGAAAGACATGCGCCAGTGGTGGCGCAAAAGCGGCCGTTCGCTGGATATGCCCGTCGACGGCATCACCAGTGCCACCCGTGGCCCAGGCCAGTACGACCTTTCTTTTCGTAGCAATCAGGCCCGGTTGGCGGACTTGCCAGCGGGTAATTACCAGCTACGTGTGGAAGCCGCTCGGGAAGTGGGCGGACGTGAACTGCTGAGCATCCCGTTTCAATGGCCGGTGGACGGCAGCTTCAGTGCCACCGCCAATGGCTCCAAAGAGCTGGGCGACGTTGTCCTCAGTATCCAGCCCTGATCCTTGCCAACCCATCATTTGATAAAGGAATACGTGTATGAAACCACTGAAATTATTGAGCGCTGCCGTTTTGGCCGGTGCGACCCTGATGTCGATGCAGGTCAATGCGCACCGTGCCTGGATCTTGCCGGATGTGACGGTCTTGTCCGGAGAAGAGCCGGTGGTGGCGTTTGATGCTGCTGTCTCCAACGAAATCTTCAATTTTGACCATTTTGCCCTGAACGTTAAGAGAGTTCGTATCACCGCACCCGATGGCAGCATGGTGGAGCCGGAAAACGCCGCCAAAGCCCGCTACCGCAGCACCTTCGATCTGACCCTGAAGCAAGAAGGCACGTACCGGGTCTTTATCGCCTCACAAGGTCTGCGTGCGCGCTGGGAAAAAAGTGATGGCAAGCGAGGCTCTTACCCAGGGCGAGGTGAAGACTACACCCAGGAAGGTTTTGACAAGAACGTCCCCAAAAACGCCAAAAACCTGAAAGTAAGCCAATACTCCCGCCGCCTGGAAACCTTTGTGACTGCTGGCGAACCCTCCGACAATGCCAACAAGGTGACTGGCCAGGGCTTTGAAATGAAGCCGGTAACACATCCGACAGACCTGTACGTTGGGGAAGACGCGACGTTCCAGTTTCTGATTGACGGCAAGCCCGCCAAAGGCGCAAAAGTCACTCTGATTCGTGAAGGTTCCCGCTACCGCAACGATCAGGAAGCCATCGAGCTGACCACCAGTCGCCAGGGTAATATCCAGATTGACTGGCCTGCCCCGGGTCGCTACTTCCTGGAAGCAGAATACAAGGATGACGACGCCAAAAAACCGGCTACCGAACGTACCGGCAGCTACGTGGGTGTCTTTGAGGTACTGCCGGACTGATGAGTTACATCGGGATGGCGGAACTGCAAGCCATTGTACTGGTGCTGGCCTGGTTGCTGTTGACGGGCTGGTGTTATCGGCACCGGCTCAGCTGGGGGGTTACACCTGCTGACGCCGATGGTGTCGGTGGGCCATTGTGTGTCTACGCCAGCGAAAGCGGCCATGCCCGCTCGCTGGCGGAACAGTGGCAACAGCGATTGCAGCACCAGGGTCGTGCTGCTCACCTGCTAACCCTGAATCAGCTGACTCAGGCACTGTTGTCGTCCTCATTGCCGCACGGTCGGGATATCTTTCTCTTTATCAGCACCACCGGAGAAGGAGAAGCCCCGGATAATGGCAACCGGTTTTTGTCCCGGTTGCAAGACCCGCGCTCTGACCATGAGCGCTGGACGTGTCGGGTTGCCGTTCTGGCGCTGGGAGACCGTGCCTACCCGGAATTCTGTGCGTTTGGGGTGGCTGTCAGTGATGCCTTGCAGGCAGCAGGGGCCGAGCGATTGTTTGAGCCGGTGCTGGTGGATAATCTGGCTCCGGCCGATTTGCAGCGCTGGCAGTCTCATCTCGACAGGGTGTCGGATTATACCGGTCTGAGTGCCGGTTTATGGGGCGATACGACTGCCATCACAGAGACCGACGGTATTTCGACAGCCGCCGCTGCTGGGCTGTTATCCGCCAAGCCGGCGCATACGCCAAGTGTCTTGTTACGGCGGCAGTGTCTGAACCACGGCAGCCCCGGTCATCGGGTGTTCGAACTGGATTTTCAATGCTCCGACGTCTGGCAAGCCGGAGATATCGCCCGGCTGAGTCTGGATGATGCGGCGGGCAAAATACAAAGCCGCGATTACACCATCGCCAGCATGCCATCGGAAGGGCATCTGCGGTTGCTGGTACGGGAGCAGTTCCAGGCTGATGGTCAGCCCGGACTGGGCAGCGGCTTTTTATGTACACAATTGCCATTGCAGGCAGCAGCGCGTTTACAGGTTATTGAGAACACTGGTTTCCATGCCCCGGATACCGATGTCCCGCTGATTCTGATTGGTAATGGCACCGGGCTGGCCGGACTGCGGGCGCATCTGCAGCAGCGCTTTGAACGGAGTTCGACGGCCCGGCATTGGCTGATCTTTGGTGAACGTACCCTGGCTCACGACGCGCTCTGGCAGACAGAGTTGCAGCAATGGCAAGCGCAAGGTTTGCTGGGGCGTCTGGATTTGGCGTTCTCCCGCGACATTGACGGAGAGTTACAGGCAGGGTATCTGACCCGGGGGTATGTGCAGCAGGTGCTGGAACAACAGCAGCAAGAACTGCAGCACTGGCTGCAACAGGGCGCGATGATTTATCTGTGTGGCAGTCGTGCCGGTATGGCCAGCGCTGTTGATCAGGTACTGCGTGCTGTACTGGGAGATGATCAGGTCGATGCGCTGGATGTGCAGGGCCGTTATCGCCGTGATGTCTATTGAATATGGGCACTTGCCCGGTGGAGCAAGTCGTCAGTCAGGTGACGGCTTGCTGTTCACAATTCCTCCTGCTGGTCGTGCGCAATGCGGTCAAAACAGGTAAGCTAGCCCACTTTTCTAGCACCCTGCCGGTACATTGATGGTCTGCACGGCCACGCCGGTGTTGGCGCTGCACGAATCCACCACTGCATTCGGGTTTTCACACCATGATGAAATACATCTCCACTCGGGGTAATGCGCCAGAGCTGGCGTTCGACGACGTTCTGTTAACCGGTCTGGCCGCTGACGGCGGCCTGTACGTACCGAAAGACGTGCCACAATTCTCTCTGGAAGAGATTGAATCCTGGCGTGACCTGTCGTACACCGAACTGGCGCACAAGGTGATTTATCCCTTCGTGGAAGGTTGCGTAGACGCCGATGCATTACAAGGCATGATCGATGATGTATACGGTGCTTTTGGTCATAAAGCCGTTGCGCCGTTGCAGCAGATCGACCACAACGAATACGTGCTGGAACTGTTTCACGGCCCGACGCTGGCGTTCAAGGATTTTGCCCTGCAACTGCTGGGACGCTTGCTGGATTACGTACTGGAACGGCGTCAGGAAAAGGTCGTGATCATGGGAGCCACCTCGGGTGATACCGGCTCGGCGGCCATCGAAGGCACCAAGGCTTGTCGTAATGTGGATATCTTTATCCTGCATCCCCATGGCAAGGTCTCTGAAGTGCAACGCCGCCAGATGACTACCGTTACCGGCGACAATATCTTCAACATCGCCATCGAAGGCAATTTCGACCAGGCGCAGGATATGGTCAAGGCCAGCTTTGGCGACCAGTCCTTCTTGCGCGGTGAACGCAAGCTGGTCGCTGTCAACAGCATCAACTGGGCACGCATCATGTCCCAGATTGTTTATTACTTCTATTCCAGCCTGAACCTGGGTGGTCCACTGCGGCCAATGGCATATTCGGTACCGACCGGGAATTTCGGCGATATTTTTGCCGGATACATGGCGCGTAAAATGGGCCTGCCAATCGAGCAGCTGATCATTGCGACCAATGAAAACGACGTCCTGCATCGGTTGATGAGCCAGAACCTGTACGAAGTTCACCCGCTCAAGCACACCATCACGCCATCCATGGACATTGCCGTATCGTCCAACTTTGAGCGTCTGTTGTTTGACCTGTACGATCGCGACGGCGCCGCTCTGGCCGACCTGATGGGCCGGATGAATGCCAAAACCGAAGTGGTCTCCCTCGACGCAGACAAGCTGGCCAGCGCCCGCCAGTTGTTCGACAGCCTCGCGGTGGATCAGGATGCCACCATCGCAACGATGCAACAGGTCTTTGCCGAAACCGGCTACCTGCTGGACCCGCATACCGCCATTGGTGTGAAAGCCGCTCGGGAATGCCGTCGCAACCCCCGGATTCCGATGATCACATTGGGCACCGCGCATCCGGTGAAATTCGAAGAAGCGGTCCAGCGCGCCGGATTCGAAATGCCCAAACTGCCGCATCATCTAACCGATCTGATGGAACGCGAAGAGCGGTTGAGCGTATTACCTGCCGATCTGGCCACCGTGCACGCATTTATTGCCAGCCACACCTTCAAAGACTGATTGGCTTGCCAGCGGGCACCAGCGTGCCCGCTGCCTGGTTTCTTATCACTTGACCACCGACCACTGGACTGCTGTGCAGATTATGGTAACGGTGGTACATCTGACATTCCGAGTTTGACTCTCTTCCCTCGAGGCTTGCCATGCAGTACGTATCCCTGAACGACTTTAAATGGGGCTGGATTTTCCGTCATCGTGAATTACCGATCGATTCTGAGACGTTGGCGCTGATTCGCCCGCTCGACAAGGCCTCAGCCAACCAGTTCTGGAAAACCCATATCAGCAAGGAAGCGGCGCATGCCAGCCACTTTCTAGGTGATGACTGGCCATCCAAAAAAGGTATCTGGCAGCCGAAGGCAAACTGGCAGAATGCCTGGGAAGCCGACGAAAACAGCATGCCGGAAGACCTGGCGCAGCATATTCACTGGGAGACCAACGTCACCGTCTTTTTTTGTTACAACGTCGATCATATTGTCCAGACGCGCTGGGATATATTTCAGCAACACTGGAAGAATTTTCTTTTTGTTGATGACCAGCCAATGTTACTGGGAAAGAGTCGTGATGAAGTGGTGTGGTTTTTTAATGATGGCTTATATCAAACAGGAACTCGTCCTAAACGGTGATGGTTTTCAAATGATAAGGCGATTGAGTTTTATTGATATAAAATTGTTTAAAATCAATAACTTGTTTGTTTTGCTACAAAATTGAAAATTCAATAATATTGGTAGATGCAAACTTATTTATAACGTAAATATTGCATTTACAGACTTGCCGACCAGCCTTTTGATACCTAGACTTGGCATCAATGTAATCACGACAAGGATTAGGGGCTTATGAAAGGCGATAGCAAGGTTATTGAATACCTGAACCAGGTGTTAACCATTGAGCTGACTTCGATCAACCAGTATTTCCTGCATGCCCGCATGTATAAGAACTGGGGTTTCGAAGCACTCGACAAAAAATGCTTCAAAAAATCCATCAAGGATATGAAACAGGCTGATGAACTGATTGAACGCGTACTGTTTCTGGAAGGCCTGCCTAATCTGCAGAAACTGAATCGTCTGCGCATCGGTGAAAGCCCGGCCGAGATGTTGCAGTGCGACATGGACCAGATCGTCGAACAGCTGGCGCTGCTGCGTGAAGCCATCGCCTACTGTGAATCGGTCAAGGACTTCGTCAGTCGCGAAGTACTGGAAGAAATCACCGAGTACGAAGAAGAGCATCTGGACTGGATCGAAACCCAGCAGCATCTGATCGCCAACACCGGTATCGAAAACTATCTGCAGTCCATGATGAGCGACGACTAAGGGGAACACCATGAAAGGCAATCAACAGGTTATTGAAAAACTGAACGAACTGCTGGCGGGTGAACTCACTGCCATGGACCAGTACTTTGTTCACTCTTGCATGTATCAGGACTGGGGCCTGGACAAGCTGTACGTCCGTATCTCCCACGAATTTGATGACGAAAAACAACACGCTGCCGACCTGATTGAACGTATCCTGTTCCTCGAAGGCACACCCGATATGGTCACCCGTACACCGATTCACGTTGGTAACGATGTACCGACCATGTTGCAGAATGACCTGAATCTCGAATATCAGGTGGTGACCGATGTTCGTGAGGTGATGGCTTATTGCGAGTCGGTTCAGGATTATGTAACGCGTGATATCTTGCTGAAAATGCTGGATGACACCGAAGTGGACCACGCTTACTGGCTGGAAAAACAGCTGGGCCTGATCAAGCGCATCGGCTTGCAGAACTACCTGCAATCACAAATGGATGCCCCCGCTGCCTGAGGATGCAATGCCCGCAGCTGCTGTCCGCTTTGACAGGACTGCGCCAACTCAAGCACGATTCAAAACAGCCCCTTGTTGAGCGATCAACCTGGGGCTGTTTTTTATCATCAAAATAAAGGGTTAGCCAGGAACCGATATGAACGAAATTCGATTTTCTACAGAACAAAAATCACATATGGCAGCCAAAGTGAAAAAATACTTCAACGACGAGCTGCAGCAAGACATTGGCAGCTTTGATGCCGAGTTTCTGATTGATTTTTTTGCCCGTGAAATCGGCCCGTATTACTACAATCGTGGTTTGCAAGACAGCCAGCAGTTGCTGCATGAAAAGATGGAAGAAGTGGGCTATTTGCTGCAAGAGCTGGAACAGCCAGAGGGGGAGTGAAATCCTCTATTAAGACACCCACTAAACAATCCTACTATTGAGACACCCATCAACTCGACAATCCATTGAGACACCCATCAATCAAGCAATAACAATCCATTGAGAAACAATCCATTGAGACACCCACCAATCAAGTACTTTTGCCTGATTCCATTGCCGCGTCGCGATGTCATAATTGAAAATCATCAACTTCACGGACGGAGTTCGACTATGCCCAAGCCTCGTAAACAACAGGTCTCGATTGAGGCCACGCCTTATTACCACTGCGTTTCCCGCTGTGTACGCCGCGCTTATCTGTGCGGAACAGATTCAGTGTCTGGCCAGAGTTACGAACATCGGCGCGGCTGGCTGGAAGAGCGTATTCTGGCGTTACCGCAAATATTCGCCATCCAGGTTGCGGCTTATGCAGTGATGTCGAATCACTACCACGTGGTGCTGTTTATCGATACCCGGCAGGCTCAGGCCTGGAGCGATATGGACGTTGTGCTGCGCTGGCATCAGCTGTTCAAGGGCAATGCGCTGTCGCAGCGGTTTG
>NZ_JAUYVV010000039.1:0-12103 GCF_030689165.1 Oceanobacter sp. 4_MG-2023 | reverse complement strand
CATTCGTCGCCTTGCCCTGAACAACGGCAACACTCGCGCAGAGCCGTGCAGGATTAAATGGATGTCCCCTACAGGTTAAATGTGCGGCTGATATCGGGGTGCAGCCGCAACGCCTGACGCAAGCCGATCAGTTGCTGAATCGTGTCCGGCAACTGCGCCAGAGAGCCACGGTGATCCACGACCAGCAAGCTGAGCGATGGCAAGACCAACAGATCCACCCAATCATGAGAGTGGATAGCCGCAGCATCAAGCCAGTCCACAGACTGGCTGACGGCCACCGCAGATAATGACCCCGGAATGGCAGCAGGCACCGTCATTCTCCCTAAAACAAACTCTTCAGTTTGTCTTTGGCTTGCTCTTTCAGCTTGGAGGCTTCTTCATCGGCCTTGGCACTGGCCTCGTCTTTGGCTTCCTGCTTTTGCTGGGCGACATAGTCATCCAGTTCGGCACGGGCCATATCTTCCAGTTGCGCCAGCTTGTCCGTTACCTTGCCATCGGCATTATTCAGCGCCTGCAAGTCATCAGCATAAGGACCGGCGTATTCACTGATTTTGTCGTCCAGTTTGCTTTGCAGCGTGGCTTCCAGCTTGTCTTGTTGCTCGCGCAAACGCTGATTAAAGGCGGCACTCAGCTGTTGATCGATATCCGAGCCAAATTCCAGCGATGGACTGATCAGATCACCATTGGCACGGGCGTCGATGGTGAATTGCTCAACACTGGCCAGTGCCAGGGCCAGTTCTTTGGCAAACAGGGTCTGGCCGCTGCTGTTGAACGTCGCCTGTCCGAATTGTCCTTCCAGACGGGAAGACAACTGATCCCGTCCTTCACCACTGGTGATCTGCGCCATACCTTGCAACTGTCCCATGGCGGATTCCAGTTGCGCATCACCCAGCCCAAGATTAACGCTGTCCAGCTGCCAGTCGGTAACGGCCAATGTCAGGGTGTCGCGCCCGACAGCCTGGCGGTGATCAATCACAATATTCAGTTGCAGCGCCTCAACCTCGTCAAGGCCAGCACCATCGATATCGATACGAGCAGGACGACCCAGTACCGCTTGCTGATGCGTCAGGTCGGTACCACTGATAGCCAGGTCACCGGCATCGGTTTCAGCACTGATCGCAGTATGGCGAATCAGGAATTCAGGCCAGGGGTTACTGGTCGGGAAATGGATATAACGACCGTCAGGACGCTGATACTCCGGCTCTTCATCCGAGTTATCAGATGCCAGGTAGGGTTTGATTTTTTCATACCAATACAGTGCCTGGGTTGCCCATTCCCCCGTTTGGCTGCCAAATAACAAACCACTGAGATTGGCTGCCCCCTGGGCATTGAGCTGGTATTTGTCGCGAATACTGGCGAGGTCTTCACCGGGTGCCGCTTTCAGATCCTGCAAACGCTGGGTGACTTCGACTCGTGTTTCACCAATCAGGTCCTTGGCCGTATTCAGGGCTTTTTTATCAGCCTTGAACTGCTCCCGCAAAACCTCAAGCCGTTGCTTGCGTTGGTTAAAATCCTCCAGCGAGGTGATCTTTTCTGTTGTCAGGGCGGTTATTTCTGCCTGATATTGTTTCAGTGCAGCTTCGTCCGGCACATTATTCAACGCGCTGTCCAGCTGCTGCTGGCGACGGTCAAAGGTTTCGGTAAACGCCTTGCCTGCGGCTTCTGTCTGCAAGGACTCCCGGGCCAGAATTTCTTCTGCCGATGGCAACTGACTGATCAGCTCTTCTGCCATACCGGGTTCTTGCTTCGCACCGTCGCCACCACTGGCAGACGAAGCGGATTTCTCCAGTGCGCCGGAGGTAGTCCGGGCGGTATTAAAACGCAGTGTGTTAACGCTCAGTTCATCAATAATGCCTTTTCCCATCAATAAGGGGCCAAGGTCTACGGTAGCCACGGCTGACTCGAATTCCAGCAGGTTTTCCATCGGCTTGTCGGCATTGGCGACCGTTAGATGACGTAATTCGAAACCAAGCGGCGACAGGCTCAGTGACACATCATCGACGTTTACCTTGGCTCCGGCGGCACTGCTGCCGACTCCTTCGATGGCCATTTTGACCAATGGCCCAGCCGCTAATAAAAAGAACGCTGCCAATAGCGCAACAACGGCAGCGAAACCCAGCAAGCCAGACCAGCGAATCCATTTCAACATATCGGTTACTCCGCCACTGCCTGGTAGATGGAATAAAACTTCGACGCTTTCAGCGCCTGTACGATTTTGAGCTTGCTCACCCAGGTCATCACCCGGCTACGGTATTGCTTGATCAATACCTGCATCACCACAAACAACGGAGCCATACTGACCACCGCAATAACAAAACCACCCAGCGTCAAGGTGTGGTTAAAGCCCATCAGCCGCCAGAAATCACTCTGATACAGCGCAGTCCAAAAGTCGATCAGCGCCGGATTCGCCAACAGGCTTTCACCCAGACGCACGGATAACGGATCAACCAGCATGGCCGCAAGTGAAAACAACGCCAGACCAAACAGGAAACCTGCAATATTGGTACGGATCAGCAAGACCAACAGCAAGACCAGCAAGTTGTGTAGTCCCCAGAATGGCGTCAGTGCCACCACCAGCGACAAGCAGACGGCCAGGGAGATTTGCCAGGGCGAGGTTTCAGAGTTCAGAGCTTTCAGCAGGTTGGCCAACATACTCAACATAAGCAGTTCCTTGCGGCGGGTGCAGAGAAAAAGAAGAAGCGCGTAGTGTTGCGCCAATATAAAACCGGGCGGAGGATAAATCCACCGCCCGGCTCCAGATGCCTGTTAATCAGGCAAATCATACGGGAATGACAAGCAGCTGCACTTGTCATTCACCGACGATGTTTCAGACCCAAGAATCAAGTCGTTTTCTTGTTACCACCCATCCATTGCGCCATCTTCATCACCAGCACATAAAACAGCGGTACAAAGAAAATAGCCAGGAAGGTCGCACTGAGCATGCCACCAATCACGCCGGTACCGATTGCCTGACGGCTCGCTGCGCCCGCTCCGGTACTGAGTGCCAGAGGTAACACCCCCAGAATAAAGGCCATGGAGGTCATGATGATTGGCCGTAAACGCAAGCGTGCCGCTTCCGTTGCCGCCGCAACCAGAGGTTTGCCTTCTTCATGCAGTGCTTTGGCAAACTCTACAATCAGGATGGCATTCTTGGCTGACAAACCAATGGTTGTTAACAGGCCCACCTGGAAATACACGTCGTTGGCCAAGTCTCGGCCGTACGTCGCCAGCAAGGCACCCAGAATCCCTAATGGAACAATCAGGATAACCGCAAACGGCACCGTCCAGCTTTCGTACAATGCTGCCAGACACAAGAAGACAACCAACAGCGACAGCGCATAAAGCATCGGCGCCTGGGAACCAGCCATCCGCTCTTGATACGACATCCCCGTCCATTCAATACCAACACCAGGTGGTAATTTGGCCACAATCTCCTCGATCGCTACCATTGCATCCCCGGTACTCATACCCGGTGCAGCCTCCCCTTGAATATTAACCGCAGGGACACCGTTGTAACGTTCCAGTCGTGGCGAGTTGTAGCCCCAGTAGGACGTGGCAAAGGAACTGAAGGGTACCATTTCACCAGTGTTATTACGGACGTACCACTTGCCAATATCTTCCGGCAGCATTCGGGCTGGAGCATCCGCCTGGATGTAGACCTTTTTCACCCGGCCACGGTCCATGAAATCATTGATGTAAGCCGAACCCCAGGCCGTACTGAGCGTGCTGTTTACATCACTGACACTGAGCCCCAGGGTTTTGACTTTTTCATAATCAATGTCGACGTGGAAAACAGGCACATCTTCCATGCCATTCGGGCGTACCCGCACCAGACGAGGGTCCTGTGCGGCCATTCCCAGCAGCATGTTGCGAGCCTGTACCAGTTTGTCATGACCAATATTGGCCCGGTCTTGCAACATCGCGTTAAAGCCGGTTGCGGTACCCAGTGCAATAATAGGCGGCAGATTCAGAGGATAAATAATCGCGTCTTTTACCTGACTTAATGCCCCCCATGCCCGGCCAATCACAGCACCAACCGATTGATCAGGCGACAGCCGCTCTCCCCATGGTTTCAGTTTGACAAACGCCAGACCCTGGTTCTGGCCACGACCGGTAAAGCTGAAGCCGGAGACGGTAAAAACAGAATCTACCGCCGGTTCGTTCATATAGTGCTCGTTGAGCTTGTCCATGACTTCGTGGTTACGTTCCATTGTCGCACCGGCTGGCAACATCACCAGGTTCAGCAGGACACCCTGATCTTCATCGGGCAAGAATGACACCGGCAAACGCACATAGACCACGGCCATAACAACCAGCAAACAGCCATAAATCAGCACCATACGAATCGGCGCTCTCAAGGTACGCGAGACACCGCCTTCGTATTTATCGGTCGCCTTGCCGAACAAGCGATTGAACAAGCCAAAGAAGCCTGATTGGCCATGCCCTTCCTTGTGTGGACGCAGCATGGTCGAACACAATGCCGGAGTCAGGGACAAGGCCACCAGTACCGACAGTCCCATCGCCGAAACAATGGTTAACGAGAACTGGCGATAAATAGCCCCGGTTGAACCGGACATAAAGGCCATGGGTACAAAGACCGCCGACAGCACCAGAGCAATACCGATCAGAGCGTTGGTAATCTGGCGCATCGAGCGTTTGGTGGCTTCTTTGGGAGACAAGCCTTCTTCTTCCATCACCCGCTCAACGTTTTCCACCACCACAATGGCGTCATCCACCAACAAGCCAATGGCCAGCACCAGACCAAACATGGTGAGTGTGTTAATGCTGTAGCCAGCCAGCGCCATGATGCCAAAGGTTCCCAGCATCACCACAGGTACCGCAATGGTCGGAATCAGAGTGGCCCGGAATTTACCCAGGAACAGGAACATCACCAGGAATACCAGTACCACGGCTTCTATCAGGGTATGTACCACTTCTTCAATGGATATTTTTACGAACGGTGTGGTATCGAAGGGATAAACAATTTCCAGCCCCGGTGGGAAAAACGGCTGCAGCTCTGCCAAACGCTCACGTACAGCCGCTGCCGTATCCAGTGCATTGGCACCACTGGCCAACTGAATCCCCAGGCCGGTGGCCGGTTTGCCATTATAACGACTGTCGACCGCATAGCTTTCGGCCCCCAGTTCCACTCTGGCAACGTCTTTGACCCGCACCTGAGAACCATCCCGATTCACCTTGATCAGAATGTTTTCAAACTCTTCCACGCTTTCCATGCGCGTCTGGGCAATGATGGAAGCATTCATCTGCTGGTTCTCAATCGCCGGCAAACCACCCAGTTCACCCGCGGGAAACTGGCTGTTCTGTTCGGATACAGCCTGACGCACTTCCAATGGCGTCAGACCATAAGCGGTGAGTTTTTCCGGCTGCAACCAGATCCGCATGGAATACTGGGCACCAAAAACCGTGATGCTACCCACACCCTGAACCCGGGACAGCGGATCTTTCAACTGTGCGATACCGTAGTCAGCCAGGTCGTTCCTGCTCATGCTGCCATCACCAGAGACCAGGCCAACCACCATCAGGAAGCCGGTGCGTCCCTTGCTCACGGCCACACCTTGACGCTGCACTTCTTCTGGCAACAAAGGCTCGGCCTGTGACAATTTGTTCTGTACCTGAACCTGGGCAATATCCGGGTCCATACCTGCGGCAAAGGTCAGTGTAATGGTCGCCCGACCAGAACTGCTGCTGTTGGATGACATATACAGCAAGCCATCCAGACCAGTCATATTCTGCTCAATTACCTGGGTCACACTGTCTTCCAGCGTCTGCGCGGAAGCACCTGGATAGGTTGCCTCAATGCTGACCGCCGGTGGCGCAATGGTCGGATATTGCTGAATCGGCAGGTTCATAACGGCCAGGCCGCCCGCCACCATAATCATGATGGCAACTACCCAGGCAAAAATAGGCCTGTCGATAAAAAATTGGGCCATAATCCGCTACTCCTTACTGCTCTGCCGGGGCATTAATGAGATTAGGAGCAACGGTTGCACCTGCTTTGATCTTCTGAAGCCCTGCGACCACGACTTGCTCATCGGCCTGCAAGCCGGACTGAATCAGCCACTGATCCCCCACCGCACGGGTCACGACAACCGCTCGTGGCTGAACCACGTTATCGGCACCCACCACCATAACGGTTGTGGTACTGTCGGGGTTGCGGGATACCGCTTGCTGTGGCACCAGAAGAGCATTCTCAACCTGGTCATAGGCGATATTGGCACGCACAAACATACCCGGTAATAACAACCCGTCGGTATTCTCGAACAGGGTCCGGATATTCACTGTACCGGTTCCCTGATCCACGCCGACATCGGTAAACTGGATCTTGCCGGTCTCGGCAAACGTCGTCCCATCTTGCAACGACAAGGATACGTCCTGTGAAACATCAGCCGACTTGATACCCATCACTTTAGTCGCCGGACTCTGCACATCCACATAAATCGGTGAAATCTGGCGAATCACGGTCAAAGCACTGTCTTGAGCATCAGAAACCAATGCTCCTTCGGTAATGCTTGAACGTGAAATCACACCGGAAATCGGTGCAGTGATCTTGGTGTAGCCCAAATTGATTTCGGCACTGCGAACAGCGGCTTCCGCCAGTTTGATTTGTGCTTCAGACTGTTTCCAAAGCGCTTCGGAATCATCCACATCCTGACGACTGATGGCAGATGTACGAGACAACTCCTTGTAACGTTCTGCTTTTAGTCGCGCACTGTAGGCATTGGCTTCTGCTACCGCCAGCTGTGCTCGGGCACTGGCCAGTTCAGCTTCGTAAAGTGTAGGGTCAATTTGGTAGAGCTTGTCACCTGCCTTGACCGTGGCACCTTCATTAAAAAAGCGTTTGAGAATAATACCGCTGACCTGCGGGCGGATCTCAGCCACCCGATAGGCCGTAACACGCCCAGCCAAGGTATCGGTCAATTCAAAGGATTGTGGTGCCAATTGCACAACATCCACGCCAGTAGGTGGCATTTGTGGTGCCGCCGCAGATGCCTGCTGCTCTTCCTGACAGGCACTGAGGGTTAAAACCAATGCGGCCAAAAGTGGGAGTTTGAGGTAACCCGAACCTGCCTGATGTCTTCCCATACTGTCCTCTTATATCAACTGAAACGATGCTATCTGCGGCGGTTACGAATCTGCCTGGTTCTTCAACCTGTCAGATTACCTTCCCGACACGAGCCAGCACGGCTATGTGTTCCGAATTGCGGCATTGTGGTGTAGTCCCGGTGAAATGACTAGGGCAGCAGACGGAATGAATTGTTGGCATGAGAGCAATAGTTATTCTTAGTTGTGATTACTCTGACAGCCCCTGCTTTTTTACAAACACCACAGGAGACAACGCCCATGGCAATCAGCCTAGCCGCAGTATTCCTTGATCTTGTTACGATAGTTGTTTTTCTTGTCACGCTTTTTGAGCGCATCATCAATATTATCGCTCAGGGTTTTACTGGCCTTGCGGTATAAATCGCGGTATTTGGCACAACGCTGTTGCTGCAACTCCCGGCTTTTCTGCTCTGCGGCCACACTGTTTGCCCGTGCGGTTTTGGACACAGCACCGCTGTCAGACGCATAAGAAGAAGGTGACCAGCCCTGCCTGTGCGCTGGCGGACTGGTATATTCCGATATTGGCTGCAGCTCAACGGTATTGGCCTCCACCGCATCATCGACCGGCAGCGCATCGGAAAAATGCACACGCCCGTTATCATCGCGCCACTGATAAATCTCCGCCTCGACATTACCACCCCAAGTCAGAATCAGCAGCAACATCAACCCCAACAATGCGTGATAACAGGCTTTCTGATTGCTGTCCTTGCTGGCCGCACACGTCGCCAGGCATTTGTTTTCAGAGGATATGTGCTCGTTCACTGGAGCCATCCTGGCCCTCCTTGCCATTCCTGGCAGTGATACTTCCTTGTTTATAACCCCGGCTCAGCACGCTGTGGATATATGACTTACCAACAACTGTACACTTTGCCGACCACGAAATTCATTAACATCCAGCTGATAAACCAGCTCGACCCGATCAACTGGAGACGGCCATTGCTTGGGGTCGACATTAAAACAAATGGCATCCAACAGTACATCGCTGGCTTCTGGCTGTACCAGCATCTTCAAATGCTTTTCACCCACCAGACGCTGTTGCTGCAAATGAAAAACACCAGTAAAAACCGGCGCAGGAAAGCCTTGCCCCCAAGGGCCAGCCCAGCGCAGCTGTTCCGCCAGAGTCAGTGTCAACTCGGAAGGTTGCAGCTGACCATCCACATCGGTGCGCTCTGTCAAGTCATCGGCACTTAACAACTGCTGGCATATCTCTGCAAATGCCTGAACAAAGGCGTCAAAACCACCCGCGACCACGGTCAAACCCGCCGCCATCGCGTGTCCTCCAAACTTGGTCATCAGGTGAGGATGACGCTTGTGTAACAAATCCAGCGCATCACGCATATGCAGCCCGGCGATCGAACGGGCTGATCCTTTTAGCTCCCCGGTATCCGCCAGAGCAAACGCAATCACGGGACGATGGATTTTTTCTTTGACCCGAGAGGCCAGAATGCCGATCACGCCCTGATGCCAGTCACGATGAAACAAACACACCCCGGCAGGCAAGGTCTGGCCATGTCCGGGCCGGGCGCTACCGACTGGTTTCATATCCAGTGCTGCCAGAAAACGTTCAGCATCGGCAGTCATCGCCGCCTCTATCTGACGCCGGTCGCGATTCAGTTCATCCAGCTGCGCGGCCATCTGTAACGCCAATGACGGTTCATCACACAGCAGGCATTCAATGCCCAATGCCATATCATCCAACCTGCCGGCAGCATTCAACCGTGGCCCAACAGCAAAGCCAAAATCCGCCGACACCACCCGCGCCCGATTTTTACCCGCGACCTGTAGCAGGGCTGAAATCCCGGCGATGGTGCGGCCGGCACGAATACGCCGCAACCCCTGCTCCACCAGAATCCGGTTATTAAGATCCAGTGGCACTACATCGGCCACTGTCGCCAGTGCCACCAGGTCAATCAGCTGTACCAAGTTTGGCGGCTCCATGGCTTTTGAAGCAAAATAGCCATTCTCGATCAAGCGGGCCTTGAGTGCCAGCATCAGATAAAAAACCACGGTACAACCACAGGCCGCCTTGCTGGGAAAGTCACAGCCCGGCTGGTTCGGATTCACAATCGCGGCGGCATTCGGCAGTTGGTCAGCGGGCAAGTGGTGATCGGTCACCAGTACTGGAATACCGTATTGCGTTGCCGCCCTGACGCCCGCCATCGCCGCAATGCCGTTATCAACCGTCATAATCAAGTCAGGCCGCCGAGACACCGCCACTTCTACCAACTCGGGGGTCAGGCCATAACCAAAATCGAAACGATTAGGCACCAGATAATCAATACAGCTGGCACCCATCATCCGCAAAGCCCGGATCGCCAGCGCCGTACTGGTGGCGCCATCAACATCAAAGTCACCCACAATCAGCAAGCGCCGCTGTTGCTGGATCACCGGCAGCAGCAAGTCCACCGCTGCCGCGATACCTTTCATCGAGTGATAAGGCAATAATTGCTGCAACGACAACTGTGTTTGCTCAGCAGTAGTAACACCACGAGCTGCGTATACACGCTGCAACACTGGTGGAATCTGCTCTGCGGATTCGAATTGCCATGAGGCGGGTAACTGCCGTTGTACTATGTGAACCATCGGTTGCTCACTGTGCTTTGCGCAAAGCCATGAGTCTAGCACGACCATTACTCGACCTACTCTTTTTGCCGGACTCGGACAAAACGGGCGAATCTCGGCAAACCATGGACGGTATAGCCACTAAAAGCATAAGTGACCCATGTGCCAACCGCCGGGGGATTTTGACGTAACGCATCGGTCAGACCAGAGCCCAGGCGAATTTCCCGGCCGTCATCAATTACCACTCGCAGGGCACCGGTCATTCCCTGATATTTACCGTTACCAGGGACATACCCCACCACCCGGCCTTCGGCATCCTGCCAGAGTTTGTACTTGAGCAAATCATCGCTACGGTGCGCCTGATAAAGCGACTGGCGGCGTTTCAACATCAAGCCTTCACCACCCGCCGCTACCACCTGTTTGAGCCTGGCCTGCAATGCGGCCCGGTCGTTCACCGTCTCTTGCACAACCGTTTCCAGATAAGGCGATTGCTGCCTGGCAACCAGCGCCTGCAACAGGCGATAGCGCTCTTCAAACGTGGCTGGACTGGCGGGTAAATCCAGCGCCATAAAACGCATCGCTCGCCAGGCATCTTCCTGATCACGGGTAGATCGTACCAGTTGACTGACCTGTTCAAACGCCCCCCGACCCGCCCACAATTCACCATCCAGAGGCTGTGATGGTAATTCACTCAGGAACCAGTCTGGAGCATGGATCATCAGGCCACTGCGACTGAGCAACTGCTCACCATCCCAGTAAGCGCGTACGCCATCGAGTTTTTCACTGACCAGATACGCCGCCGGGCTGAGTGTCTCTTGCCAGGTTTTGGCCAACATCAAAGGGGGAGCACGATCACCAAATGCCGTTAAAGGGAAGGCACTCAGAACAAGCGCCAGAATCAATCCAACCAGCCAGATCATATCCATATCAGCCTCCTTGAGGTATTCCGTCTCCTCTTCAGCAGGCTATTATTTAGCCTCAGCTCGATCAGGATGAACAGTAGCAATTATTCCAACAAGGTCACTTTTTATACACATGATTGTCCGCGGAATGACTTGACAGCAACGGCAGAGGTTTTCCATTCTTATCCAACTTTTTATTGGCGGGAGTTTTTATGGCGTTTTATCTGCTCGGACTGGGTAGCAACCTGGATCCGGACACACATCTGCCACTGGCACGTCAGGCGCTGAACCAGCACTTTGAACTACTGGCCACCTCTCCAGCGCTGGAAACCGCACCCGTTGGCGATACTTTCCACTACACGTTCAAAAACCAGCTGGCGGTTATCCGCACCAGCCTGACTGCCATTCAGGTCAAAGACATTCTGCTGAATATCGAACGTACGTTAGGCCGAGAAGCCAAGTCACCAGCTCGTAAACTCAAGGATCGCACCATCGACCTGGACATTCTGGCCGAAGCTGATGCCGCCCCTCAGTGCCTCAGCCAAGCATTGGATGACAGTTATTACCGACTGGTACAAAAAACCTGGCAACCATTATTATCCGCAGATAACCCGTCTCAATCGTTGGTGAAAGTCTGATCGTACCGATTGGCCACAAAACGACCGCCATCAACCCGCATCACCGAGCCGGTCACCGCCTCATTATCCAGTAAATAATCACACGCCTTGGCGATAGCCCCGTAACCCAGCTCATGGGGGATCAAGGATTGGGATAATACCCGCTGACGATATGCGGCATCGTGATCAGGCAAAAAACGGATCGGCCCCGGCTGAATGACATTGACCCGCACCTGTCCCGCCAGTCGCTGCGCCATACTAAGCGCCCAGTTTTGTAACCCGGCTTTACTGGCACAATAAGCACTGAAACGCTGGTTCGGAATATCGGCATAAATATCAGCCAGCACCACCATAGCCGCCCCGGTATTCCAGCGCTGCTCCAGAGCCTGGGTAATCAAGGCAGGAGCCATCACATGGACATTCAAATGGTCTGTCAGATGCGCCGCCTGCTCAGCCAGAGAAATACCACTCGCAGCATCCGGCACAAAACAGGAGGCATTATGAATCACCGCATCAAATGGTGGCTGCTGTTGTAACTGCTGACACATAGCCAGTGTCTCTGAGGTGTTGGCCAGATTGGCTTGTAACAGTGACAATTCGCTATGCTCTGGCAACTCGCTGACGGTATTGTAGTGGGCAACGACTTGCCAGCCCTGCTGTAAAAAATGCAGCGCCAGCGTTTTACCCAATCGCCGTCCCGCCCCGGTAATCAGCATTCGTTTCGACATAATATTCCCCATTAGACACTGGCATCAGCTTAGCGAGGTTGCTATCAAATACAACGTGCTGCCCGTTCGTGCCCAACCGTCGGTATCTCACAGGCATAAAAAAACCCCGCCCTGCATGGCAGGACGGGGTATTTCGTTTAAGAGCTTGACGATGACCTACTCTCACATGGGG
>NZ_JAUYVV010000038.1:0-12991 GCF_030689165.1 Oceanobacter sp. 4_MG-2023 | reverse complement strand
TCGCCGATGGTAGTGTGGGGCTTCCCCATGTGAGAGTAGGTCATCGTCAAGCTCTTAAACGAAATACCCCGTCCTGCCATGCAGGGCGGGGTTTTTTTATACCTGTGAGAAGGCAAGGGCGGACATGGATGGTTAGACGACTATATGCTGCAAACAGGAACCAAGAGAGTTGAGTTTATCGATAACGATAGGCTAACCTTTCGCTATAATTCTTGCTGAAATGAGATTGTTTATGTCTAAAGCTGGTGCACTTGATTCATCGTGGCAGCAAGTACTCGGTGATGAGCTGAATCAACCTTATATGCGTCAGCTACGTGAGTTTTTGGCAATGGAAAAAGCGGCTGGTAAAGTCATTTTTCCACCGGGGCCTTTTATTTTTAACGCATTTAATCACACACCGTTTGAACAAGTACGTGTCGTGATTATTGGCCAGGATCCTTACCATGGCCCTGGGCAGGCTCATGGACTGAGTTTTTCCGTGCAAAGCGGTACCCGTATTCCTCCTTCTCTGGCAAATATTTTCAAAGAGATGGAAGCTGATCTTGGTATCAGGATGAGTGGTAGTGGCGACCTGACTCCTTGGGCAGATCAAGGAGTCTTATTGCTGAATGCTACACTGACGGTTGAGCAAGCCAGAGCCGGCTCCCACCAGAAAAAAGGCTGGGAGCGCTTTACAGATACTGTTATTCAACGATTGAATGAACAGCGGGATGGTTTGGTCTTTGTGCTTTGGGGCAGTTATGCCCAGAAAAAAGGTGCGATGATAGATCAGAACAAGCACCTGGTTCTGAAGTCTGTGCATCCTTCACCGCTATCAGCCCATCGTGGTTTTTTTGGCCAGAAGCCATTTTCACGTATCAACCAATATCTTGTCAGTCGGGGACAGCCGCCTATTCAATGGCAATTGTGAGTGCTCAGGTATGCCATATTGGCTTTATAGCTGGTCAATATCGGCAACCATCCTTGCCTGAAACCTTTTCGTCATTTTCGCTTGTCCAGAACGAAAGCTCAAGTTACAGCGCATTGTTGGGCTGAGTGACGTATAATTATTGCCATTTTCCAACTCCTTCGGTACAGCCAGGTTCAGAGTCAGCAAGGCATGATGATGACTCTGGTTTTGACCGTGTTGAGATTTTGTCTACGAGGTTTGATATGGATTGGTACGGTGCCTTCCGCCCATTGTTATTCAGATTGAACGCTGAAACTGCCCATGAACTCAGCCTGGATTTGCTGGGTGCGGCAGAAAGGCTGAAAGTGTTGTCATGGATGATACCGGAGGTGAAAAATGACCCTGTGACGGTTGCAGGGATCGAATTTCCCAATCCGGTTGGTTTGGCAGCAGGCCTGGATAAAAATGGCGATTATATCGATGCGATGGCGCAGCTTGGTTTCGGTTTTATTGAAATCGGCACCACCACTCCTCGGCCACAACCGGGAAATCTGAAACCTCGGCTGTTCCGTATACCAGAGCGCCAGGCGATCATTAATCGTATGGGCTTTAACAATAAAGGGGTTGATTACCTGGTTGATCGGGTCAAGGCGGCCCGTTTTCAGGGGGTATTGGGCATTAATATCGGCAAGAACTTTGATACGCCAGTAGAAAATGCGGTCGATGATTATCTGATTTGTCTGGAAAAAGTGTATCCGTATGCGACTTATATTACGGTAAATATTTCCTCTCCCAACACTCCGGGGTTGCGAACCCTGCAATACGGTGATGCCCTGAAAGAGCTGCTGCAACCGCTGAAAGAGAGGCAAAAGGTGCTGTCAGAATCTTTTGGCTACAAGCCGATTTTCGTCAAAATTGCACCGGATATGAATACCGACGAAGTGGCACTGGTCGCCAATTCATTGGTGGATTGTGGTATGGATGGCGTGATTGCGACGAATACCACACTGGATCGTACTGGTGTGGAAGGCTGCCTGCATGCAAATGAGCAAGGTGGCTTGAGTGGCGCGCCATTGGAAGAAAAAGCCACAGAAATGCTGGAAAACCTGACCAAAGCATTGGATGGCCGAATTCCGGTTATTGGTGTGGGTGGTATTACTGATGGGGCTGGCGCGATTGACAAGATCAAGGCGGGTGCCCAGCTGGTACAGATTTACAGCGGCTTTATTTATCGTGGCCCAGAGCTGATTTGCGAAGCCGTTGAAGCGGTAGCCAATAGCCAGTAACCGGGCGATTACCCGTTCGGTAACGATCAGCTAGAGATATGAGGCCCCGCTTTTGGGGCCTACCTCCCGGGTGAGGAGGTTTGGGGTATGGGCGGCCTACGGCCTGAAGTTCGGAGTTGTTAAGTGGTCAAACGACCATACGATGAATACCAGAAACGCCTGTATAACCATCCCAGTGGTCTGATCGACCTGAACGCCAACCGGATAACCAAGCATCTCTCATCGGTCCTTCTGGCGGCGCCAGATCTTTGGAACGACGTTCAACACCGGCTCGATAGCCGCGGGAAAAAGCTCGTTCTTGCAGATCGCGTTTCTGTTTTTTCATACGATGCATCCTCGCTTATTAAACAAATATCGCTGCTGGTCGTTCTGTTCAAGACGATCTCCCTCAGCGACGTCTACAGTTGTAGCGCGTTGAGGGTGGGTTTGTTAACGAATATATTTCTATAAAATGACAACCTCTTGTAGCCACAGGCTATTTGAAGGAATAGGCCAATTTGACTATGACAAATTCTGATTCATCCACGGTTTTCCTGTGGCTGGCTACTTGCAGTAAAGGTATTGAATCTCTCTTATCCAATGAAATCAAAGAGTTGGGTGGAGAAGTAGAGCGTGAAACCCACTTGGGGGTGCACTGGAAAGGAGACCTGGAGACGGCCTATCGGGTCTGTTTATGGTCCCGATTGGCGAGCCGTATATTATTACCGGTACATGAAAGTCAGGTCAGCAATGTCGACCAAGTATATGAAGAAACGCGCCAGGTTGACTGGACGCAGGTTTTTTCACCGTCCTCGACCTTCCGGATCGACTTCCATGGTCGCACAAACTTTATCAATAACACCCAGTTTGGTGCCCAGAAAATCAAGGATGCCATTGTCGATCGCTTTCGTCTGGATACTGGCACGCGTCCCAATGTCGACAAGCATGGTGATGTGAGGATTGAAGCTCAGCTGCGTAAAGGCAAGCTGGCCTTGTATTACAACTTCAGTGGTTCGGGCATGCACCGCCGTGGCTACCGCTTGCAACCAGGTCTGGCGCCATTAAAAGAGACGTTAGCGTCAGCCTTGCTGATCCGGGCCGGTTGGCCAGCGCTGGCAGCAGCAGGTAAACATTTGGTTGATCCTATGTGTGGCTCAGGCACCTTGCTGATTGAAGCAGGATTAATGGCTGCTGATATTGCGCCTGGTCTGAATCGGCAGCAGCATGGATTTGAGCACTGGCGTGGTCATGATCGTAAAGTGTGGCTGTCACTGGTTGATGAGGCCCGCTTACGTCGCACAGCCGGTTTGGAAGCTGTGCGCAGTCGCTTTTATGGTTTTGACAATGATGCCCGACAGTTGGAAGCAGCCGCTGCCAACGTATCGCGCTCTGGTCTGGAAGGCCATATCCACCTGGAACGTCGCTCGATTGAGCAGTTGCGGGTCAGTCATGAAGTGATTGCCGATGGCGGCATGGTGATCTGTAACCCTCCGTACGGAGAACGCTTGAGCGAGCTGCCACAACTGTCGCCACTCTATAAACAGTTTCATGATGCCACCATGCAGATGCCGGAATGGAAGCTGGCGGTATTTACAGGCAATACTGATCTGTCACGAGTTATCAGACGACCGTTAGATAAGCAATATAACTTGCTGAATGGCCAGATCGAAACCAAGTTACTGGTATTCGGTGCCGCAGATGAACGTTCATCACGGCCACAAACCTCGATGATTCGTGGTCCGGTGGAAGCATTCGCCAATCGTTTGAAGAAAAACCTCAAGCCGGTACAAAAATGGGCCAAACGTGAGTCCATTTCTTCCTATCGGGTGTATGACCAGGATTTGCCGGAATACGCTGTTGCCATCGACTGGTATCTGGATGCTTCCAAAGGCCCAGAGGAAGGAGCGGCATGGCTGCATGTACAGGAATATGTGCCGCCCAAAACCATTGAAGAAGCCAAGGCCGAACGGCGCTTGCTGGATGTTCTGGCCGTCTTGCCAGAAATTACAGGCATTGCTGCGGACCAGATTGTACTGAAACGTCGTGAGCGTCAGAGTGGTAAACGCCAGTATGAAAAGCGTTCCACCAACGGGGTGATCCGTCACCGCTTTCCGACGCTGGAAGGTCGGGTCAAGGTATGGGTAAATCTGAAAGATTATCTTGATACTGGACTGTTTCTGGATCACCGTCCGACTCGCTTGGACATTGCCAAGCGCGCAGCTGCGCAGCCAGGTATGTCGTTTCTTAACCTGTTCTGTTACACCGCGACCGCCAGCGTTCATGCGGCAGAAGCCGGCGCAGCCTGCACCAGTGTGGATATGTCACGGACTTACCTGGGTTGGGGGAAAGAGAACTTCGACCTGAATGGTCTGGATAGTAGCCAACATGCTTTTGTCCAGGCAGACGTGTTGCAATGGCTGGGTGATTGCTCGCAACAATACGATCTGATCTTTATGGATCCACCGACCTTTTCCAACTCCAAACGCATGGAAGGGGTGCTGGATATCCAGCGTGATCACGTGGGCTTGATTCAGCAGGCAGTCGCTTGCCTCAAACCGGGGGGAACGCTGGTTTTTTCGACGAATATGCGCAAGTTCACCATGGAAGATCAGGCGTTACCGGGGCTCACGATCCGCAATGTAAGTAAATGGTCTGTGCCATTTGATTATTCACGTCGGCCGAATATCCATCATTGCTTCCATATCCAGGTTGCCGAACCGTCCTGATGGTGGCGTCTCTGTACTCTCTATGGCTGAAATGATAAAAATTGTCAGTTTGTTCGACGTTATGATTCTGTCGTGATTGTCCATAAAAAAGGCGCTGTTTGCGCCTTTTTTGTTTCTGCTACAACAGTAGCCAACACTGTTATAACCATGGCTACTGTTACAGCACCGCCTCAAAACACTCCAGCTGCGGCGGGCCCATATAGATATCCTTACGAGCGCCACCGGCGTTGGCGTGTGCCTTGCGGAAGGCTTCAGACTGGGTCCAGTCTTCAAAGGCCTGGCGTGACTCCCATACGGAGTGGGAAGCAAACAATGTCTGTTCTTCGCTGGTTTTGCCTTGCAGCAAATGGAAGGAGACAAAGCCGGGGACGGTGTCGAGGAAGGTGTCACGATTTTTCCAAATATCGATAAAGTCTTGCTCACAGCCGGGTTTGATGCGGAAGCGGTTCATGGCGATGTACATGGTGTTCTCCATAAAAAATGATGCAATGAATCACCGTGATAATACCTGCAGGATTGCTGTCGTTAATAGTCGTGATTGCCAGATGCATAGCTGCACGCCACTGTTTGAGGAGGCATATCGTGCGGTAATGATCGATTGATTGTGATTTGTATCACATTCGGCATGGCTGGGCTGACACCTGGGTCAGCTCTCATAATACAGTCATGGCCTATTGCCAAGTCGCTGTAAGCTAAAGGGGATATCTATTTAGTCCGGTGCTTACTCTGGGCCAACGGATGGTTTCGAATCACGAAGCCGACTTGCAGGCCTGACGGGTCAAGTCAAACGTCGGCGACACCGAGTCGAGATCATCCGGCAGCCCCCGAAGGGCGCGGGTTGCCGCCGTCCAGTGCGGTGTTGACGAATTTGAAAAGGACTCGTCATTTCGCTGCATTCGTCGCCTTACCCTGAACAACGGCAACACTCGCGCAGAGCCGTGCAGGGTTAAATAAGATGTCCCCTAAAGGAAAAACTTGCAGCTCCGTTGTTTGTATATGTATCGATTGCAGGAGATAAACGTTCTATGAGTATGGAAGCCTGGCTGAATATTTTGTCCCATAAAGACGGGTCTGATTTGTATCTCAGTACCGGGGCACCACCTTGCGCCAAGTTTCAGGGGCAATTGCGGCCATTGTCGAAGGAATCACTTGGCCCGGGCGAAGTGGAGGCTATTGCCAACTCGTTGATGACAGAGGCGCAGCAGAAAGAATTTGCTGAAGAAATGGAAATGAATCTGGCGATTTCAAACAGTGCCGGACGTTTCCGTATCAATATTTTCAAGCAACGCCACGAAGTCTCGATTGTGGCGCGAAATATCAATACCGAGATTCCCAATCTCGACAAACTGAAATTGCCTCCCATTTTGAAGGACGTCGTGTTATCAAAACGGGGTCTTATCCTGTTTGTCGGCGGTACCGGTTCGGGTAAATCGACTTCTTTGGCGGCACTGATTGATCACCGTAATGCCAGTGCTGGCGGTCATATCATCACGATTGAAGACCCGGTCGAGTTTGTTCACAAGCACAAAAAATGTATTGTGAATCAGCGTGAAGTCGGCACCGACACCAAAAGTTTCCATGCGGCGCTAAAAAACACCTTGCGCCAGGCCCCGGATGTGATTTTGATTGGTGAGATTCGTGACCGCGAAACCATGGAACATGCGTTAGCTTTTGCAGAAACCGGCCATTTGGCGATTTCGACCCTGCATGCCAACAACGCCAACCAGGCGTTGGAGCGGATTATCAATATGTTTCCGGAAGAGCGCCGCCCGCAGTTATTGATGGGGCTAGGGCAAAACTTGCGGGCATTTGTATCACAGCGATTGATTCCGACTGCCGATGGCAAGCGTTGTGCTGCTGTCGAAGTGATGCTGGGTACCAAGACTATTGAAGACATGATCATGCGCGGTGATTTTCCAAGCATTAAAGAAGTTATGGAGAAATCCGAAAACCTGGGCATGCAGACCTTTGATGGGGCGATGTTCAAATTATACCGCGAAGGCCGGATTACCCTGGATGACGCCTTGAAAAATGCCGACTCTCCCAACAACCTGCGTTTGCGGATCAAGCTGGCAGAAAGCGGCGGCACCATGGTAAGCGACCAGAGCACAGGTGCCGATGGCAAACCGGCGATGGAATTCAGTTTGATGGAAGACAAGGCTCCGGAAGACGGTGACAGCGAACTTTGATGGCCATGGGCCTCACACACATGCCAATCATCCAGGCTCTGGTATGGAGTCTGACTGGCTGCAGCGATTACCTGCCGGACGGCAAAATCTCTACGACACCGGAGAGATGATCTGCCGTCCGGGGATGGCTCATAACCGGATTTTTATGTTAAACAGCGGCAGTGCCCGAATCTGCCTTTCAGCAGAACACCGGGAGCTGACGCTGGGCTGTCTCAAGCCGGGCAGTATTTACGTGACTCATACCCGCGCCTGGGTCGAATCTCTGGAACCCACCAGCATCACCAGCTGGCCTATCGAGCAGCTCACCTTGTTGATTGTGGAAGCACCGGAAATTGCCATTACCGCAATGCGGGAAATCGGGAAGATGCTGCAACAGGCAACGACTCTGATTGAAGACCTGGCATTCCGGTCAGTGGAATCCCGCTTGGCCCGTTATCTGTTACTGGAAGAAAGTACCCAGCAGTGCCAGACCATTCAATTAACCGGGCAGACCGAACTGTTAGCCAGCCTGCTAGGCACATCGCGTCAGACCTTGTCGACATTATTGAACCGGATGATTCGTGATGGTCTGGTGGCACGTCCGGATCGCCAGCACCTGATTTTACTGGATACGCAGCGTTTACAGCAGTTGGCGAGCGTATCCTGATCCAGACTGGCCATGGCGTGCCTGCAAGTTCATTAATGCATCTGCTTCCACACTGTCAGCTGGCTGACAGAATCGTTCAGGCCCAACGATTACCTTGTGATCTGGTTCACTTGATAATGAGATCACTATGAATAGTCCAGATACTTGCACCACCTCACCGCATTCTGCCAATCCGCCTGGTAGCGACTCCCGGGATCGTTATGTCAGCTTCTGTGGTATCGATTGTGATGGTAATGCCAATCGGCTGATTTCCATGCTGGAAAACCATTTGGCAAATGACCATGGCGATATGCGCTGGAAAACATACTTCGAACAAAAACGTGCACAACAAGCGGCGATGAATCAGGATAATCTGTATTTTATCGGCGCCCAAATGAACAGCTTGTACAGCTATCTGGAGAGCTGTGAGGACGAAGAAGTGCTGTCATTGTTGTGGCAGCTGGAGCAGGAGTGTTGTTAATGGAGAGAAGTAACGGCAGCTTGCGAGGCAAACTGCCGTTATCTGTCTGAGCCTGAACGGCAACAGACAAATCGATGATGTTAGCCCAGTACGGAATTTACCAGTGCCTTGGCATCGGCTTCCAACAGATCGATATGTGCTTCGGACACGAAGCTTTCCAGATAGATCTTGTAGACATTCTCGGTACCGGAAGGACGTGCAGCAAACCAGCCGTTGGCGGTTTCTACTTTCAGGCCACCAATCGGTGCACCATTACCGGGGGCTGTTGTGAGAATACGGGTAATGGCATCTCCCGCCAGAGTATCTCCCTGAACAGCGTCGGCACTCAGTGAAGACAATACGGCTTTTTGTTCAGCGGCACAGGGTACATCAATACGTTTGTAGTAAGGGCGGCCGTAGCGAGCAACCTGCTCTTCGTACAACTGTTGCGGGTCTTTACCTGTTACGGCCAGAATTTCAGCCGCCAGCAGAGCCATGATGATACCGTCTTTATCGGTAGTCCAGACGCTGCCGTCTTTGCGCAAGAACGATGCCCCGGCACTTTCTTCACCGCCAAAGGCCATTTCACCCTTGAACATGCCTTCTACATACCATTTGAAGCCTACCGGCACTTCGCACAGCTCACGTTCCAGACCATTCACGACCCGGTCAATCATGGCAGAAGACACCAGTGTCTTGCCGAATTTCACCGTTTGTGGCCAGTCAGGACGATGGGTTGCCAGGTATTCAATCGCAACGGCCAGGTAGGCATTCGGATTCATCAAGCCAGACGAAGGACAGACAATACCGTGACGGTCGTAATCCGGATCGTTACCGACCGAGATATCAAACTGGTCTTTCATCGCCAACAGGTTGGTCATGGCGTATGGCGAGGAGCAATCCATACGGATACGACCGTCTTTATCCAGAGACATAAAGCTGAAAGTCGGGTCAATGGCTTCGTTGACGACGGTAATGTCGAGGTTGTATTTCCTCGCAATGGGTTCCCAGAAATGCAGTCCGGAACCGCCCATGGGGTCCACACCAATCCGGATACCCGCTTTGGCAATCGCAGCCATATCCACGACATTGCCCAGATCGTTGACATAGTGGCCGATATAGTCGAAATCCTCGACCAGCTTACTTTCGTTGGCGTCTTCTGCGGGGACCCACTCAACCTCATCCAGATCGTTGGCCAGCAGTTCGTTGGCGCGGTTGGCAATCCAGCTGGTGATATCAGTATCTGCCGGGCCACCCATGGCAGGGTTGTATTTGATGCCGCCATCTTCCGGTGGATTGTGAGAAGGGGTGATCACAATGCCATCCGCCATATCATCGGGGTCGGCATCCTGATTATGGGTCAGGATTGCGTGTGAAATAACCGGCGTGGGCGTGTAGCCGTCGCCATCCTGAATACGTACACGGACATCATTGGCGACCAGTACTTCCATGGCGGTGCCAAACGCCGCTTCAGACAGGGCATGCGTGTCTTTACCCAAATAGAGTGGGCCTTTGACACCGGCTTCCGCCCGGTATTCGGCAATGGCCTGACAAACGGCGGCGATATGATTTTCGTTAAACGTGGTATTAAACGCAGAACCGCGATGGCCGGAAGTCCCAAAGGCAACTTGTTGCTCTGGGTTATTCACGATGTCTGGTTGCTGGCGGTAGTAAGCTGCCATCAGGGCAGGTACGTTAACCAGGCTGGCGCGTGGTGCGACTTTTCCGGCATCCGGGTGAATAGCCATAATTTCGATCCTTCCTTCTCGTTAGTATGCTGCTGTTATGCTGCTGGATAATTGTGACAGATGCAATTATTCGCAAGGTTATCAAGTGACTATTGCTGTGACCAATACAGTCTTTATTAATTAATGGCGGGATGTCTTCTGCCACCTCATGGTTGTGTGATCGCTGTTTCGGGGCGATCTGGATACAACCGATCGGGAGTAACCCATTGTATGGCTGAACCACTGAAAAACCGTTACGGATTGGAAGTTGCTGATGTGTTGGCGCAACAGATTGATAGCGTCTGGCCAGACTTCGATACAACGGCCTTTATGAAACAGGTGTCAGAGGGGTATGACGCATTGGAATTGATGGCGCGGGGACAACATATTGCGGATGTCTTGCAGCAGCACTTACCCGCAGAGTATGACGTGGCACTCGATATTCTGATGCGCTCTGTCGGAGCGCCATTAGCCGATGATCGCAGTTTTTCCATAGCGGCATTTTACTATCTGCCACATACCTGTTTTGTCGCATCGTATGGGCTGCAGCAATTGGATATATCCATGGCTGCCCTGTATCAGCTGACGCAACGGTTTACGGCCGAATTCAGCATTCGGGCCTTTATCCAGCAATGGCCGGTGGAGACGATGGCATATTTGCAGCGTTGGTGTAATGACCCGAACCATCATGTCAGAAGACTGGTTTCGGAAGGTACCCGGCCCCGTTTGCCATGGGCTGGTCGATTGCCAGCCTTTCAGCGTGATCCAGCCCCGGTGCTGGCACTGCTGGAACAACTCAAGGATGACCCGGAGCTGTACGTCCGACGCTCTGTGGCGAATAACCTCAACGATATAGGCAAAGATCACCCGGAATTACTGGTGGATGTTTGTCGTCGCTGGATGCAGGGAGCGTCCGGGGAGCGGCGCTGGATTGTGCGGCATGCGCTACGCTCAGCCGTCAAGCGCTGTGATGCGGATGCCTTGGCGGTACTGGGGTTTGACACAGAACAGCACGTCCAGGTAACGCAAGGTGGCATCCAGCCTGCTGCTGTCACGATCGGGGAAGCGGTGGAATTACACGCGACCTTGTTATTACCGTCCAGTGCCGGTAAGCCTTTGTCTGTGATGGTCGATTTTCGAGTGCATTACGTCAAAGCCAGTGGCCGCACCTCAGCCAAGGTGTTCAAACTGAAGCAACTGACATTAATGCCTGGTCAGGCGATAACCTTGGGCAAGTCGTTGTCCCTGGCAGAACGAAGCACTCGGCGTCATTACCCTGGCAGCCACCATATTGAGTTGTTAGTGAATGGTACCGCCTTTCCACTGGGAGTATTTGAGCTTTGTGGCGCTGATCATGTGGCTGCTGAACCTTGATTGTTGGTGATTTATATCTGAACCTTTTGACTTGTTCTCTGCTGGCAGATAGGTTCCCTGTATCGTGATACTCACAATGCTTATATGGCTGGTACGTCCATTTGTCCGTTATGCCATAACGCTGGAGAGTGAGGGCCATTTGTCATTGGTCCGCTGCTAGAAAGTGACCCTTTTTTGTGCTGTATTGTATTTCTCCCGGGATTGTTCACCAGATGCCTGCCAGACAGGAAACAAGAGTACACCATGCCAAAAGTCCGTTATCAGGGACGTACTTTTTACGTAAAGCAGGATGAAACCGTTCTGTCAGGTTTGTTGCGCCAAGGTGTTGAACTGGAACACGCTTGCCGGGCAGGAGTCTGTAATGCTTGCCTTGTTCGGGCAAGCGGATTTGATGCTGAACAGGAAAGTTTGAAAACCGGCAACCTGGCTGCCGAGCTGGTGGAGAGCGGGCACTTTTTGTCTTGCAAAACCCGAATCAAAGGTTCAATAGAACTGCTCGATCCTGGCCCGGTGGATATGTTTACCCTGGCCCGGCCAGCATTGACGGGCCTTGTTGTTGGCAAGCGCTGGTTGGGCGATGGCATAGTACAGCTACGTATCCAGCCGTCAGAAGAGATGTCCTATCAGGCTGGACAATTTGTCTGGCTCTATCATCCGGGTGGTCAGGCACGGCCATATTCCATGGCCGCTTCGCCACAGCGCAGCCCGTTGTTGGAATTTCATATCCGTCGTCATTGCCAGGGGCATGTCAGCCGTTGGCTCGCAGACGAACTGAAGGTCGGGATGAGTGTGCCGCTCAGTCTGGCAGATGGCGATTGTTCTCTGGAAGATAACATGCACCGCGTGGTGATGATTGCCTTCGGGATTGGTTTGGCACCGATGGCCGCTATCAGCCAACAGATTCTGGACCGTCATCAATATAGCCGTGGTGAGGGCCGTGTGGGTCATGCAGTGAGTGGACACTTGCTTCATATCGCCCGGGATAAAAGCAGCCTGTATGGCGAAGCCGAAAATTCCGGATTGGTGGATGAGATACAAGCCAGTAACGTACTGGACTACACGGGTCTGACAGGCCGCAGTGATCTGTTGGCGACCCTGGCCTCACTGAACATTCGTTATGGGGATGCGCACTGGTTTTTATGTGGTGGCTCAGAAGCGGTATATCAAACACGGAACGAGTTATTACGACTGGGTGTTTCCTCGGAGCGAATGCGCTTTGATCCATTTGAAAGTCAGCCGGTGCGGGCATCAACCAATAACAACAACGATGAACGCCTGTCGGACGAGCTGGAGCCACAACCGGAACTGTGGGCCTGGCTTGATGCGCATGATCGGCTAGCCGTGATCACGAATGATTTTTACCAGCGGATGTTGGGCGATCCGATGTTGTCTCCTTATTTTGGTATCCATACGGCGCGATGGGATTCCAGAGACACAATTGCCGCTTTTTATCAGTACCTCTTTACTGGAAAAAACACGGCAGTGGGTGATCAACCACTCAGGGACCAACACTGGATGGTTCATGCCGATGAGTTGTTTGACTATCAAATGACCTTGATGGAACAAACGCTGAAACAACACCGGATGCCGGGTTTGCTTATCACTATCTGGATGAGCTATGAGATGTTTTTTCGCGATTATGTCCTTAAGGGGACATCGATTTAATCCGGTGCTCACTCTGGGCTACCGGATGGTTTCGAATCACGAAGCCGACTTGCAGGCCTGACGGGTCAAGT
>NZ_JAUYVV010000037.1:0-15646 GCF_030689165.1 Oceanobacter sp. 4_MG-2023 | reverse complement strand
CAGGCCTGCAAGTCGGCTTCGTGATTCGAAACCATCCGGTAGCCCAGAGTGAGCACCGGATTAAATAGATGCCCCCTGTTGTACGAACATGCCCCAGATATCGATAGCAACTGGCATATTGGTATCGGTGCCAGTATTCCGGCATCACACAAGGAAGCCGTTTATGGGGCAGCTTTGCCGGATGGCTTCCGGTTGCATTTATTGGGGTCGGGGGAGTATGCCCGGTTGAGAGTGCAAGGAGGAGAGGCCGGATTGCGGGGCGCTCTGAGTTGGCTGCTGAATGATTGGTTGCCAACATCTGGTTATGAGCTGGGCGAAGGGCTTTGCCTGTTTGAGCGGTTGCAGTTCCCACCGTTTGTGGCGCCAGACCAGACGCTGGTCGATATCCTGCTACCGGTTGAAGCACTGGTATAAACCAGCGCTTCCTTGCGGTCGCGGGTGATAACAGCACCGGCACACGACATAAATACACGGTATAAGCGAACATCCGTTAGCAACAAATCGTCAGACAACAAGCAAGTTCGGCGCCTACCTTTCTGGCATATTCTGCATTTTCCCCTGCATGAGCCTGATTCTGATGACTGTCGCCAGCGGTGGCTCCCCGGCCTTTCGTAACGGTATGATGGTCAGAAACGGGATCATTATCTCGACTTGCCTTGCATGAGTGACCACTCACAACAACCATGGGCAAGAGATACGGGGAAACACCATGCAGAATGTCAATTGGATACGTCGGGTCAAACTGCAGCAGTTACGTGCGGTGCTGGCGCTGGCAGACAGTCCCAGTCTGGTACAGGCATCGGAAGCCCTGAATCTCAGCCAGCCTGCCGTCAGTAAAATACTACGTGAACTGGAAACCGACCTGGGCGTGGAGCTGTTTACCCGTACCAGCCGGGGCAGCCATACCACGCCGATGGGCGATATGCTGGTTGAGCGGGTGAAGGTAATCTTTTCCCAGTTGGAACGGGTGGCTCAGGAAATTCATGACATCAATGAAGGCCTGAGTGGGCATGTGGTGGTTGGTGTACTACCAGCCGGTGGTGCTGACTTTTTGCCCCGGGCACTGGCGAGCTTGTACCGTCAATATCCCGGTATTCGGGTCACTATTATCGAAGGCACCTACGACAGCCTGATTCCCCAGTTGCAGCAAGGGGCGATTGAAATGATCGTTGGACGTATTCCGGCTTACCGCTTTCGTGATGGTCTGGCCGTCGAACCCTTGTATGAAGAAACCATTACCTTTGCGGTTTGTCCGGATCATCCCTTGCTGGCCCGGCCCGACGTTACCTTGAAGGACCTGCTGGATTGGCCGTGGATTATGCCATTGCCTGATACCACCCTGCGGCAAATGGTCGAAAGCGCATTCCATGATGCCGGGCTGGATTTGCCCCAAGCCCCGTGCGAATCCATCTCGGTGATTACCAATCGTCGTTTGATTATGGCCACGGATTATATTGCGGCTTTTCCGAGCCAGGTGATCCAGACGGATCTGGATACCGGGCTGCTGGCAGCAATCCCGGTCAACCCTGCCAAATCGTTTGGAGCGGTGGGCATCAGCCAGGTGAAAGAGCGGCCGCTGTCGTACGCCGCCTTGCGGCTGGTCGAAGAACTGCGCGGGATTGCCGGACGCTACGATCACAGCAGTGACTGAAGGCCCTGCGTGACAGAGGCCCGTCGCGCTTGTCTTTGGTGACGGCTATTGCTTTTTGTTATGGCTGGATGCTTATTATTCATTACCAGTGATAGGGGGGGTGTAATACAGTCGGTTCATAAGCTGTTCACCGGTTCAGTCCAGCGCTGATCCCTGTGGATGACAAACAATAAAAATAAACAGGAGTCTGACGATGTCCGATATTACCGACGTCCGTTACGTCCGTTTTGGTACCCGTAATTTACCCGCCGCCATCGACTTTGCCACGCGTATTGTCGGTCTGCAATTGGTACGGCAAGAGCACGGCAGTGCGTATTTTCGTTCCGATGATCGCGACCATACCCTGTGTTATTTCGAAGGTGATCCCAATGATCATACTCTCGGTTTTGAAGTCAGCGATGGCCACCAGCTGGAGCTGGCGGCTGCCGAGTTGGAGCAGCATGGCTTGTTCCCGCGATTTGGCACGCCAGAAGAATGCGAGCAGCGTTATGTGCATGCGTTTTTAACCTTCAGCGATCACACCGGTAACAAGATTGAATTGGTGTGGCGCCCCCATGCCAGTGGACGGCGTTATTTCCCCAGCCGTGACGCAGGCATTACCGGCTTCAGCCATGTGGGCCTGTGTTCAAAAGATCCGGCCCGTGATGAGCAATTCTGGACATCGATCTTTAATGCCCGGGTCAGTGACTGGATCGGGCCGTCGGCCCTGTTACGGCTGGATGCGATTCATCACCGGCTGGCGCTGTTTCCAACTGATCGTTCCGGTGTTCAACATATTAATCATCAGGTTGAGAGCATCGACGACATCATGCGCTCCTGGTACTTCCTGAAAGAGCAGGGTGTCAAGGTTGTGTTTGGCCCTGGTCGCCACCCAACGTCAGGGGCCAGGTTCCTCTACTTTGAAGGGCCAGAAGGCATGATCTACGAATATTCCTGTGGCGTATCCGAAGTGGATGAAGCCACTCATCGGCCGCGGCAATTCCCTCTGGAGCCATCCGGTTTCTGCATGTGGGGGTCCAAACCCGATATTGCCGAGTTCAAGAGTTAAGCCGGTACATACCGTCCCTCGATAACGAGATTTTATTTATGACGACACGTCCTCATTCACTGGAGGAGAGCACTATGGTGCCTGCTGCCAGCCAAATTCTTGTCCGTCGCGCTGCTCGTGCACTGGATCGTCATGGTCTGGTTCACGCTTATGGCCATTGCAGCACACGGCTCAGTGACAGCCACTTTCTGGTGTGTGCTCCCAAGCCCATGGGAACGATTGGGCCGCAAGATGACGGCACCATCGTCCCGATCTACGGCGATTTGCCTGAGCATGTGTTAGGGGAAGTGCGCATACACCGTGAAATTTATCGCCGTCGCCCGGAAGTCGGAGGGGTTGTGCGCAGTATGCCGCCTTCGGCGATGTCGCTATCGGCATTGGGGCGTACACCCCGGGCCTTGCACGGTATGGGCAGTTACTTTGCACCGGCTCCGGCACTCTGGGATGACCCGCAACTGATTCGTACTGACGCGGCCGCCAATGCCCTGGCCGATCAGCTGGGTGATGGCAATGCCATTGTGATGCGTGGTAATGGCGTGGTCACGGCATCGGTCTCACTGGAAGAAGCGGTGTCCCTGACCTGGTATCTGGATGATGCCGCCCGCATCGAACTGGACTGTCTGGCCCAGGCACATTCCGTGCGGGAGTTGAGCGCGGCAGAAGCGCAACAGCGGGCGACCCGCAGTGGCCGTATTTTTGAACGTATGTGGGATTACCTGACCTGGGGAGACCCGGAATGAACCCGCTGGCGGCTTCGGGGGCATCCGCTATCGGTGGCGTCGAAACCGCCACGGATACCTCAGCTTCTTACCCTGACCCAACAGGAGTTCTGATCATGTTATCCAAGTGGAGTGACCGTCTGGCGCGGCTGGAACTGGCGGCGGCCGGGGCGATGCTGACCCTGGTGCTGGGGTTGTTATTACTCAATATCGTGACGCGTGCCATTGGCCAGGCGTTGTTCTGGATTGATGAGGCGGCGGTGTTGGGCATGGTCTGGATGGTTTTTTTGGCCAGCGCCGCCAGCTTGCACAATGGCACCAATATCGCGATGACGCTGGTGATTGAGCGGCTGCCAGAGCGTCTGGCACAGCTGATGGCCGTTGTGGTGAACGCCACTCTGCTGGTGTTTGTGGGGGTGCTGTTGTGGATGTTGTGGCGCTGGTTTGACCCGTTGACTCTCTGGAGTATGGGGGGTGATACCTCGGCTTATGCCGCATCCACGTTCAACTTTATTTATGACGAACCGACGATGACGCTGGGCTTCCACAAGGTCTGGTTTTGGCTGGTGCTGCCGGTGTTTGCCCTGGGGTCTGTGTTTCACCTGGTTGTCCGGTTGCTGAACAGTGTGAAAGACCTGAATGCTCTGACGGTCTCCACGACACAAGGAGAACAATAATGGTGATTTCCAGCTTTTTGGTCTTGTTGGTGATCGGGATGCCGATTGCTTTTCTGCTGGCTATTACAGCATTGATCTACATTTTCAGCAGCGACAACCTGGTACTGCTCAGTTCCTACCCCCAACAGCTGTTCGGCGGGCTGGAAAATTACGGTTTACTGGCGCTGCCGCTGTTTATTCTGGTGGGTGAATGCATGAATGAAGGAGGCATTGCCCGGCGCTTAATGGCGATGGCAATGGCCTTGATCGGCTCAGCACGGGGTGGTCTGGCGTATGTGAACCTGCTCTCCAATATGATGATGGCATCCATTCTTGGCTCCACCGTGGCACAGATCACCATTATGACCCGTGTCGCCGTGCCGGAGATGGAGAAGGCGGGTTACCCCAAAGATATGGCCGTGGCATTAACGGCGGCTGGTGGCCTGTTAGCGCCGATTATTCCACCTTCCATGCTGTTTGTGATTTTTGGGGTGATTGCCCAGATTTCCATCGGTGACCTCTTTATTGCCGGAATTATTCCGGGGCTGTTATTGGGGCTGGCATTTTTTGCGCTGCTGGGCTGGATGGCCCGTCGCCATGATTTCCCCGCCAACGAACGTATGAGCTGGCGTCAGCGGCTGGCCTCTTTCCGTAATGGGTTGGCAGCCGGATTGGTACCTGTGGCCATTATTGGCGGCATTTTATCCGGCCTGGCAACACCGACAGAAGCCGCGGCGTTGGCGGTGGTCGTGGCGATACTGGTCGGCCGTTATGTGTACGGTGAATTTGATTTGAACAACCTCTGGCCAGCATTGGTACGGACGGCCCAAAGCTCTGCCATTGTGCTGTTATTGATTGCGGCAGCACAGGTCTTTAGCTGGGTGATTACCTTTGAAAATTTACCGGGCCTGACCGCTGCCTGGTTGCAAGAAGTGTCGTCATCCCCGCTGGTCTTCCTGCTGCTGGTGACCGGGTTGCTGTTGTTGATCGGTATGATTCTCGACCCGATACCGGCGCTGATTCTGGTGGTGCCGGTGTTATTACCCGTCGCGACCTCGGTCTATGGCATCAATCCGTTTCACTTTGGTGTGGTGGTGTGTCTGACGCTGGTACTGGGCTTGCTGACCCCACCGGTTGGTTCAGCGCTGTTTACTGCCTCGGCCCTGTCGGGTGTCAAGGCCGAGCGTATTGCGCTGCTGCTGGGGCCTTATCTGGGTGCCATGCTGCTGGTGATTTTACTGTTGGTGTTCTTCCCTGTGCTGATAACGGTACTGATCTGAAACAGGAACCGATAACGATCGGGTAACGCACGTTACCCACCTCTGACCACTTGCGGGTCATATTTCTTCAAATAATAACAATGGCAGCTTGTCTGCCCGGAGATACAGATGAAAAAAATAACAGGCTATCTCTCAGCATTGCTGATGGCTTTACTGTTACCGGCAATGGCGTATGCCGATACCTTGCGGCTGGGGTTGATTACGCCACCCAGTCACCAATGGACACTGGCGGCCAAGGCGTTTGCGGCCGATCTGGAAAAGAGCAGCGACGGCAAACTCAAGGTCCTGGTTTTTCCATCCGGCCAGCTGGGTAACGAAGCGCAAATGTTGCAACAGTTACAGACCGGGGCGTTGGATATGGCATTTCTGACGGCAGGGGAAATGGCCAACCGGCGTCCGGATTTTGCTGCACTGTTTGCGCCGTATCTGGTGAATACCCCCGAAGATGCGATGTTTTTGCTGCATGGCAAAACAGCCACCGGCATGCTGGATGAGTTAAAAACCCTGGGGCTGGTGGGGTTGGGTTACGGCATGGCAGGATTCCGCCAGATTGTTATGCGCGACGAAGTCCACAGTGTTGATGATCTGAAAGGCAAGAAAGTCCGGACAATCCCGATTGCACCCGAGCGTGATTTTTGGGTGAAAATTGGCGCTGCTCCAACACCGATTCCTCTGCCTGGGCTTTACGATGCCTTTGCCAATGGGCAGGTGGATGGTATGCAAATCGATTTTGAAGGTACCTGGAATGCCCGTTACCTGGCCTCTGCGGGCAGTGTGATTCACTCTTCCCATATGTTGTTACCCATGGTGGGGGTGGCATCGGGCAAACGCTGGGCTGGATTAAGCGGTGACGACCGGAATCTGGTCAAGTCATTGGTGGGCAAACATCTGGATCAGGTATTTTCGATCTATTCTGAACTGGATCAGGACTACCTGGCCAAGATCAAAACCTCGGATGTGCCTGTGACCAAGGTTGGTCGTGAGTTTTTTGGGGATGCGGTGGACCGTTGGTATCAGGAATGGCGTAAAAAAGCACCGGCACTCAAGGCATTGGAAGCAGAAGCTGCGGCGCTGTAGCCCGATGATACCGGTAGCTGCTGTGCTTGAGTAACCCAGAAGAACGAACGCCCGTCAGGGCGTTCAGTCATCCTCATCGTCGTCGTCATCCAGATTGCGAATGATCGGACGATACACTTCAACACGATCGCCGTTTTTCAGCGGTGTATCCGGCTTGGCAAGCTTGCCAAAAATCCCTACCCGCTGTTGCTCAAGATTAATGTCGGGGTAGTGCTCCAGCAGGCCGGATTGTGCGACCGCATCGGCCAGCAAGCAGGGTTCTTCGACGTCGAGTTCAATCCAGGGTTGGTTGTTGCCAATGGCATAAACAACGCTGATGTGCATGGCGTGTTCCTTTCGTATTGATCCAACAGGTTGGTGTTGTGTCATCGCCCGGTGTTCAGCAGTGGCTCTGGATTGTCACCAGACCATCGTTACTGGAAGAAGACAAGCGGCGATCAATCATGCGTTTGATAACAATCAGAAACCCGAGCGCCATAAAGGCACCAGGGGGCAAAATGGCCAGTAATATGCCCGAATAATGAGGGATCACTTCGGTCTCCAGCCAGGCAAAATGACTGCCGAGCAGCAGTGACGCATTGGCAAACAAGGTGCCACTGCCGATGATTTCACGCATGGCACCCACAGCCACCAGTACCCAGGTAAATCCCAATCCCATCGAAAGCGCATCTGCCGCCGCCAGATGCACCGGTTGTTTGCTGGCGAAGCTTTCGGCGCGGCCAAAAATGGCACAGTTGGTAACAATCAAAGCGATAAATAACCCAAGCACCTTGTACAAATCATGCAAGAAAGCATTGATGGCCATATCCACCATGGTGACCACGGTGGCAATCAATACAATCAGTACCGGAATACGTACTTGTGGGCTGATCACCCCGCGGACTGCTGAAATCATGATGTTGGTAATCATCAGCACCGCCAGGGATGCGATACCCATGCCCAGGCCATTGGTGGCGCTGGTAGTCACTGCCAACAGTGGACAGAGGGCCAGCATTTGCCCCATGGCCACGTTGTTGTCCCACATGCCTTCACGAAAAATCTGCCGGTACTGGTTCATTGCAAAATCTCCTGTTCGTTGCCGGTGATGGCTACCGAAGACGGCTGCTGGAATTGAGGCTGTTGTTGACGCCATTGTTCGATCAGTAACAGTCCTTGATGCACGCCCTTGACCACGGCTCGGGGGGTAATGGTGGCACCGGTAAACTGGTCGAAGCGGCCGCCGTCTTTCTGTACGGCCCACTGCTGTTCCGGGGTGTTGGCAAGTGATGTGCCATCAAAACCCGTGATCCAGTCACTTTTGGGACGTTCGATCTTATCGGCCAGTCCGGGGGTTTCCTTATGGCTGATGATACGGACCCCTAACAGTTCCCCGTCTGGGGTGGTGGCCATAATCATATCGATGATGCCGCCCCAGCCCGCGATGCTGATCTGCAGGGCCAATGCGGTGATATCGCCGTCTTTGCGTGCCAGCATCAGAGTCGCGGGGCCAGACAGCACCGGACTGGACAGCTGTTCCGTATCATTGAGTGGATCGTTGTCGTAATAGCTCTGTGGCAGCACCTGAGCCAGCATGGCCAGCTTGTCGGCAGTCAGATGGTCCGCGATGGTCTGATGCGTACCCAGGTTACCAACGACCAGCAGCAGGCTGACGATGGCGCAGGCACCTCCCAACAGCAGAGCCTGATACAGGGGCTGGTCGCGAAATGCGGCAGTGGGTGCGGATTGTGTTGTTTGATCCAGTGGTTGTTCCATGTCATACCACCCTGCGCTGTGCCGGTGTGTGTTTGATGGCGTCGCCAGAATGACGTCGGCCATAAGCCCGAGGTTTGGTCACGCGATCAATCAGCGGAGCCAGTGCGTTCATCAGTAAAATGGCGAAGGCGACCGCTTCGGGAAAGCCACCCCAGCTGCGAATGGCAAACAGCACAACGCCGCAGCCAGCTCCAAAAATCAGCTTGCCTACCGGTGTTGACGGTGAGGTCACGTAGTCAGTGGCGTAGAAAAAAGCACCGATCATTACGCCACCAGAGGTCAGATGAAACAGGACGCCGGGGTAGGATTGTGGGTTGCTGAGATTGCCGAGCCAGGCCAGTAAAGCCAGCGTACCAAGCAGAGAGACCGGGATATGCCAGCTGATCGTGCGGGTTATTAATAACCAGATGCCCCCGAGCAGTACCAGTAACGTGGAGGTTTCACCCAGACTGCCACGGGTCAACCCCAGGAAAGCGTCGTAAAGAGAAAAGTCCTGGCTGAGCATTGCGGCCAGGTCGGCCCCTCCGGCTGCGGCGGCTTTACTGGCACCGAGCCAGGTTGCACCTGTGATGCCGTCGGCGGCGTCACTCATCCAGGGCTGACCGGCAAAGATAATAGCGAAGGCATCGGCCAGACCAGGGGCGTTGGCGCTATCGATCGGCGTGACATTGACCCAGGTTGTAAGCTGCACCGGAAACGAGATCAGCAAGGCGATACGGGCCAGCAGCGCCGGGTTAAAGACATTTTGGCCAATACCGCCATAAATCTGTTTGCCGATGGTGATGGCAAAAAAAGCACCACCGACGGCAATCCACCAGGGAGCCCAGGGTGGCAGGGTCAGGGCCAGTAGCCAGCCGGTCAACAAGGCTGAACCATCCCACAAACGGCTGAGTGGCTGTTGCTGTACATACAGACAAGCCAGTTCGGTCAGAATCGCAGCCAGACAGGTGGTGACAAACATCACCACGGCTGGCCAGCCAAAACAATAGAACCCCCACAGACTGACGGGCGTCAGTGCCAGACAGACACGCAGCATGATGCGATCAATACTGGAGCGGTCGTGGGCATGGGGGGAAGCGGTGGGAATATACTGGGCGTCGGCGGTCATGATCATGCTCCCGCGTGGTCGGTGGTAGAGGCCGTTTCGGCTGTATCAGCGGTGTCAGCCGCTACCGTCGTGGGGGCGGCTGCCTTACGCGGTTTTTTGGCTTTGGCCTTGGCTTTTTTCGCCTGTTTGGCGGCTTCCTTGGCTGCTGCTTCCCGTTCCAGCCGTTCTTTACGGGCGGCCATCAGTTCCTGGGTGTAGCTCAGTTTCTGCTGGCTGGCACGGCTCTCGGCCAGCTCACCTTTGGCGTATTCGAAATACTGCACCAGCGGGATATGGGAAGGGCAGACGTAGGAACAGGAGCCACACAGAATACAGTCACGCAAACCGGCATCCTGAGCGCTGTCGAAGTCGTCCTGTTTTGAGTTGCGAGCCATTTCCAGCGGCAGCAGTCCCATCGGGCAGGCATCCACACAACGGCCACAACGGATACATGGCGATGGCATATGTTCGTTGACTTCGGCTTTGGTTAACGCCAGTACCCCGGAGCTGCCCTTGATCAGGGGAACCTCTGTGGTGGGCAAGACCTGGCCCATCATGGGGCCTCCCATCAGCAAGCGGGCGGGTGTTGTGGTGAGTCCGCCGCACTGTTCAAACAGGTAATGAATCGGAGTGCCCAGCAACGCTTCGACGTTCCGTGGTTCGCCAACACAGCCTCCGGCAACGGTCGTTACCCTGGAAATCAGGGGTTTGCCATGGATCAGGGCTTGCTGAATGGCGTATACGGTGGCGACATTGTGAACCAGAACACCAATGTCATTACTGCGTTTTCCGGCGGGTACTTCCAGTCCGGTAACGGCCTGGATCAGTTGTTTGGCCGATCCCATTGGATAGCGGGCGGGCACCACCACGATTTCAATCGCCCCGACATTGGCGGCCGCTTCTTGCAGGGCAGCAATGGCCTGGGGCTTGTTGTCTTCAATGGCGATAACGGTGCGGTAGGCTTCGATAATGTAGCGTACCAGTCGCGCACCTTCGACAATCTCGGCGGCGCGCTCACGCATCAGGCGATCATCCGTGGTCAGATAGGGTTCACACTCACTGCCATTGACAATCAGGGTCTTGATTTCAAAACGACGGCCCTGACGCAACTTGATGGCGGCAGGGAAAATAGCGCCCCCCATCCCGACAATGCCGGCTTGCTCCACCAGGGTGGCCAACGCTTCCTGTGGCATCGAAAACGGGTCAGCGGGTGGCTGCAGTGTTATCCATTCATCCTTGCCATCCGGTTGTAAAATAATGGCATTGGCAGGCAGCCCTGACGGGTGGGGCATGGTAATGGTGTCTATCGACGTAATCGTGCCTGAGGTCGGAGCGTGAATATTGGCTGAAAAACGCCCTGCGGCAGCGGCAATACGCTGACCCTTGAGTACACGCTCTCCGGCTTGCACCAGCGGCCTGGCATCTTCGCCGGAATGCTGGCAGAGCGGCAACCAGAGGGTGTCGGGCAAGGGCAACTGACTGTTGATAACCAGCCGGGCACTGTCGATTTTATGGCCGTCGGGGTGGACGCCACCACGGATTTTTCCTAGTCCGAATAACATATCAGGCTGCCTCGGGTTTCGACCAGTGCCAGCGTTCCAGCGTCACCGGTGCTGTGTTCAGGCTGATGCAGTCTTCCGGACAGGCTTCAAGGCATTGGCTGCAACCCGTGCAGGCCTTGGCGACCACAACATGAATCTGTTTGCTGGCACCGACAATGGCATCGGTGGGGCAAGCCTTGTAGCAGCGAGTACAACCGGTACAGAGGTTTTCATCGATATTGGCCAATAGCGGTTGCGGGGACTCTCCCAGTGTCGACATATCGACGTCGAGCAGGCGAGCAAGGTTTTCCGCCAGCGCCCGGCCTCCCGGAGGACAGCAGGTAACGGCGGCGTCGCCGTTGGCAATGGCTTCTGCCGCCGGGGTGCAGCCAGGAAAACCACACTGGCCGCATTGGCTGCCAGGTAACATCTGTTCGATCTCTTTTACGATAGGATCGTCATCACCCGTGGCAAAGTATTTGGCGGCCAGACCCAACAGGCCTCCAAGCACCAGGCCTAAGAGAGTGAGTACCAAGGTTGCGATCAACATAATGCCTCCTGAAGATCCTGTGCCGGTCTGCACCGGCGTGAGTGGTAAGAAACAACACGGCGTCGAGGACGGCGCATTCAGATCATTCCGCTAAAGCCCATAAATACCAGCGACAACGAACCGGCAGTCACCAGACTGATCGGCGTGCCACTGAACAGCTCAGGAACATTGGCCAATGCCAGCCGCTCCCGCAGTCCGGCAAACATCACCATGACAATGACAAAGCCGAGGGCGGAGCCGAGGCCAAACATCAGGCTTTCGACCAGGTTGTGCTCCTCGGTGATATTCAGCAGTGCTACCCCGAGTACAGCGCAGTTGGTTGTAATCAGCGGCAGGTAAATACCCAGTGCCTTGTGCAGCAGGGGGCTGGCCCGGCGGATCAGTACCTCGGTGAATTGCACCACTGCCGCAATAATCAGAATAAAGGACAGGATGCGCAGGAATTCGATATCCAGAGGCTGCAGCAGCCAGTGTTCAATCATCCAGCTGCATAGCGCCGAGAGCGTCAGTACAAAGGTGGTGGCCAGGCTCATGCCCCAGGCAGCGGATACATTGCTGGAGACACCCATCAAAGGGCACAGACCCAGGAACTTCACCAGTACGATGTTGTTGACCAGCGATGTGCTGACCAGAATCAACAGATATTCCATAAGGTCTCCTGAAATTCGGCGGGTCGGTCGTATGAGCACAAAATTGCATTTCCTGTGCCATGGATTTGAGGCGAATGCTGTTGTCGCAGGTAAGCGACAAAGGAGTGACTGAGAATGGTGCGCAAGGCCTGATAACAGGGCATTTGATAGAAAAACGACAAAGATTCAGCTTGTAGGGTTTGCGACAATTGGCAAAAAACCGGAAAAAGCCTTTGTCGTATTGACGACAAATGTCGGCGGCATTGTCGGGCTATTGACAGAGAACATGGGCCTCTCAGTTAATTTTTATCGCGGCATACTCCTTGCTCCAACCATTAAGGTATAGCAATACGTCACCTTATCAGGAGCTGTTATGAGTAACGTCAGACTCTCGCAAGAACAGGCTGCCGCCGCCGGGCTGGAAGAAAAAGACCTGGCAGAAAAAGGCATCAGTGAAATTCATCCCGAAGGTGTGCTGCTGCCCGAAGAGGTTTTTTTTCAAGCGGTGGAGCATTCGCCTGTCGCTATTTCCATTACGGATCTGAAGGCCAACATTCTTTACGTCAATCGTGCCTTCACCCAAGTGACCGGGTATGGCGAGGATGAAGTCCTGGGGCACAACGAGTCGATCCTTTCCAATCACACCACCCCGCGCATTGTGTATCAGGCGTTATGGGGTCGTCTGGCGCAACAGAAATCCTGGACCGGCATGATGCTGAATCGGCGCAAGGACAAGCGTCTTTATCTTGCCGAGCTGACCGTTGCGCCGGTGATCAATGAAAACAACGAGACACTTTATTACCTCGGTATGCATCGTGATGGTTCCGATATGCACGAGCTGGAACAGCGGGTAATGAATCAGAAACTGATGATGGAAGCAGTGCTGAATTCAGTACCGGCGTCGGTACTGGTACTGGACGAGCATCATCGCATTGTATCGGCCAATCCCAGTTTCCGAGCCTTGGCCTCTGAGCTGCTGCATGACGAGCCGCTGGAAACCGTGGTGAATGTTATCGGTACCAAGTTGGGGTCAGCCTACGAGCAGTTGCTGGAAGATCGCCGCAGCTTCGATGACAAGGAATTCTCGCTGGATTACGGCCGTAGCCGCGGACGCTGGTATTCCTGTTTTGGCACCACTATCGATGTGAAATGTGAAGAAGCGGACGGTTTTTTTGAACAGACCGTACGCCACTACGTGTTGTTGATGATCAATGACATTACCGATATCCGTCGTCGTCAGGAAGAAATCCATCTCAACGCACTCAAGGCGCTGATGGCGGAAGAAGACCTGGTACAAGGCATGCGCGAAACCGTAAATGGTGCCATTCACCAGATGCAGGGACCGGTCAACTTACTGGGTACCGCGGTCAGCATGTTACAACGGCGCACCGGCGATCACCGTGATGACGCCTTGTTGGGTGCTCTGGAAGAAGCATTGGCCTCGGGTAACAGTGCGATGGATAACATGCGGGATGCAATGCCCGACGCACTGGAAGAGAGCAAGAAACCAGTCAATATTAATGAACTGCTGAGGGAGTCGCTGGCATTGTCTACTGAAGGACTATTAGCACAAGGAATCACCGTCGATTGGCAACCAGCGTTGCATTTACCAGCAGTGATTGGCAGGGAGCGGCGTTTACGCAGCATGTTCAAACAACTGCTCGACAATGCGGTCGACGCCATGAGCGATCGCGCAATTCGACGGCGTGAGTTGAGCATTATTACTCGCAGCGAAACAGATGGTGTGTGCTGTGAAATCATCGATACCGGCCCTGGTATTGCACCGCCATTACAGCTCAAGGTTTTTGAGCCGTTCTTCAGCACCAAAACCTCGGGTAATGGTTGTCGGGGCATGGGACTGCCAATGGTGCACGATATCGTTACGGATCATTCCGGCACCGTGCATATTGACCTGTCCCACCGAACGGGATGTCGAGTAGTCGTACGTCTCCCGTTTGTTTCGGCACTTTAGGAGGCAAACATGATGACAACCTCCCGATTAGCGGCTGGCAAACGCATTAACAGCAAATCCGAGCTGATGGAGCGACAGTTCCGTTGCCTGGCTGAAGTGGCTGGCGTGTTATCAGCAGCCAGCACCATTGAAGAAACCCTGACAGGGATTCTGGCGGTTTTACACAATCACGGCGGCTTGCAGCACGGTGTAATCAATCTGTTTGACCCGGAAAACAGCACCTTGCAAGTAGGCGCTGTGTATCGTGACAGCGATGGGGGCGGCAAGGCTCCATCGGTCAAATACCAGCCCGGCGAAGGTATTGTTGGCCGCGTTCTGTCGAGTAACCAGTCGATTGTGCTGGGGCGTATTTCCAGCGAACCACGATTTCTTGATCGGCTGGAACTCTACGATCTGGAGCTGCCTTTTATCGGTGTGCCGATTCGGGATGCCAAAGGCAAGGCGATTGGTGTTCTGGCAGCTCAACCTGACGTTCCGGCGGATGACTATCTGGCCGAGCGTACCGAGTTTATGACCGCTGCGGCCAACCTGTTATCCCAGACAGTCCGTCTACTGGTCAATCAGGAAGAAGGCCAGACCATTGCCCGGGAGCGCGATGAGCTGCGCCGTGAGGTTCGGGTCAAATATGGTTTTGACAATATGGTGGTCGGCCACTCCGATGGCATGCGCCGGGTCTTTGACCAGGTACGTCGGGTCGCCAAGTGGGACAGCACCGTACTGATTCTGGGCGAGTCCGGTACTGGTAAGGAGCTGATTGCCAACGCCATTCACTATAATTCGCCGCGAGCGCACAGCCACTTTGTCTGTCTTAACTGTGCTTCCTTGCCAGAAAATCTGCTGGAATCCGAATTGTTCGGTCACGAAAAAGGCGCTTTTACCAATGCCGTCAAACAGCGCAAAGGGCGTTTTGAACAAGCGGATGGTGGCACCTTGTTTCTGGATGAAATTGGTGAAATCTCGGCTCTGTTCCAGGCCAAGTTATTACGTGTATTACAAGAAGGTGAGCTGGAACGGGTAGGGGGTGGCCAAACCATCAAGGTCAATGTCCGTATTGTTGCCGCTACCAATCGCAACCTGGAAGAAGAAGTCGAAAAAGGCCGCTTCCGTGAAGATCTTTATTATCGCCTGAATGTGATGGCAATCCAGTTGCCACCGTTACGTGAACGGCTGGTGGATGTTCCGGAACTGGCTACCTTCCTGCTCGACAAGGTTTCGCGTCAGCAAGGGCGTCCCTTGCGTCTGACTGACAATGCCATTCGTATCCTGATGAGTCATGACTGGCCCGGCAATGTCCGGCAGCTGGAAAACTGTCTCGAACGGGCGGCAGTGATGAGTGAAGAAGGCATTATCGACAGCGATGTGATTGCCTTGCCGGATCATCAGCGTCAGACGATGGCCAGCAGCCATAGTCATTCAGGTTACAGTCATCCGTCCCCGGCCTCCGCGACCAGTGTTGACCTCGACAACCCGGAAATGGATGAGCGGGAGCGTCTGATTGCCGCTCTCGAACAGACCGGCTGGGTACAGGCTAAAGCCGCCCGCCTGCTGAATATGACGCCGCGTCAAATTGCCTATCGGATCCAAACCATGAAAATCAACGTGCGCAAGCTATAGGGGACATCCATTTAATCCTGCACGGCTCTGCGCGAGTGTTGCCGTTGTTCAGGGCAAGGCGACGAATGCA
>NZ_JAUYVV010000036.1:0-19982 GCF_030689165.1 Oceanobacter sp. 4_MG-2023 | reverse complement strand
CTGGTGTTGTAGCCAAAATCGTCGAGTAAGATCAGACGTTTAAGGTCGACATCATGTCGACCTTGAATAGAAGCCCCGCTCAGTCGGGGCTTTTTTGTGCCTGTCATTTTGTGTCTGTCATAAAGGTACTGTAGAAATATGGCAGCTATCCGGGGGTCGGTGCGGCTGCCAAGTGTCCGCTCTGGACTTGTAATAAGGACGGTTGACTGAAACCGCCTGGTTGGTTTTCAGGCTGTTTCGTATAGTGCCCGCTCTGATATGTTGGCCTCTCTGTGAGAGGTTGGTGAGAGATTGGGCTTTGATAGGGCAGGAATAATATGAAATTGATCGGCGCGGTTTGCTTGCTGGCTGCTTGCCCTCTGGCAATGGCGGAAGCCGATGACGACAGCTACTCCCTTTTGTCGTTGCTGTTTAATAATTCTGAGTTTGAGCAACGGCATGTTAATCATCTGCAAAAAATCTGGCGCAGCCAGATCGAAAATGATGCCCTGACTGGTGAGAACATTACTGATCAGTATTACACCAATGCCCTGAATGTGCGTGCCTATGCCAATCTGGACGGTGGTTTTCTGCTGGATGGTGGGCGTCTGTATGGTTTTCGCTGTGGTCCGGATGGTAATAATGGCGATTGTGATAGCAGTGCAAGGTCAAATGTCAGCAATCGGGATCTCAAGCTGGTCAGCTATGGCTACAGTCTGAGCCACAAGATGTATACCCCGTATCAGCATGCTGGTGAGGGTGAGGTGGTGCCGGCTGGATTCCAGTACAAGGCCAATGCGGAATATTATGATCGCCCGTTTGCCGCCTGGGCCAGTATTGCCAGGAATATCACCATTCGTGGTCTGGATGGTTATACCGAACATGAAATGTCGATTGGTATGGTAGGGCCGGCCGCCGCTGGCCGTTGGACGCAGGAGAATGCCCATCGTTATCCGTTCAAGGGCGCGGACCCGATCGATGGCTGGGAAACCCAGGTCAGCAATCGTCTGGCATTGCAGTACACAGGCAAATTCGCCCGGCATCTATTGCAAGGGGATATGCTGTGGGGACATCTGATGATCAGTCATTTTGCCAAGGCTGAGCTGGGCACCATTATTGGCCGGATTGGTTATGGTGCTGAGCTGGCCATGGTTTGGCCGCAAGCACGACGCTGTGAGCGTTATGCGGCCAGTAAGATGCTGTTTGTCAGTGCAGTAGCGGAGCAGGGTGTACCGCTGGCTGAACGTTTTGATCTATACGTCCAGAAGTTGCAGCAATACCTGTCAGGAGATAACTATATTCCGGATCGTATTTACCTGCGTATCCAGGCATTACTGGTGTTGCTGGAAGGGGTAGACGGTGAGGATATGGCAGATGTGTATCGTGTGCTGGAGCAGACACAGGCTGAACTGCAGGCACTGAATAGTGAGATGCAGAATCTGGCATTGACCTCTTGTCATCCCGACAGTTTTTATACCGAACTGAGCGGTAATATGACTGGGCACTATGTGGCTTACAATTATCTGATTGATGACGGTATCCATGTGCCTGCGGGGAGCAATATGAGCAGCACCAACCCGGTGATGCAGCAGGGTGGTACGCTCAAGGTGCACCGTAATCCCTGGATTGCATCGGCATCGTTTGGTGTGATGGTTGGTTGGCGCGACAGTTGGGGTTTGGGGGTGCGCTACAATTACCGTACGGAAGAGACGTTGGAGCAGAAAGAACAGCATGCCTGGGCGGAGCTGGTCGTGGAGGGTAAGTCGAATTGGGCAGCCGCGTTTATTCCGGTTTTGTTGATGGCGGCAGCTGTCAATAATCGGGATAACTGGCCAGACTGACTGGCTCGCGATATCAGATAAACAAAAACCCCGTACAGCGTATGCTGTACGGGGTTTTTTATGTTGCCAGCAGCAGCTTAGCCTTCGGCTTTGCGTGCTTTGGTTTCCGCAATGACTTTCTCTGCGACTTGCTGTGGGCAAGGCATGTAGTGAGAGAATTCCATTGAGAACTGGCCACGACCGGATGTGATGGTACGCAGGTGTCCGATATAACCGAACATCTCAGACAGTGGTACGTCAGCCTTGATGCGAACGCCTGTGCTGCCAGCTTCCTGGTCCTTGATCATGCCGCGACGACGGTTCAGGTCGCCGATCACGTCACCAACGTTGTCATCCGGGGAGAACACGTCAACTTTCATTATTGGTTCAATCAGCTGTGGGCCAGCTTTTGGCATGGACTGACGGAAAGCGCCTTTGGCAGCGATTTCAAACGCGATGGCAGAGGAGTCAACGGCGTGGTAAGAGCCGTCATACAGTTCCACTTCAACGTCCAGTACCGGGAAGCCCGCGAGGGTACCTTCGTTCATCATGGCCTTGAAGCCTTTCTCAACGGCTGGCCAGAATTCCTTCGGTACGTTACCGCCCACAACAGCTGATTTAAACTGGAAGCCAGTACCTGGTTCGCCAGGTTTGATACGGTAATCGATCTTACCGTACTGACCGGAACCACCAGACTGTTTCTTGTGGGTATAGGTATCTTCGATTGGCAGGGTAATGGTTTCGCGGTAGGCAACCTGTGGTTGGCCCACAACCAGTTCTACGCCGTAGGTACGCTTGAGGATATCGACTTTAATATCCAGGTGCAGCTCGCCCATGCCTTTCAGGATGGTCTCGCCGGAATCGATATCGGTTTCAACCTGGAAGGTTGGATCTTCAGCCACCATCTTGCCGATGGCGATACCCATTTTGTCGACGCCGCCCTTGTCTTTAGGCTGAACCGCAATGGAAATTACTGGCTCAGGGAAGACCATGGCTTCCAGCGTACATTCATGCTTGGGATCACACAGTGTGTGACCAGTCTGAACGTTTTTCATGCCGACAATCGCGAGAATATCACCGGCCTGGGCGCGGTTGATTTCCTTACGGTCGTCTGCCTGCATTTCTACCATGCGGCCAACACGTTCGGTTTTGCCGGTGAAGCTGTTCAGGATGGTGTCACCCTTGTTCAGCACGCCAGAGTAAACACGGACAAAGGTCAAGGCGCCGAAACGGTCATCCATGATTTTGAATGCCAGGGCGCGTAATGGCTCATCGGCAGAAACGATGGCTTTTTCGCCGGTTGGGTTACCTTCTTCGTCGGTCAGATCCTGTGGATCAACTTCAGTAGGGGAAGGCAGGTAGTCAACGACGGCATCCAGAACCAGCTGTACGCCTTTGTTCTTGAATGCAGAACCACAGTAAGTCGGGAAGAACTGCAAGGTACGTGTACCTTCACGAATGCAGCGCTTGATGTCTTCCATGGATGGCTCAGTGCCTTCTTCCAGGTATTCCATCAGCAAGTCTTCATCGACTTCCAGAGCGGTTTCGATCAGTTCGGTACGGTAAGTTTCAACGTCGTCCTTCATGTCTTCAGGAACGTCGGTCACTGTATAGTTTTCTGGCAGGCCAGTGTCATCCCAGATATAGGCTTTTTCGCTCAGCAGGTCGACAACGCCGACAAACTCGTCTTCACGACCGATTGGCAGCACCATGATCAGTGGGCGAGCGGCCAGGACATTTTTGATCTGATCGGTCACACGGAAGAAGTCTGCACCAAGGCGGTCCAGCTTGTTCACGAAGATGATTCGGGCAACTTCGGATTCGTTAGCGTAGCGCCAGTTGGTTTCAGACTGTGGTTCAACACCGCCTGAACCACAGAAGACGCCGATGCCGCCGTCCAGTACTTTTAATGAGCGATATACTTCAACGGTGAAGTCAACGTGTCCAGGGGTGTCGATCACGTTGAAGCGGTGATCCTTCCAGAAACAGGAAACAGCGGCTGACTGAATGGTAATACCACGTTCTGCCTCCTGTTCCATGAAGTCTGTCGTGGACTCGCCATCGTGCACTTCACCGGTTTTGTGAATAGTACCGGTCAGCTTCAGGATACGTTCGGTCGTTGTGGTCTTACCGGCGTCAACGTGAGCGAAGATGCCGATGTTTCTGTATTTGGATAAGTCAGTCATAGCGCACTCGATAAGCAAAGTGAAAAATCGGCCGCCAATTTACAGGTTTTTCAGTTGTTTTTGATCACCCCAAACAAAGAAATCGCAATAAAAAGACGTTTTGGACGTTATTTTTTGCAAAAGAGGCCTAACTTTGATGGTTTGGGGTTGGGAATACCGTCGGCGTCAATTGGTTGGCGCTTTTTTGGAGGATCTTGATGCTAGTGATTCCTGTTTGAAGGTCTCTGTTGTTGGCTGGCAGAGCTGGATTATTGTCTGAATATTGGTCCGTTACGGCTGGAGTCCGGAACAAGCTTGAAAATAGCACTGGCACATGACCAACCTCCTGTGTATTATCTGCCCTCGTCTGAAACGGACATCTTTTCGTCTCGCGTTCGCGCAGGCGTTCAGTCGATAAGTTGCAATTTTCGAACCATGTTAGGTTGTAATTTGCAAAAAGCGCTGTATAATTCGGCGCCCTTATGTAGTGTATTAGGCCAGTAGTTCAATTGGTAGAGCGTCGGTCTCCAAAACCGAAAGTTGGGGGTTCGAGTCCCTCCTGGCCTGCCAAATCTCCTGATGGTAGCTTCGGCTGCCATTTTTGGCTTCAGGGAATTGTAATGAGTACCGAAAGCAAAACAGCAGGTTCGCCGATGGATGTTGTCAAGTGGTTGTTGGCTGTTGCTTTTCTGGCAGCGGCTGTGGTTGGCAATTATATGTATGCCGATGCGCCTTTTCTGTATCGGATTCTCGCTGTCGTTGCCTTGATGTTGATAGGTGCAGGTGCTGCACTGGCAACAACGCAAGGCAAGGCATTTATGCAACTTCTGAAAGAGGCCAATGTCGAGCGCCGCAAGGTGGTATGGCCAACGCGTCAGGAAACTACCCAGATGACATTGATGATTCTGGTGGTGGTCGTGATCATGGCACTGCTGTTGTGGGGTTTGGATTCGTTTCTCGGTTGGGCAATTTCCGCGCTGATTGGTTGAGGTAGAGTATGGCAATGCGTTGGTATGTGGTTCACGCCTACTCGGGTTATGAGAAGCGTGTACAAGGGGCTTTGTTGGAACGTATCGAGCGCCTGGGAATGCAGGATCAGTTTGGTGACGTACTGGTTCCTACAGAAGAAGTTGTTGAAGTCCGTGATGGCAAGAAACGCAAAAGCCAGCGTCGCTTTTATCCTGGCTATGTTCTTGTGCAAATGGAAATGAATGATGATACCTGGCATCTGGTGAAACAGACTGACCGGGTAATGGGCTTTATTGGTGGTACGGCGGACAAGCCGGCGCCAATTTCTCCCAAAGAAGCCGATGCTATCCTGCGTCGTGTTGAGGAAGGCGTTGATCGTCCGACTCACAAAACCATCTACGAACCCGGTGAAGTGGTGCGCGTGACCGAAGGTCCGTTCGCAGACTTTAACGGTGTGGTCGAAAGTGTTGATTACGACAAGTCCCGCGTTCAGGTTGCGGTGACTATTTTTGGTCGTTCAACGCCGGTCGAGCTCGAATTTACACAGATCGAGAAATCGGTCTGATTTCAGGCGACCTTCTGCATGACAGAAGGTCAGGGGAGCCCGCTGGGCGATACTACCCATTTGGAGTAATACATGGCTAAGAAAGTAGAAGGCTATATCAAGTTGCAAGTTGCAGCTGGTAAAGCGAACCCAAGTCCACCGGTTGGTCCGGCTCTGGGTCAGAAAGGTTTGAACATCATGGAATTCTGTAAAGCATTTAATGCGCAGACTTCCAATCTGGAGCCAGGTGCACCAGTGCCGGTTATTATCACGGCTTACAGTGACCGTTCTTTTACCTTTGAACTGAAAACACCTCCTGCATCTTTCCTGCTGAAAAAAGCGGCTGGTATCACCAGCGGTTCAGCACGTCCCAATACCCAGAAAGTCGGTACTGTGACACGCGCCCAGCTGGAAGAGATTGCTACGACCAAAATGGCTGACCTGACTGCTGCCGATATGGATGCAGCGGTACGTACAATCGCTGGCTCTGCCCGTGCGATGGGTCTGACTGTAGAGGGAGCTGAATAATGGCCAAGCTGACCAAACGTCAAAAGCTGATTGCTGAAAAAGTAGAAGCCGGTAAGGTTTACTCTTTTGATGAAGCCGTATCCATTCTGTCTTCACTGCCTGCTGCCAAGTTCCGTGAGTCACTCGATGTGGCAGTAAACCTCGGTATTGATGCACGTAAATCCGATCAGAACGTACGTAGCTCCACAGTGCTGCCAAACGGTACGGGTAAAACCATGCGTGTTGCTGTTTTCACGCAAGGTGCCAACGCTGAAGCCGCTACGGCTGCCGGTGCTGACGAAGTGGGTATGGACGATCTGGCTGCCAAGATCAAAGGTGGTGATTTGGCCTTTGATGTCGTGATCGCTTCTCCTGATGCGATGCGTGTTGTCGGTCAATTGGGTCAGATTCTGGGTCCACGTGGCCTGATGCCTAACCCGAAGGTTGGTACTGTGACTCCTGACGTTGCCACTGCTGTCAAAAACGCAAAAGCGGGTCAAGTCCGCTACCGCAACGACAAGAACGGTATTATCCATACCGCCATCGGTAAAGTTGATTTTGATGCCAGCGCATTGAAAGAAAACCTGACGGTATTGCTGGCCGATCTGAAAAAGGTCAAGCCAACATCGACCAAAGGCGTCTACATGAAGAAAGTAACCATCAGTACCACTATGGGTCCTGGTCTGGTTATTGACCATGCAGAGCTGGACGTCTAGATAAGAATTCGGGGTGCGTATCACGTATCCCAAACCATCTTTGGGGTTGCCGCTTTGCGGTAGCTGTCAAAGACCGCAGGAGTCGCAGGGCCTTTGGCTGTTGCGACTTAATATTTCCTGCGTAGATAGTGTGTGGCCCCTTTCAGTTTTCTGAATTGTCACACCGAGACTGGCTCAATTGAGCCTAATTTAACTTGTTAGGAGTTAATCGTGGCCTTAGGACTCGAAGATAAGAAGGCGATTGTCGCCGAGGTCCAGGACGCAGCTCAAGGTGCGCTGTCTGCAGTTGTCGCGGATTCTCGCGGCGTTACTGTAGGTGCCATGACCGCTCTGCGTAAAGAAGCGCGTGAAGCCGGTGTCTGGATGAAAGTTGTCCGTAACACCCTGGCTACCCGTGCTATCGAAGGTACCCAATACGAGTGTCTTTCCGAGACACTGGTAGGCCCTAGTCTGATTGCATTCTCTAACGAACATCCAGGTGCGGCTGCCCGTATCTTCAAGGATTTCGCCAAGAAGAATGACAAGTTCGAGATCAAGGGTGGTGCATTTGAAGGTGCCGTGGTTTCCGTTGATATGCTGGCAACACTGCCAACCTACGACGAAGCAATCGCGAAACTGATGAGCGTCATGAAAGAAGCCGCCGCTGGCAAATTGGTTCGTACCATTGCTGCTGTCCGCGACCAGAAAGAACAAGAAGCTGCCTGATCCCTGGCAGACCTTACAAAGATTTGACGGGCGTAATCGTCCAATTATTTCAGGAAAAGTCTCATGTCTCTGACAAAAGAAGATATCATCAACGCTATCGCTGAAATGTCTGTAATGGACGTAGTGGAACTGGTTTCTGCGATGGAAGAAAAATTCGGCGTTTCTGCAGCTGCAGCCGTTATGGCTGGTCCTGCTGCTGGCGGCGAAGCGGCTGCTGAAGCACAGACTGAATTCGACGTAATTCTGTCTGCCGTTGGTGACAAGAAAGTTAACGTGATCAAAGCGGTTCGCGAAATCACCGGTCTGGGTCTGAAAGACGCTAAAGGTCTGGTTGATGGTGCACCTTCTGCTATTAAAGAAGGCGTACCCAAAGAAGACGCAGAAGAAGCAAAAGGCAAGCTGGAAGCAGCTGGCGCTATCGTAGAAGTTAAGTAATTCATTGTACTTCACTTCTGCTGTCGTGCTTTTTCTAAGCGCGACACAGGGCTGACGGGATTTTTCCGTCGGCCTTTTTCGCGTTATGGAAGGCGTGACTAAACCGGCTTAGTGCCGGGTTCAATTGCAAGGCAAGTCCTCTAGTTTCGGGTTTGGCGACCTGATCGAGGAAACAGTCCGGGGATAACTGATGGCTTACTCATATACTGAGAAAAAACGTATCCGTAAGGATTTCGGTAAACTACCGAGTGTCATGGATGTGCCATATTTGCTGGCCATTCAAATCGACTCATACCATAAGTTCCTGCAAGAAGGGAGCAACGCTGAAGACAGAATAGATATTGGTCTTCATGCGGCCTTTAAGTCTGTTTTCCCGATTGTCAGCTATTCCGGGAATGCTGCTCTGGAGTACGTGAGCTATCGCCTGGGTACGCCGAGTTTTGACGAAAAAGAATGTATGTTGCGTGGTGTCACTTACGCTGCACCATTGCGGGTCAAGGTTCGCCTGATCGTTTACGATAAGGAATCTTCGACCAAGGCAATCAAGGACATCAAGGAACAAGAAGTCTACATGGGCGAAATGCCCCTGATGACAGATAACGGTACCTTTATTGTTAACGGTACTGAGCGTGTCATCGTGTCCCAGTTACACCGTTCACCAGGTGTGTTCTTCGATCACGACAAGGGTAAAACCCACTCGTCCGGCAAACTGCTTTATAACGCTCGCGTGATTCCTTACCGCGGCTCATGGCTGGACTTTGAGTTTGATCCGAAGGATCTGGTCTACGTACGTATTGACCGTCGTCGTAAACTGCCAGCTACCATTTTGCTGCGGGCGCTGAAGTTTACTACGCAGGAAATTCTCGAAACATTTTACGACAACGACAACTACCGTATCGACGGCGGTGGCTTGAAGCTGAAGCTGATTCCATCCCGGTTGCGGGGTGAAACGGCTGCCTTCGATATCATGGATAACGACGGCAACATCATTGTTGAGGCCAGCCGTCGCATCACGGCTCGTCACATTCGCCAGCTGGAAAAGGCCAATGTGGAAGAGCTGGTTGTGCCTACCGATTATGTGCTGGGCAAGGCGATTGCCAAAGACGTTATCGATAGCCGTACCGGTGAAGTCCTGGCGACTGCCAACGCTGAAATCACGGCAGAGATCCTGGCCCAGATGGAAGCTGCTGGTCTTACCGAATTCGAAACCATCTACACCAACGAAATCGATTGTGGCCCGTTTATCTCGGATACTCTGCGTATCGACCCAACCAGCAACCAGCTGGAAGCTTTGGTCGAGATTTACCGCATGATGCGTCCTGGTGAGCCGCCAACAAAAGAAAGCGCTGAAGCCTTGTTCGACAATCTGTTCTTCAGTGAAGAGCGGTACGACTTGTCGGCTGTGGGTCGCATGAAGTTCAACCGTCGTATCGGCCGTGAAGAAATTCTTGGCTCCGGTGTGCTGGATAACAGCGATATCGTTGAAGTACTGCGGACCCTGATCAATATCCGTAACGGTAAAGGCATCGTTGATGATATTGACCACCTGGGTAACCGTCGTATTCGTTCGGTTGGCGAGATGGCCGAAAACCAGTTCCGTGTTGGTCTGGTTCGTGTTGAGCGCGCGGTGCGTGAGCGTCTGTCGATGGCAGAATCCGAAGGGCTGATGCCTCAGGATCTGATCAATGCCAAGCCGGTTGCGGCAGCCGTGAAGGAATTTTTCGGTTCTTCCCAGCTGTCCCAGTTTATGGATCAGAACAACCCGCTGTCAGAAGTCACGCACAAGCGTCGTATTTCGGCATTGGGACCAGGCGGTCTGACCCGTGAACGTGCTGGCTTTGAGGTACGTGACGTACACGCCACTCACTACGGTCGTGTGTGTCCTATTGAAACACCGGAAGGTCCAAACATTGGTCTGATCAACTCATTGGCATCCTATGCCCGTACCAACGAATACGGTTTTCTTGAAACACCTTACCGTATCGTTAAAGACGGCGTTGTGACCGACGAGATTATTTATGTCTCGGCCATTGAAGAAGCAGACTATGTAATCGCCCAGGCCTCGGTGCCCGTGGACGAAAACGGACGTTTGCAAGGTGACCTGATTTCGGTTCGTCACAAGAACGAATTCACCATCATGTCGCCGGACAATGTGACGCTGAAAGATGTATCACCACAACAGGTGGTTTCGATTGCAGCATCACTGATTCCGTTCCTGGAGCACGATGACGCCAACCGCGCATTGATGGGTTCCAACATGCAGCGTCAGGCTGTGCCTACCTTGCGCGCTGAAAAGCCGCTGGTTGGTACCGGTATTGAGCGTGCGGTAGCGGCTGACTCCGGCGTGTGTGTGGTTGCCAAACGGGGTGGTGTGATTGACTCTGTTGACGCATCCCGGGTGGTGGTCAAGGTCAACGACGACGAAACCGTCATTGGTGAAGCCGGTGTTGATATTTACAACCTGACCAAATACACCCGCTCGAACCAGAACACCTGTATTAACCAGCGTCCGCTGGTCAAGGCAGGCGACATGGTGCAGCGTGGCGACATCATGGCTGACGGCCCTTCTGTTGACCTGGGCGAACTGGCTCTGGGACAGAATTTCCGTATCGCCTTTATGCCGTGGAATGGCTACAACTTCGAAGACTCGATCATGCTGTCTGAGCGTGTTGCTCAGGAAGATCGCCTGACCACGATCCATATTCAGGAACTGACCTGTGTGGCGCGTGACACCAAGCTGGGTGCGGAAGAAATCACGTCCGATATTCCCAACGTTGGTGAAGCGGCACTGGGCAAGCTGGATGAGTCCGGTATTGTTTATATCGGTGCCGAAGTCAAGGCAGGCGATATTCTGGTCGGCAAGGTAACACCAAAAGGTGAAACCCAGCTGACACCAGAAGAAAAATTGCTGCGTGCTATCTTTGGTGAAAAAGCATCCGATGTAAAAGATACATCGCTGCGGGTCAAGACCGGTACCACTGGTACGGTTATCGACGTGCAGGTGTTTACCCGTGATGGCGTTGAAAAAGACGATCGGGCCAAATCGATTGAACGCCAGCAACTCGACGAGATTCGCAAGGATCTGAACGAAGAGATGCGTATCGTCAAGGGTGCAACCTTTGAGCGTCTGACACGTGCGCTGGCTGGCAAGGCAGTAAACGTTGCGCCGGGTTTGCGCAAGGGTGATATTCTGACTGAAGAATACCTCTCTGGTCTGACCCAGGATGACTGGTTCCGGATGATTCCGCAGGATGAAGAGCTGGCAACGGTACTGGAAAAAGCCGAGCAGTCTCTGGCGGAACGTCAGCAGCAACTGGATGACAAGTTCGAAGACAAGAAAGGCAAGCTGCAAACCGGCGATGACCTGGCTCCGGGCGTACTGAAAATTGTCAAAGTGTATCTGGCGATCAAACGTAAGATCCAGCCAGGTGACAAAATGGCTGGTCGTCACGGTAACAAGGGTGTTATCTCAACCATCAAGCCGATTGAAGATATGCCTTACGATGCCAACGGGGTAACCGTTGATATCTGTTTGAACCCTCTGGGTGTTCCGTCGCGAATGAACGTCGGACAGATCATGGAAATCCACTTGGGCATGGCGGCCAAGGGATTGGGTGACAAGATTGATCGCATGTTGCGTGAGCAGCGTGAAGTGCTGAAACTGCGTGAATTGCTGGCGGAAATTTATAACGCCGGTGATGGTCGTATCGAAGACCTGGACAGCTACAGCGATGCCGAGATTCTGGAACTGGCCAATAACCTGCGTGGTGGTGTGCCGATGGCAACCCCGGCGTTTGACGGTGCCAAGGAATCTGAAATCAAGCGTATGCTGAAGTTGGCCGGTATTCCGGAATCCGGTCAGGTGACCTTGTATGATGGCCGTACCGGCGAAGCATTTGATCGTCAGGTAACCGTCGGTTACATGTACATGCTGAAACTGAACCACCTGGTCGACGACAAGATGCACGCACGTTCTACCGGCTCTTACAGCCTGGTTACCCAGCAGCCGTTGGGTGGTAAGGCTCAGTTTGGTGGTCAGCGCTTTGGTGAGATGGAAGTGTGGGCACTGGAAGCATACGGTGCTGCTTATACCCTGCAGGAAATGCTTACCGTCAAATCCGACGATGTGGCTGGCCGTACCAAGATGTATAAGAACATCGTGGATGGCGACCATCGTATGGAAGCCGGTATGCCGGAATCCTTTAACGTACTGGTTAAGGAAATCCGTTCCCTGGGTATCGACATCGAACTGGAAAACGAATAATCGGTTTAGTAGCGCGCTCTGCAGTGTCGGTCTGAAAAGACCGGTGCTGCAAAGCCCTCGCTCACACCAAGTGGAGCACACTCTTATATGAAAGACTTAGTCAATTTTCTGCGTAGCCAGAACAATGCTGACGAGTTCGATGCCATTCGAATTGGCCTTGCCTCGCCAGACATGATCCGCTCCTGGTCCTTCGGTGAAGTCAAAAAGCCGGAAACCATCAACTACCGTACCTTCAAGCCAGAGCGTGATGGCTTGTTCTGTGCCCGCATCTTTGGTCCGATCAAGGATTTTGAGTGCCTGTGCGGTAAGTACAAGCGTCTGAAGCACCGTGGTGTTATCTGTGAAAAATGTGGTGTGGAAGTTACTCAGGCCAAAGTGCGTCGTGAACGCATGGGCCATATTGAGCTGGCTTCTCCCGTTGCACACATCTGGTTCCTGAAGTCACTGCCTTCCCGTATCGGTTTGATGCTGGATATGACTCTGCGTGATATCGAACGGATTTTGTATTACGAATCCTTCGTTGTTACCGAGCCAGGCATGACCACGCTGGATCTGGGTCAATTGCTGAACGATGAGCAGTACTACGAAGCCATCGAAGAATTTGGCGATGAATTTGAAGCCAAGATGGGTGCCGAAGCGATTCAGGCACTGTTGGGTCATATTGACCTGCCTGAAGAAGTTCAGCGTCTGCGTGAAGAAATTCCGGCGACCAACTCTGAAACCAAAATCAAGAAGCTGTCCAAGCGTCTGAAAATTCTGGAAGCATTCCACTTCTCCGGTAACGATCCGAAGTGGATGATCATGTCAGTACTGCCGGTACTGCCACCTGATCTGCGTCCGTTGGTTCCGCTGGATGGCGGTCGTTTTGCGACTTCCGACCTGAACGATCTGTATCGTCGGGTTATTAACCGTAACAACCGTCTCAAACGCCTGCTGGAGTTGAATGCTCCGGATATTATCGTACGTAACGAAAAACGTATGTTGCAGGAAGCGGTTGATGCGTTGCTGGATAACGGCCGTCGAGGTCGTGCGATTACCGGTTCCAACAAGCGTCCGCTGAAATCCCTGGCCGATATGATCAAGGGTAAACAGGGTCGTTTCCGTCAGAACCTGTTGGGTAAACGTGTCGATTACTCTGGTCGTTCGGTGATTACTGTCGGCCCGCAACTGCGTTTGCATCAGTGCGGTTTGCCGAAAAAAATGGCCCTGGAATTATTCAAGCCATTTATCTTCTCCAAACTGGAACACCGCGGTCTGGCGACAACCATTAAAGCTGCGAAGAAAATGGTTGAGCGCGAAACCCCTGAAGTCTGGGATATTCTGGCAGATGTGATCCGTGAGCACCCAGTGATGCTGAACCGGGCACCCACACTGCACCGTTTGGGTATCCAGGCGTTTGAACCCCAGTTGATCGAAGGTAAAGCGATCCAGTTGCACCCATTGGTCTGTGCGGCTTATAACGCCGACTTCGACGGTGACCAGATGGCCGTTCACGTGCCGCTGACCATTGAAGCCCAGCTTGAAGCCCGCGCATTGATGATGGCGACCAACAACGTCCTCTCTCCAGCCAACGGTGAGCCAATTATCGTACCGTCCCAGGACGTGGTATTGGGGCTGTACTGGATGACCCGCGAGCGTGTCAACGCCAAGGGTGAAGGCATGGTGTTGGCCGACCTCGACGAAGTTACCCGTGCTTACCAAAGCGGCGCTGCCCATCTGCAGGCGCGCGTCAAGGTACGGATTACTGAAACCGTGGTTGATGAAGACGGATTGAGCGAAACCAATACCAAGGTGGTTGATACCACGATTGGCCGGGCATTGCTGTTCCGCATCGTACCCAAAGGTTTGCCGTACGAGCTGGTCAACCAGCCAATGAAAAAGAAAGCGATTTCACGCCTGATCAACACGGCCTACCGTCGTGTGGGTTTGAAAGATACCGTTATCTTTGCCGACCAGGTGATGTACACCGGCTTTGAATACGCGACTCGTTCCGGTTCATCGATTGGTGTTAACGATTTCGAAATTCCGGCTGCCAAGGCTGAAATTGTTGCTAACGCCGATGCGGAAGTAAAAGAAATCGAAAGCCAGTTTGCCTCGGGTCTGGTAACGCACGGCGAAAAATACAACAAGGTAATCGACATCTGGTCCCGCGCCAACGAACTGGTGGCGAAGGCGATGATGGAAAACCTGGGTAAAGAGAAGGTAATTGACCGTGACGGTCATGAAGTCGATCAGGAATCCTTCAACTCGGTTTATATGATGGCTGACTCCGGTGCTCGTGGTAGCCCGGCCCAGATTCGTCAGTTGGCGGGTATGCGTGGTCTGATGGCGAAGCCGGATGGCTCCATCATCGAAACGCCGATTGTGGCGAACTTCCGTGAAGGTCTGAACGTATTGCAGTACTTCACCTCGACTCACGGTGCTCGTAAAGGTTTGGCTGATACGGCATTGAAAACCGCTAACTCCGGTTATCTGACCCGTCGTCTGGTTGACGTGGCACAGGATCTGGTGGTTACCGAACAGGATTGTGGCACCAAGGAAGGCCTGATCATGACACCGCTGATTGAAGGTGGTGACGTGGTCGTGGCACTGGGTGACCGTATTCTGGGTCGTGTTATTGCTGAAGACGTTTACAAGCCCAATCAGCCAGGTGAACTGGTGATTCCAGCCGGTACTCTGGTGGATGAAAAATGGGTCAAAATGATCGAAGCGGAAGGTATTGATGAAGTGCGTGTGCGCTCCGCCATTACCTGTGAGTCCCGTACCGGTATTTGCGCCAAGTGTTACGGTCGTGACCTTGGACGTGGTCATCAGGTGAACGTGGGTGAAGCGGTAGGTGTTATTGCTGCTCAGTCGATTGGTGAGCCTGGTACCCAGTTGACCATGCGGACGTTCCACATTGGTGGTGCGGCCTCGCGGTCATCGGCGGCAGACAGTGTTCAGGTCAAGAACAAGGGTACCTTGCGCTTGCACAACCTCAAGACGGTTGCTCGTGAGAATGGCGACCTGGTTGCGGTATCCCGTTCCGGTTCGATTGCCATTGCCGATGTGAATGGCCGTGAACGTGAGCTGTACAAACTGCCTTACGGTGCTGTTATCAGCTCGAAAGATGGTGCAGAGGTTGAAGCCGGCCAGAAAGTGGCCAGCTGGGACCCACACACCCACCCGATTGTGACAGAAGTAACGGGTCGAATTGAATTTGTGGGTATGGATGAGGGTATTACCATCAATCGTCAGACCGACGAATTGACGGGCCTGTCCAACATCGAAGTCATCGATCCCAAAGACCGTCCGGCGGCTGGTAAAGATATCCGCCCAATGGTGAAACTGATTGATGCCACGACAGGTAACGACATTCTGCTACCTGGTACCAATGTGCCGGCCCAGTACATGCTGCCGCCAAACGCACTGGTGAACCAGGAAAACGGTACCGTTGTTGCTGTTGGTGACATTATTGCCCGTATTCCTCAGGAATCATCGGGTAACAAGGACATCACCGGTGGTCTGCCACGAGTGGCTGATTTGTTCGAAGCGCGTAAACCGAAAGAGCCGGCCATTCTGGCGGAAATCTCCGGTACCGTTAGCTTCGGTAAAGAGACCAAAGGCAAAAAACGTCTGGTAATCACACCGAAAGATGGTGGCGAGCCGTATGAAGAGCTGATCCACAAATGGCGTCACCTGAACATCTTCGAAGGTGAATATGTCGAGAAGGGTGAGATCGTTTCTGATGGTCCGTTGAACCCGCACGACATTTTGCGACTGAAGAGCGTTGGCGATCTGGCGATGTACATTACCAACGAAGTGCAGGAAGTGTATCGCCTGCAGGGTGTTGGTATTGATGACAAGCACATTGAAGTAATTGTGCGTCAGATGCTGCGCAAGGTATTGATTCATGACGCCGGGGATACCACCTTTATTCCGGGTGATCAGGTTGAGTTCTCTACCTTCCTGGAAGAAAACGAGCGTACCGAGGCGGCGAACAAAATTGTTGCCCGGGGCGAGCGCGTGTTGCTTGGTATCACCAAGGCATCACTGGCAACCGAATCCTTTATCTCGGCAGCCTCCTTCCAGGAGACAACCCGGGTTCTGACAGAAGGGGCGGTTACCGGCAAGATGGACTCACTGCGCGGCTTGAAAGAGAACGTCGTGGTTGGTCGCTTGATTCCTGCCGGTACAGGTTTGGCGTACCACGCCGAGCGCAAGCGCAAGCGTACTGTTCGTGATAACGAACGTCAGCGTTCAATGCCTGAAGTGCTGAGTGTGTCTGCCGAAGACATGGAAGCCAAGTTGAGCGAAGCGTTCAGCGACAAGTAAGTCATTGTTGCTATGTCTGGCGCCGTCTCGACGGCGCTGGTGACAAAAAAAGAGGCCTTGTGGCCTCTTTTTTTGTTTGTGGCTTCGGCAAATTTGACGGCTATCGCCCGGTTGGCCGATCTGAAAAAGCACGCATCGATCGGAGATCAAGCCAGAACCCGGTGGAATTCGCGTGCTTGTTATGGCGAGGGCAACCGCGTTCCGGCTTGTCAAAAGTGGCGGAAGACGACTGATTTCCGGAAAGAATGTCGCAAGAATAGCCATGCCGGCAAGGATATTAAAACTGTCTAATACTTGACCTTTGAAGGCTTGGGGATTATCCTCTCGGCCCCTTTAATTGTGCCTCAATTGAAGGGGTATGTTTTCTATAACGTTTGGAGTTTGCTAAATGGCTACAATCAACCAGTTGGTTCGTAAGCCTCGTAAGCGCAAAATGGTTAAGAGCGATGTTCCTGCACTGCAGGCATGTCCTCAGCGTCGTGGCGTATGTACCCGTGTGTACACTACCACGCCGAAAAAACCAAACTCGGCACTGCGTAAAGTATGTCGTGTGCGTCTGACGAATGGTTTTGAAGTGACTTCCTACATTGGTGGTGAAGGTCACAACCTGCAAGAACACAGTGTTGTTCTGATTCGTGGCGGTCGTGTAAAAGACTTGCCTGGTGTGCGTTATCACACCGTCCGCGGTAGCCTCGACACCTCTGGTGTTGCGAACCGTAAACAAGCACGTTCTAAATACGGTGCCAAGCGTCCTAAAGGTTGATCCTTGCCGGGCCCGCCCGGGTACGCTTGCATGTTTTAGATAAGAGTAAGGCTGGGCTCAATCTGATGCTCAGACCGTCCTGAAGACCTAAGAGGGCTTATCATGCCAAGAAGACGCGTTGCTGCGAAGCGCGAAATCCTGCCAGATCCCAAGTTTGGGAACGTTACACTGGCCAAATTCATGAACCATGTCATGGTTAGTGGTAAAAAATCCGTCGCCGAAAAGATCGTTTATGGCGCGCTGGATTCCATGGCATCAAAGCAAGGTGGCGATCCACTGGAGTTGTTCGAAAAAGCTCTGGAAGCCATTCAGCCTATGGTGGAAGTCAAAAGCCGCCGTGTAGGTGGTGCGACATACCAGGTTCCTGTTGAAGTTCGTCCTGCCCGTCGTAGTGCTCTGGCCATGCGTTGGCTGGTTGACGCTGCACGCTCCCGTGGTGAAAAATCCATGGCCCAGCGTCTGGCAAACGAAATGATGGACGCTGCTGAAGGTAAAGGCTCAGCGGTTAAAAAGCGTGAAGACGTGCATCGCATGGCAGAAGCCAACAAGGCTTTCTCTCACTATCGCTTTTAATTGATCCGAGGACGACACAGTGGCACGCACAACCCCGATTAACCGTTATCGTAATATTGGTATTTGCGCACATGTGGATGCTGGGAAGACGACAACAACTGAGCGTGTTCTCTTCTATACCGGCGTGTCTCACAAGATTGGTGAGGTGCACGACGGTGCAGCAACGATGGACTGGATGGAACAGGAGCAAGAGCGAGGGATTACCATTACCTCTGCCGCAACTACCTGTTTCTGGTCAGGTATGGCGCAGCAATATGAGCAGCACCGTATCAACATCATTGATACCCCGGGACACGTGGACTTTACCATTGAGGTAGAACGTTCATTGCGTGTACTCGACGGCGCTGTTGTCGTCCTTTGTGGCTCATCCGGTGTGCAGCCACAGACCGAAACGGTTTGGCGTCAAGCCAACAAGTACGAAGTCCCCCGTATGGTATTCGTCAACAAGATGGACCGTACCGGAGCTGATTATTTTATGGTCGTTGAGCAGCTGAAAAGCCGACTCGGGGCCAATGCGGTGCCTATCCAGATCAACATAGGCAGCGAAGAAAACTTCAAGGGTGTGGTCGACCTGATCAAGATGAAAGCCATTATGTGGAATGAATCGGATCAGGGCATGACCTTTACCTATGAAGAAATTCCGGCAGAGCTGGAAGAGAAGGCTGCTGAATGGCGCGAGCACATGCTTGAAGCCGCAGCGGATGCTTCTGATGAATTGATGGACAAATATCTGGAAGAAGGCGACCTGTCTGAAACCGATATCAAGGCTGGTTTGCGGGCGGCGACGCTGGCGAATGAGTTGGTCCTGGTGACTTGTGGCTCCGCCTTCAAGAACAAGGGCGTACAAGCTGTCCTGGATGCGGTGGTCGATTTCCTGCCATCACCGACGGAAGTGAAAGCTATCGAAGGTGTGCTGGATGATGCAGAAGGTTCTGCTGGTGTACGGCATTCGGCAGACGATGAACCCTTTGCGGCACTGGCATTCAAGATTGCCACCGACCCCTTCGTTGGTACGCTGACGTTTGTACGTGTCTATTCCGGTGTGCTGAACTCTGGTGATGGTGTCTATAACCCCATCAAGTCGCGTCGGGAGCGTGTTGGACGCATGGTGCAAATGCATGCCAACAGCCGTGAGGAAGTGAAAGAAGTCCGTGCTGGCGATATTGTGGCGTTGGTCGGTCTGAAAGATGTCACTACCGGTGAAACCCTGTGTGATATGAATAATGTCATCACTCTGGAACGTATGGAGTTTCCGGATCCCGTGATTTCTGTTGCGGTTGAGCCGAGATCCAAGGCGGATCAGGAGAAAATGGGCGTTGCTCTGGGTAAGTTGGCCCAGGAGGACCCGTCCTTCCGTGTCGAAACGGATGAAGAAACCGGGCAAACCATTATTTCCGGTATGGGTGAGCTGCATCTGGATATTATCGTGGATCGCATGCGGCGTGAGTTTAACGTCGAATGTAATGTCGGTAAGCCACAGGTTGCCTATCGGGAAGCCATTACTGCTACGGTTGCAATCAATCATAAGTACGCCAAGCAGTCTGGTGGTCGTGGCCAATATGGTCACGTAGTGATTCGATTTGAGCCTGCGAGCGTTGCAGACTCGGATGAACTTGAGTTTGTTAATGATATTGCCGGGGGAGCGATTCCCCGTGAATTTATCCCGGCAGTGCAAAAAGGTATTGAGGAGCAAATGAAGAACGGGGTGCTGGCGGGTTATCCGTTACTCGGTCTCAAGGCAACTCTTTACGATGGTTCTTTCCATGACGTTGACTCTAATGAGATGGCGTTTAAAATTGCCGCTTCACAAGCAACCAAGCAACTTTCTGAAAAAGGCGATGCAGTACTGCTGGAGCCAATGATGAAAGTAGAGGTTGTGACCCCGGAAGATTACATGGGGGATGTGGTAGGCGACCTGAACCGTCGCCGAGGTCTGATTTCAGGAATGGATGATTCACCATCTGGCAAGATGGTCAATGCATCTGTGCCACTGGCAGAAATGTTTGGTTATGCAACTGACCTGCGTTCTGCAACCCAGGGGCGTGCAACATATTCCATGGAATTTGAGAAATATGCGGAAGCGCCTGCAAGTGTTGCTGAAGCAGTAATGAGAAAAGCTTAATCAGTTAAAGATATTGAACGAGGTGTTCTATGGCTAAGGCAACGTTTGAACGTTCCAAACCCCACGTAAACGTAGGTACTATTGGTCACGTTGACCATGGTAAAAC
>NZ_JAUYVV010000035.1:0-20579 GCF_030689165.1 Oceanobacter sp. 4_MG-2023 | reverse complement strand
TCGACTCGGTGTCGCCGACTTTTGACTTGACCCGTCAGGCCTGCAAGTCGGCTTCGTGATTCGAAACCATCCGGTAGGCCAGAGTGAGCACCGGATTAAATAGATGCCCCCTACAGGCATTGTGCATCAGGATACCTGATCAACAGCTGATCTTGCGCACGATTGTACAAACCCGGCCGGATTAGAGGTCTGTTAGAGAGCTGGAAGAACATCCGAATGGCTGACTATATAGCGATAGCACGGGATAGCGGGATAGCGGGATAGCGGGAAGGTTTGGGAGGATACAGCGCCAGCAACCATCAGGCTGCAGGCGGCGTGTATAGCAACAAGGTGATCATCCGATCAATAAGTAGCCTGGCAGAAAATGGGCATTCCACAGGACTGGGCGAGACGCTTGAAAGCAGGGAAATTGGCATAATCACCAATATACAACAGTGGGTTACGTGACAAATCCAGCCGTTGCAATTGCGGCAAAATCCGTCCCAGCACATTCAGTAACATACTGTGACTACCCGCAAGCGGCACCCACACTTCCTGTTGCCCGGCAATACGGGATAAAAATCCAAGTAACAAATTGGAATTTTCATCCATGCTGGAACGTGTATCGGTATACACCAGGTTCAGCCACTGACCTTTGGGCAGATGATAAAAATTTGCCATATGTACGGCCGTTGGCAGCAGGTTTTCTGCCAGCAGATGTATTTTGGCCATCGTTTCCTCGTCAGATACGTCCCCGCTATTATGTCGGGCAGGTACCTGAACCAGCTTCACACTCCATCCTCGAGATGTGATGAATTCCTCTGGAATCCGGGCAAACATAATGTCCTCTGGCTTGCCCAGCCTTTGTGCAGCTTCCATTTCTCCTCCGTTTAACACAGCCAGCTGACCGGGTCAGCGATTCGCTACAATAAGTTCAGTCAGAACTACTGCATATGCAATGCCAACAATGGAAAAATGATATTCAGAGGCAATCAGGCCTAGAAGTTAAGCACTTCGACCAGCACCGTCTTGATAATAAATCCAAGCATGCCCAGCCCCAGTGCAAAGAACAGCACACCCATCCCAAATTTGCCCGCATTTGAGCGTTTTGCCAGGTCATAGATGATAAACATCATGAAGCCAATCAAAATGGCAATGCCGATTGCCATCCCTGCATTCTCAACGTGACTGATATTCATCAGTGTTACCTTCTCCGCAGCTATGGTAAAAATCGGGGGGCACATTTTAGCAACCGCCAGACTCTCAGTACAGGTACTGCCGATCCAATGACTCCAGACTTCGATATATGCATTATTGGCGCAGGTGTGATCGGTCTGGCACTGGCCAGACAATTGTCCCGGCGTTACTCCGTCTTGATACTGGAGCAAGCCGACCTGATTGGCAGTGAAACCAGTAGCCGCAACAGCGAAGTGATTCATGCCGGCCTGTATTACCCGCCAGGCTCCCTGAAAGAAACCCTGTGTCTGCGCGGACGCGCCCTGACCTATCAATTCTGTCAGCAGTTCGACATTCCCCACCAGAAAATCGGCAAGCTGATTGTCAGTCCAACCAATGACCACCCGGAACTGCAGCGACTGGAACACACAGCCCAGCGCCTTGCCATTCCATTACAACGTTTGGACCGCCACCAGCTACATCAAATGGAACCGGACGTTGCCGCTGCGGCTGCGCTCTGGTCACCGGAAACCGGGATCATCGACAGTCACCGGTTTATGCAGGCCTTGCAGCACCAGGCTGAGCAAGCCGGTGCGCTGTTGGTCTGCCGCAGCCAAATGACATCCGCACACAACCATGGTGATGCCTGGGCCGTTACTATCAACACCTCCGATGGCCCGACCACCATTCATTGCCAGACACTGATTAACGCCGCCGGATTAGAGGCGGTTGCGCTGATGGCCACGATAGATGCTGGTACCAATACCGCAGATACAAATAGTGATGCCCACCGCCATAACGGAAGCCAGACTGCCGAACGCAATAACACGCCGCCGGTACTGTTTCCGGCCCGTGGACATTACTTCAGCTACCAGGGCAAAAGCCCATTCCGGCATCTGGTTTATCCTTTGCCTGAGCCTGGCCTCGCCGGCCTCGGTGTTCATGCCACCCTGGATCTGGCCGGACAACTGCGCTTTGGCCCGGATGTCGAATATCTTGATCCGCAAGCAGCCTCCAGTCCTGAGCGCTACCATGTCAGTGAGCATTTACGTCGCCCCTTTGCCGCCGCCATACGCCGCTACTGGCCCGCACTGGATGAAAACCAGCTACAGGCCGCATACGCAGGTATTCGCCCCAAGCTGAGTGCCCCAGGCAACACCGCGGCCGACTTTGTTTTTCAGCGAAGTGGCCCCGCCACATCACCCGCCTGGCATCTGTTAGGGATAGAGAGTCCGGGGCTGACCTCGGCATTAGCCATCGCCGAGCATGTCGAGCAATTACTGGAAACAAGATGAGTACCATATTGCCTGCAGAGACGGAAATTCCTGTCACCTGTGATGAATGTAATACCGACACTCCCATCGCACTGGTCGAACTCAGATCACTGGCGCTGATCACCTGCCAACACTGTGGCAACCAACGCCAATTCACCCAGGCAGAACTGGACGTCATGCGCCTGGTACTGGTCCAGGCCGGTTACCGTTTTTTGTGATAGATTTTTTTGCGACAAACAAGGCTTGATGGTTCAGCCCAGACCCGATTCTTCCCGCCCCCCCTTCTGCAAGCACCGCCTTCACCCGAATGTCACGGAGCTGAAAAAGAACTGTCACACAGTCCCCCCAAAGTAAAGAGTCATATGTAGCGAACTAATGGCACCATGACTGCACCTATCCAACGCGTCACCATTGTGACTGAAACATTTGCTCCGGAGATCAATGGCGTTGCACATACTCTGTCGCAACTGGTTGAAGGCATGCGTGCACGTGGTATCCAGGTGCAGATCATCCGTCCTCGGCAATACCGTCATGAACAACCGGTCAACACTCATGACCTGCACACAACCTTGCTGCCCGGTATGCCATTACCCGGCTATAAAGAGCTCAAGTTTGGCGTTCCCCTGATTGGCCGTATTTCTTCCGCCCTGAAGGATTTTGCCCCCAATGTGATTTATGTGGCCACCGAAGGCCCGATGGGCTGGGCCGCCGTGCGAGCAGCCCATAAAACCGGAGTGGCTGTCATTAGCGGCTTCCACACCAATTTTCATCAGTACATCGAGCACTACCGCCTGGCTGGACTGGAAAAACTGGCCTATCGTTATCTGCGTTACTTTCATAATCTGACCGCGACCACGCTGGTTCCTACCCGCAGCCAACGGGATGAACTGGACGCCCATGGCTTCCACAACGTGCGGGTATTATCTCGTGGCGTCGACAGCCAGAAGTTCAATCCTTGCCATCGCAGCGCTGCCCTGCGACGCTCCTGGGGAGTGGGTGAACAGGATCTGGTGCTACTTTACGTCGGCCGCATCGCCGGTGAAAAAAACATGGACCTGGCACTGGCGGCCTATCGTCGCCTGCTCAACAGCGATGAGCAGGTACGTATGGTACTGGTTGGCGATGGCCCTGAATTACAGAGCATCCGCGCCCAGTACCCGGAAATTATCTGCTGTGGCATGCGTCGCGGCGATGACCTGGCAACACACTATGCCAGTGGCGATATCTTTCTGTTCCCGAGCAAAACCGATACGTTTGGCAACGTTGTTACCGAAGCCATGGCCAGTGGTCTGGCCGTGGTCAGCTTTGATTATGCCGCCGGACATGAACATATCACCTCCAGCCTGACCGGCATGCTCGCGCCATTTGGTGAAGATGAAACCTATATCCAGCAAGTCGAGATTCTTTCCGACAGTCCGAATTTACTGCAAAAAATTCGTCAGCAAGCTCGCTCACGTGCAGAAACAATTTCATGGAACAGCATAGTGGACGAGTTTATCCAGCGCCTTAACAGCGCCAATACCAAGGTAACCCCTAATGGCAATCGCAAAACAGTTACAGCCAAAGACAGCGCTACTGTTCAGTAAAGCCGATCATCTAGAGCTGAGCCTGTGTCAGCTTATGAACAGAATGGGATACAACCGCAGCGTACGGCTGTTTTTCAAAGGCATCAGTCGCGCCGGTGACGGTGTATTCTGGTATTCACTCGGACTGTTATTGCCTCTGCTGTTCGGTATCGAAGGACTGGCCGTCCTGGGCCATATAGCCATCACCGGCTTGTTGTGTGTTGGCGTCTACAGTCAGCTGAAAAACCGCCTGGTACGCCAGCGGCCGTTTATTTCGTTTGATGCCATTCAGGCCCATACCGCCCCGCTGGACCTGTACAGCTTTCCCTCAGGTCACACCATGAATGCCGTAAACTTCGCGGTATTACTCTGCTTTTTCTTCCCGGTACTGTTCTGGATGGTCGCGCCGTTTGCCTTGTTGGTGGCACTGTCCCGGGTGATTCTGGGGATGCACTACCCGACCGACGTATTGGTGGGTGCTTCTCTCGGCATGTCGATCAGTTATGGCTCGCTCGCCATTTGGCCTGCCGGAATGTTTGCTTTTATTATTTACTGAAAACCGATCAGACAGGCTGCCTGAACCGGCAACAGCCAGCCCTAGAACAAACGCCCCTGGGCCGGATCACCCCCACAATACCGGGCACCAATACCTAACAGGCGCACCCGTTTGTCCTGTCGACGCATGGCGCTGGCAATCAGCGCAGCAAACCCTTTCAGATCGGCTGCCATATCGTTATCAGCCATGGTGGTCTGGGTAAAATCAGCAAACTTGACTTTCACAAACGGTGCCAGCTCGTCGGCCTGCCAACCGGCATTTGCCACTCGTTGCTGCCAGCGCTGCCACAAATCCGGCAACTGCTGTAAACATTCTGCCTCACTGGTCAAATCGTAATGGAACGTCTGCTCCACACTGACCGTCTTGCGTTCTCGCACTTCCCGCAAAGGCCGGTGATCAATACCGCGACAACGTTCGTACAGCACCGCCCCCATACGACCATAACGATGAATCAGATGCGCCATAGACAGCCCCTGCAAATCGGCACAGACAGACAAACCATCCGCCGCCAGTCGCTCGCTCAGTTTCGGCCCCACACCGGGAATTTTCCACACCGGTAATGACTCGACAAACGCCGCCACCTCAGTGTTGGCAATCTGCCAGATACCGTCTGGCTTATTATAATCACTGGCAATTTTGGCCAGATACTTGTTAGGCGCAATACCTGCCGACACCGTCACACCCACCTGACACGCCACTTCGTAACGAATCGCCTCAGCAACTCCACGCGCATCGTCAGCCGCCGTCAATTCAAGATAAGCCTCATCGATAGAGACCTGCTCAAACACTCGCGCATACGGTCGCATAATGGCCATAATCTGCTGCGATGCCTGCCGATAACGCGGCATATCCGTCGGTAACAACACCAGTTCCGGACACAAACGAAACGCATGGGCAGACGCCATGGCCGATCGAACCCCATAGCGCCTTGCATTATAATTACAGGTTGAAATCACACCGCGTCTGGCAGGGTCGCCCCCTACCGCCAACGGCCGGTCGCGCAGATGGGGCTGATCGCGCATTTCGATAGCGGCAAAAAAACAATCACAATCGATATGCAGTATCTGACGTGGAGACATTTCCATAGCACAACCCCTAAACTGTACATACATACAGTATCAAATACAGGTCATCAGGGGAATACTTCAATCGTAGCGCTAACCAGGCCATAAATCAGGGGACGAGCCAGTCAGCAGCGTGGCGAACAGCGTCAACCGGTGTTAGCCTGACAGGGTTAAAAAAAGGAACCTAAAGTGAACAACGATAACCAGGCAACAGAAATATTTTTAACCCGGATAGAGAATAATGACCATCCGTTCTCTGAAACTCTGGACTATATTGACAAGCACTATGTTTTTTCCGCCTCCGCCTTTACCAACGGAGCGCTGGACAACAGCAGCGACCAAAACCAGGGATCATGCCGGGTACTGGCATTGGCCAGCCTGCTGAAGCTGACCACCGAACAGACATTACGCTGTTTTGGTGAGCATTATCGTGATGTTCTGGCCAGCCCGGACGGCGACAGCCACCAGAACATCCGCCAGTTACAACATCATGGTATGGAAGCCGTTCGTTTTGAACACTTCCCGTTGAGAACAAAATAGTATGACTGCGCCTGTTCTGGATATGAAAACCGGGATGACGCCACTGACCACGCTGACATTTCACAGCACCGAGCCAGACGTCATCAGTGCCGACTTGCAACGCCGGCGATCAGAAGCTCCGGCCTTGTTCCAGGGGCTTCCTTGTCTGATCTCCTTACAGGAGCTGGACCCGGAACACACCAGTCTGGCCAGTCTTACCACATTACTGCGCCAACATGGACTTGTTCCTGTAGGTGTGCGCTACAGCTCGGAAGCCTGGCAAGCGGCCTGCAAAGCCTTGTGCCTGGCAGATTTTGGCCACTCATCGGTCAAAACCGTGCGGCAAAAACCAGCGGCAGTGCCAGCAGAGGCGGAACAGGCCGTCAGTGAGCAGAAAACCCGCGGCCTGGGACTGGAAGCACAGACGATCCCCGCCCGAGCGATTAAAGTGCACAACAGCAATGTCCGCTCCGGTCAGCAGCTTTATTTTGATGGCGACCTGATCGTAATGGGTACCATCAGCCCCGGTGCAGAAGTACTGGCAACCGGTGATATACAGATTATGGGCAGGTTGCGCGGCAAGGCACTGGCAGGCGTCAAGGGTAATCCGGACGCAATGATCAGCTGTTTACAATTTGATGCCCAGCTGGTCGCTATTGCTGGCCAGTACCAATTATTTGAAGACGATCACCCCTTAAAAAACAGCAGCGTGCTGGTCCGGCTGGTTGATGACCACTTAACCCTCACCGGCTCGGATAAATAACCAAATTGGCAGGATGAATACCGTGGCAAAAATAATCGTGGTGACCTCCGGAAAAGGCGGAGTAGGAAAGACAACCACCAGCGCTGCGTTTGCAGCAGCATTGGCCATGCAGAACCACAAAACCGTTGTGATCGATTTTGATGTGGGCCTGCGTAATCTCGATCTGGTCATGGGCTGTGAGCGCCGGGTTGTGTACGACTTTGTTAACCTGATCCAGGGTGAATCCACCTTGTCCCAAACCCTGATCAAAGACAAGCGACTCGACAATCTTTACGTGCTGCCCGCCTCACAAACCAGAGACAAGGATGCACTGAGCCTGGAAGGCGTCGAACGAGTGCTCAATGAGCTGGCAGAAACCTTTGAATTTATTATCTGTGACTCACCTGCCGGAATCGAGCACGGAGCCCAGATGGCGCTCTATTTTGCGGAAGAAGCCATTATTGTCACCAACCCGGAAGTCTCTTCGGTACGGGATTCGGATCGCATTATTGGTATTCTGCAAAGCAAGTCCCGTGTCGCCGCACAAGGCGGCTCAGTCAAGGAACACTTGCTGCTGACCCGTTACAACCCGGAGCGGGTTGAGCGTGGAGAAATGCTCTCCGTCACCGATGTCGAAGACATCCTCGCCATCCCGTTACTGGGAGTGATCCCAGAGTCTGAAGCCGTGCTCAAAGCTTCCAACCAGGGCGTGCCGGTTGTGCACGACAGCGACAGCGATGCCGGTCAGGCCTATGCCGACTCCGTTGCCCGCTACCTCGGCGAAGATCGCCCACACCGTTTTCTTGAAAAGCAGAAAAAAGGCTTCCTGAAACGGGTTTTTGGAGGTTGATATGAGTTTGTTAAAACGATTCCGAAAAGACGACACCAGCTCCGCATCCGTTGCCAAAGAACGGTTGCGGGTGCTGGTTGCCCACGACCGCTTACGTAACAATGGCCCCGACTACCTGCCCCAGCTGGAACGGGAAATACTGGCGGTGATTCGGAAATACGTCGAGATCGGCGACAAAGACGTCAACGTGCACCTGGAAAACCATGGCCAGACATCCATTCTTGAACTTAATGTCACCCTGCCGGACCGCTAGCCTGGGCTTACGCTGAAACGGGCCTGCCCGGTTTTCCTTTGTTGTCATGGAAAGCCGGTCTGCCACCACTCATTACGCCACTCATTACGCCACTCGTTCCACCATTCACCTTGCCACTCAAGGCAACGACAAACCCGCCAGCTTGCACAACAACCGCACAAACGCCAGGCCACTACCCAGCTCAGCGCTTTCATTCATGGTGTGATACCCCGTCGTTGGAATCTGCAGAGTGGTGCCATCCACCAACCCTCCAGACGCCGCCACAATACGTCCCATCTCCGTACTGCCCAACGATTTGGGTGCTAACCCGGCCGCAGCCAGCTGGCGATTTTGCTGTTCAATATAGTCATCCTTGAAGCGGTAGCTCAGCCCCAGTTGCTCACAACCCGAGACCAGCGCCTGGGTCAGTTCATGATTAAACCCGGCGTTGGCATCCTTGTGGCGCAACACCAGTTGCTGCTGGCTGGCGGCAGCAATATCCGGGTAAGGGCTGGTATCCACCACCACCAGCTGATTGGTTGTACCACCAAAGCGCCGAAACCATTCGAGCAAATACCGCCAGCTGCGGCCGGCTTCTTCCTGGGCAGTAAAAAATGCCGTGCCACGGAATCCCAGCTCAAACAAATACACCAGCATCGCCGCCGTCAGCACATTATCCAGCTGACCATACAAACGGCCCTGTGCTATCCGTAATCTATCCTGGAACGCAACCGGCGTCCCGGCCACCAGATGCGACATACCATCCAGCTCAAAAATCAGGTTATTACGATAAGGGCAAATATAGGCATTACGAATAGTGCCCTGCCCCCGATACGCTCCCGACCATGGGTCATAAGCGAACACGCCTTCGTTCACAAAGCGGTCAACTATCTGCAACATCAGTTCTTCCGATACCGAATTGCCCAACAGATCCGAACGCCCGCCACAGACAAAAGCCGCGTACTGGAACTCATTCGGGCCAGTGCATATCAGGCCGTGACGATCAATATGAGCCGAGAACATCAGCGAGTCCGGTTTATTGCCCTGGGCGACCAACAAGCCCTCATACCAGGTCACACGAGCGCCGCGGTCCTCCAGCTCCCGTTGTAACACCCGGAAAAACGAGTGCTCAGCCCCCACGACCGACGAGCTGCGAATCAGGCTTTTGATAATATCCAGCAGGGGCGCTGGCAGAGATACTGACGCTGAGGACGCTGCGACAGACGACAGGCCAGTCAGGGAAGCAGGTGAGATCATGGGATATCCTGGCAAAAACAATCAATCAATCAGAAAGCATCATCAACAATGCCGTCCAGAATCGAACGGCATCCCGGACTAATCCGCAAAATCGATATCAAAACCGAGCAGTTCTTCCAGCATCTTGTGCTCCAGAATCGCCTCAGCCCGACGCTTTTTACGTTCGTAATCTTCACTACGATGACGCAAGCGCCGCGGAGGCATATCCTCATCGTTATCGCGATCAATATCAGATTCATGGGTAGACGGGCGCATGGGGACCTCCTTGGGTTAATAACGCGAGACACCGTATCAATTGCGTGATTTATCCAGAGATGCGAACAATGAAAAGCGAATTTTTGCCATCTTCTCGAGAAGAATAATTTGCTGGTGTTTGCCTGGGCACAAGGCCACTATCGGTGCCCCGACCTATTCCTCCTCCGCAGCAACCACTGAGTCCCCTCCTCCATTTTGAATACCCCTTTGTTCCAATATATTGAAGAGCAACTGTTGAGCAATGGCCTGGCGGTCTGCCAACCCTTTGACTTGCAACTGCCACTCACACCGCTGGCCGAACTGTCACAGCAACTGCGCACCCGGGTAATGAACCTGGGCGAACAAAAGCTGCAATTGGCCGGCACCGGGCGCGAACAGGCGCACCAGCTGAATCGCCAGATTCGCCGTGACCGGATTCGTTGGCTGACCCAGGAAAACCCGGCAGAAAAAGCCTGGCTCGACTTTATGGCGCAGCTGCAGCAACACCTCAACCGTACCTTGCTGTTAGGGCTGTTCAGTTATGAATGCCATTTTTCCCATTACCGCCCCGGGGATTTTTATCAGAAGCACAAGGACGCCTTTATTGGCCAGTCCAACCGGGTGCTCAGTACCGTGTTGTATCTCAATCCGGACTGGCAGGCAGACGAAGGTGGGGAATTACTGATTTATGGCGATGAGGAAAATGACACCGTGCGCTCTCGGCTGTTGCCGCAGTTTGGCACTCTGGTGACCTTTTTAAGCGAAGAATTTCCGCACGAAGTACTGGCAGCCAACCGGCACCGTTACAGTATTGCCGGTTGGTTTCGTTTAAACAGCAGTGTCAGTCACCGGGTCGACCCGCCGCGCTAAGCGCAATGGCCAGCCAACGCCGGGACAACATTCGATACAACACTCAAGACAGCACAGAAAACGGCACCGGGGAGATACCCGGGCCAGTCACCATCAGTCCAGTGCAACCACAATCCGGCCTCGCACTTTACCCGCCAGCAAATCGGAGGCTGTCTCGATCACCTGTTCCAGGCCAATTTCCCGTGTAATACCCGCCAGCATCTCAGCATCCACCAGCTCCGCCAGTTGCTTCCAGGCCGCCAAACGATCGGCTTTTGGCCGCATCACACTGTCGACACCAGCCAGAGTGATCCCCCGCAAAATAAAGGGCATCACCGTCGCAGGCAGGTCTGCACCCTGAGCCAGGCCACACGCCGCCACGGTACCGCCATAACGAGTGCCGGCCAGTACATTCGCCAGGGTATGACTGCCTACCGAATCCACCGCCCCGGCCCATTGTTCTTTCTGCAACGGTTTGCCCGGCTCTGAGAGCAACTGCCGCTCAATAATATCGGCAGCGCCCAACTGTTTCAGATAATCCGCTTCCTCTGGACGGCCGGTCGAAGCAATCACCCGATACCCCAGACGCGACAACAAACCAATGGCAAAACTGCCTACACCGCCATTGGCACCGGTAACCAGAATATCCCCTTGATCCGGTGTCACGCCGTTACGTTGCAAAGCCTGCACACACAACATGGCGGTATAACCCGCAGTACCAATCGACATTGCCTGCTGACCCGACAAGCCCTCTGGCAGAGGAATCAGCCAGTCGCTGTTCAGTCGTGCTCGCTGCGCCAGACCACCACTGTGCACTTCCCCGACCCCAAAGCCGTTTAACAGCACCGTATCACCGACAGCAAAAGCCTCGCTGCTGCAGGACTCCACCGTGCCGACCAGGTCGATACCGGGAGTCAAAGGAAAACGGCGCACGACCGGAGCCTTGCCCGTAAGCGCCAGGCCATCTTTGTAGTTAAGCGTGGAATAATGCACTTTGACCGTTACATCCCCTTCGGGTAATGCACTGTCGTCCAGCTGTGTCAGCTCGGCACGATAGCCTTGGTCGTCCTTATTGATCTGGATTGCCTTGAACATCAGAGTCTCCATCCGGCGCTGCCGGTGTGTTTGGTTAATTTAGACCGATCGTCTTTTAATAATGATAAAAAATACCAGCGCTTGCCCAGCAACTCCCTGAGCAAGGATGGTTGATATCGCCCTCGCCAACCGGCAAGCGACGATCGTTATCGTGGTGGTTTGCCTCAGGCATCCACCGCTGGCCTGCGAATCGACCACAGAAACCAGTCTCGAAAAAAACGCAGCGGCCGGGTGCTGCCTTCCAGCCGGGCACGCATTACCGCACCTTCCCAACCAACCCAGAAAACATGGGCCAGCATCACACAATCCGCGTTGGCCGCAATCAGCTGGGCTTGCTGCGCCCGTTGCAGACATTGCTGTAACTGCTGCTCCCAACCCGCCAGAATATTCTGCAGCGGTTGGCGCAGACTGTCGGGCAGCTGACCTACTTCCTGCCCCAAGTTGCCAACCAGACAGCCATTACGATACTGATGCCGCTCCATCCAGCTCATGGCACCATCGGTAAAGTCTTCCAGTTGCTGTAATGGCGTCAGGGCATCGTTGTTAAAACTGCGTGCCAGCACCCGGTCAAAATACTGCCCGTAACTCTCAACCACCGCCGCCACATAGGCTTCTTTACTGGCAAAAAAATGGTAGAAAGAACCTTTTGGCACTCCGACCCGTTTTAATACCTGATCGATACCGGTGGCCGTAAAGCCCTGCTCGGTCAGTACGTCTACGCCGCTGCGCACCAATAAGGCGCGGGTCTCGCTGACGCTGCGGCCATCTTTGGGTGGTCGACCACGACGGCGAGAAGCTGGAGCGGGTGAGGAATCGGGTGTCTTGATAATGTTCATGCCCAATATTAGACCGATCGTCTTATTAATGGCAAGACCCCAGCTGAAATAAACATCCAGACCTCAAGCTCCAGCTTCCCAAACTCCAGCTTCCCAAACTCCAGCTTCCCAAACTCCAGCTTCCCAAACTCCAGCTTCCCGGACCCAAGACCCCGGAATGTCAGGGCCTCTGTAACTCAATCAGCTCAAACGTCAGACTGCCACCCTGAAACATCTCAAGGTCCATTGGTTCTTCACGCTGCAGACGTATCAGGCCAACACCGGGGGCATACCATTCAGACTGCACCACCTCAACCTCCTGATAACCCAGCCGCGGGTCAGCGTACAACCCAATCCGGCCACGCCCCTCAATCCGGATACAATGCTGGAACTCCCCTGCCGGAGTGCTCAGTACCAGGCCGGTTTCGGCCACTTCGTAAGTCATAACAAATTCATTATTGCCTTGATTCCAGGCCACATGGCTTTGGGTACTGTGCAGTACATACGGTCGGGTGGTCTGATTCCAGCTGATGCCCTGCTCCAGTTCATCCGGAGGTGGCATCACCAGCACCGGCTCGGCATCAAGACGAGGTTTTTTTTCAATCAGGGTACGCTTGCCCACACGATAGGTTCCGCTGAGATCCCGCAACAGATAATAATCCGTACCGTCACTGGTATGACGAACCACCATCTGTGGAGTAGCCATCACCTCTGCCAGCTCAACCGGGGTATCGATACGCCGGGTTGTCACCTCAAAGCGATGGACACTGCGTTGCTGCTGGCGCGCTTCGGTCACTTGATAGTGCCAGTGCCAGCCGGGCTGCAACGGGAAATAGTCATCACTGGCCGGAGCCTGGCCGCACCCCGCCAGCAGCGCAGTTATCAACCCGGGCAACAAGACCGACAATCGCCCGGACCCAACATCAGGAGCCGATCCATAAAAACACAGATACCGAAACAACCGCAGGCTACGCATTGTGACTCCTATTTTTCCGGTAGTGACGGGTCAGGTACAGCCACAAACTCAAGATCCAGAGGATGCTCTCCCAGCTGCTGGCGGAAGCGTTTGACCTCGGGCAAGTCGTCACCACCCGCTTTTATCCCCAACTGCAGATTCCCCGCCTTGGCCCGACGCATGGCACTTTCAACCCGGGCGTGCAGCTCCTGGTCATACGGCAGCTGATAAGCCCGTGGTTCGGGCGCCAGCTGATCCTTGTACAAATCAGTCAACCAGAGGTAAATCGCTCCCTCAGTACCATCGCTGTCGTCCGGCTCTTCAATAACGGCAAAATGCAGTAAAAACTTGTCTGGCACCTCAACACTCGCGGGCCAGCCCTGGCTGTCTTTCCAGCCCAGATAACTGCCCCAGTACAAGCCAGAGGCCAGTACCAGCAACATCAGTTTGGCTATCACCGACCAGTGACTGCTGATCAACGCCAGCACCAGCAAGGCCACCATCGCGGTATAGGCCAAAACCAAAAGCAACAGGGTTTCCGTCATTTATCCTCTCCCCGAACCAGGCTTTTTTGCAGCTGGTTGATATTGGTGACTTTGCCTTCCGGCGTAATCGTGAAACGAAAGGCGGTCACTTCATCACCTTCCTTGCTCAGCACTTCGGTGTGGTAAAACAGCACGTTCATTTTTGGATTCACTTCGGCCAGGTACACGGTCGCAGGCACTTCGATACTGTCTGACGAGTGCAGCGGGTCCACCCCCTGCTGGGTTTTGAAATAATGCAGGTTGACGATGTACTCTCCCGCCGGACGCCCCCGGATGGTCAGCACTTCCTGATTGAGCGGATTACGAACCTCTACGCCATTCACCACCTGAACATCGTTAATCATGCCGCGATCATCCCGGTCCAGGTGCATCAATCCAGCCTGGGGTTGTTTGTAGCTCACCTGCTTCCCATCCGGGCCAGAGACCCAGATATCGACATCGTTGGGATTGCCATCCGGCCAGCTGACCGTAATCAGGAACTCCGCCTTGGGATCAACAATGCCGGTCCTGGCCGGTGGGTTCAGCAAGATCAATGCAACCAGAAACAGAAAGGTAAAGGTCAGCAGCGCGTTAAACAGCAAGTCGGTAAAGGGGTCGATGTCCGCATGTGTGTTATGACGAAACAACGCCATCAGCTCGCACTCATACGGTCGTTAGATAACACGGTCTGGCCCAGCGTCACGGCATCAGCCACCAGACGGTCGGCAGAGCGATCCAGCAGCAGGTATTGCAGCCCCAATAAAATACTGCAAACCAGCCCGACCAGTGTGGTATTCATCGCCACGCCCATACCGGCGGTCATTTGCTGCATCAGGACTTTCAGGTCAGACGTATCCAGATTCTCCAACCCTGACACCGACCCCAACATCAGCATAAAGCCGACCACGGTTCCCAGCAGCCCCAGCTTGACCAGGACACCGGTCATAAACCAGCCGACCTGATGACTGCCACGGACACGCTCCGCCAGGATTTCTGCGGCAAGGGCATTGTCTTGCTGAAGCGGGCCAAGCTCTTGTAAATACTGACCGCCCAGGGATGGCTCGGATGCCAACGCCAGCGAAGGAGCTGCTTGCCAGGCACGCTGCAGACGCGTCAATGCCAGGGCTTCTGCAGTCAGAATCCAGCTGCGATAGCCGCAATGACCACAGCCAACCACAAACACCAGTAAAATCACGCTGCTGATACGGGTGACATCTGCGGCCAGCAAGGTATTCAGTACCCCGAGATCCAGTAACAGCCAGGTGACAAATATCATCAGCCCCAGCAACAGGAGCCAGTGCAACAGCATTTGGTAAGAGGCCGGATCAGGGCTGGAAGAAGACATATCGCCACCTGCGATGGATGTGTTGTATTCGGTGACTTCTTATCTTGCGTGAAGCAGCGCCGCAGGTCAGCGCTACTATAGAACCGGGTGAAGGGCCGGATGGCCCGAATGGCAGTAGTCGATGGTCGTACTATTCTGGCAACAGCAGAGCGAGGATGCGGCGTTTCTCTTCCAGCGTCAGCATCAAGTGCTGGTCATGGTAATCGGCCAAACGGCGGATGGAATAGTTGAACTTGCGGGCAAATTTTCGGCTTCGGGGGCAAAAATAACGCGTGACGCCGGTATCGATCCAGATCACATGCTGTTTCAGCGGATGAGCAAAAACGTTGTTCAGATGACAATCCGAGAACACCACGCCAGCATCCCGCATGGTGCGCAGATCATCCAGAATCAGATCCAGCCAATGGATACGCTCTTCCGGGGTCAGTCCGCCGGACAAGAACATCTCAAAGACTTCCTGCGCCCCGACAGACGCCAGATCTTCCATAATGTAATAACCGAGATAGCGGTAGCGGCTGCCAGGTAACAGCCCGATCCCGACTTCATGAATGGCGGCGACGTGCACCCCAAGCCGGGTCAATAAACGATTCCCCTGCACCTCTTTGAACAGGCGGCTGTGCGCCCAAAGGGTCTTGACGTACTCATGCCAGCTACGGGCCTTGATCAGCTTGAGCACCGACAAGCCATTATCCGTCATGGCCACGGTGGACGGGGTATGATCGATAATCACTTGATCTGCGGTTCTGATGCCATTTTCGGGTAATCGACGTGATGACCGGAAACAGACAAATGCCTGAGAGACATCCAGCCAGGGCAGTTTTACATAAGTGATCATCATAAGCTTAATTCCATCGGCCGGTTCCGGCAGCCAGTAACGTATAAACGTTATTAAACCAGCCCGGAAAGCCATGGAATTAGTCCTGCTTATAACAACAGTTTGTTAATTATTTATGACAATAATGATTTTTAACTTAAAAGAAAAAGACAAGGAACCAGAAGCAACCAAAGTGCCTTTTTTGTGAGAAAAACACCTCAATTACACGATTGACAACCCATAATCAGCAGCAACAACCCAAAGGTGGGTTGCGCCCAATCGACTGAATATGATTATTCCATTAATGGAATACAGTTATCCATTTAACCCTGTCAACCGATCGGCACCCGGTTTGGATCAGCAGCAGAGTCAGCCCTGCTGCATCAACCGTCGTCGGGTCACACCTCTATCGCCACCGCCACCGACTTGAAGGCCGGGGTATGACTTCTGGGGTCACGCTCAATCCCTGTCAGCACATTGGCTTCCGGGTAATAGGCCATTACCGCCCCCCGGCTCAGTCCATACGGGTAAACCTCAACCGCTTCCATACAGCCATTAGGGGAACGTAACGTCACCTTCTGCTGCGGTTTGATGCCCTTTTCCAGCATATCCTGTGGCGACATCAATACCGACCAGCGGTTAGGCGTACCACGATAGCTGTCCGCTTCTTCATAGATAATGGAGTTAAATTGCCCCTCGCTGCGCACACTCATCAGAGCAAACGGAAACTCAGCCGCCCTTGCCAGATCCGGCAATGAATGGGTCTGGAAGTGAGCCTTGCCGCTGCTGGTCGCAAACTCCGGCGTTTTGATCAGCCGGTTGGGAATATGGAACTCCCGCTGACTGTCACTGATATCCGCCAGACCAGCCATACCCGGAATCACCCGCGCAATACATTCCCGCACCCCTTGATGAGACTCGATCGAGGTCAGATTCAGGCCCGGTTGACGCACACCGCGCTTGAGCATTTCCAGCAAAATGCTGCTTTCGGACTTAACGTTATCCAACCGGATAATGCCACCATCACTCAAGCGCACAAAGTTAAACATCGACTCTTGTGTGGTGGGTTCAAATTCTTCATCCCGGGCCGCGACAGGCAATACAAAGGCTTCGCTGTTTTCCATCCCGGAGACATGCCCCCAGTTTAACGTGGTGGTCAGGAATACCTTGGTCTTGACCCGGTCGAGTGCCTCTCTGGCCCAGCGTGTATCTGGCGTCGCATCCAGCAGATTGCCACCCAGCATAACCGCCAGATCCATCTCTCCGGCATGGGCTTGCTCCAGGCTGGCCAGCGTATCCAGACCCGGCTCGGTTGGCAGCCGCACGTTCAACTCTTCCTCCAGTGCCTGAAACACCTGTTCGGGCAACACCGGTTTTACCCCGATGGTGCCGATCCCCTGGACATTGCTGTGGCCCCTGAGCGGCAACAGTCCGGCCCCCGGCTTGCCAACCATACCCCGGCACAAGGCCAGATTGGCGATGGCTTCCACCGTATCGGCACCATGGGTGTGGTGCGTTACCCCCATGCCCCAGGCAAAAATTGCTTTTTCCGAACGCCCGTACAAAGCCGCAATCCGGTCGATATCAGCCTGGGGAACACCGGTTGTCTCTTCAATTTCAGCCCAGCCCAAAGCCGCGACCAGCGTCAGAAAGGCGTCACTGCCTTCGGTATGCGCCTGAATAAAGGCGTCGTCCATCAGCCCCTGTTGCAGCAGGGATTTGGCAATGCCGTACAACAACCAGATATCCGACCCCACTGTGGGCTGCAAATACTCGGAGGCAATTTCACTGCCGCCTTTCAGCATGGAACGGGGGCTCTTGGGTACAGCAAACTTCACCAGCCCGGATTCCTTGGCCGGATTCACCACCACCACATGACCGCCACGTTCACGCAGGGCCATCAGCTTATGCATCAAACGCGGGTGATTGGATGCCGGATTGGCTCCCACCAGCACCACCAGATCACACTCCACCAGATCCTCCAGCTCCACGGTGGCAGTGTACGAACCCACCGTGGATTGCAGACCAACACCGGTCGCCTGATGGCAGTAATACGAACAGTTGGAAACATTATTGGTACCCGATAATCGTGCCAGCAACTGCAACACAAAACCGGCCTCGTTGGACGAACGCCCGGAGGAATAGAAAAAACTGCGCTCCGCAGGGGTTGCCTGCATACGCTCGGCAATACGCTCAAATGCCGACTCCCAGCTCAGCACCTGATACTGGTCACTGTCAGCGGGTTTGAACAACGGCGTATTCAAACGGCCAAGATGTTCCAGCTCATAACGGCTCAGTTGCTGGAAATCCTCCAGCGTATGCTGAAAAACAGCCTCTGGTATTGGCGGCTGGATATCCGTTGACTGGGCCTGAATACTCTTGTTGCAGACCGACGGAAATTCATCCATTTCGTTGGTCATGCCGCCATGCTGCCCTCCCATCCCCAGACCACAAGCCTTGCAGGCATTGTGGCTTTTGAGTGCCTTGGCAGAATTGAGCAAGCCAATACGACCCACGGTCTGCAAGGTATACAAAACTTTTTTGGGGCCGCCACCCACAATGGAAGGGGCGCTCGCCGTACGGGCGGTAGATAAGACAGAATCGGATTTACTCATGGACAGCTCCGTGCAACCGCCCGTGTCCGATCAGATGACAGTGACGGTACAATGTGAGATCAATGAGTCAGTAAAGCGCCTGCGCCGTCAGAATCCAAGCCATATCCCCAGCCGTAAAAGTCTTTTGCAATCAGGCAATATCAAGCCAGCAATATCAGGCCAGCCACGACAACAGGTTATGACTCTTTGCCACCCCGATCAGATAGCCATACATTGCCAGGGTCAGCACAGCCGCCGGAATATTGCGCTGGCGAATCGCCACCACACCGGCACCAATCAGCACCACCAGCCCGATCACCTTGCCCGTCAACCAGCCATCCACAATCGGGTATTGGCCAATCAGCACACACAGCCAGATAGCAAACACCAGCAAGATGGTATCGATCACATGCGGCAGGATTTTAACCAGTTTGTTTTTCATCACCCCGGACTGGGCATACGCCAGACCGAAACGAACCAGAAACAACAAGGCCGACAAATAAGCCAGACCGGCGTGAGCGTGTTTTATTGCAGAGTAATCCATAAGGTCCTCAAAAAATGACAGGGTTAAACATTCAGCCAAAAAGTGACCGGGCCATCGTTGGTCAACGCCACTTGCATATCAGCACCAAACCGGCCGCTGGCAGTATGAACACACTGCCCCGCCTCTGCGACAAAATAATCGTACAGGGATTCCGCCAATGCCGGAGGCGCGGCGGTTGAAAAACCCGGGCGCAAGCCGCGTCCGGTATCCGCTGCCAGAGTAAACTGCGACACCACCAGCAATTGCCCCCCTGCAGCCAACAGGCTGCGATTCATGCGCCCCTGATCATCACTGAACACCCGATAATTCAGCACCTTGTGCAACAACTTGTCTGCTGTCGCCGTGGTATCGTCTGGCTGCACTCCCAGCAGCAATAACAACCCTGCACCGATCTCGCCAACCACTTCACCATCCACCGCCACACTGGCGTGAGCAACCCGCTGAATCAATCCGATCATCTGTCTTCCTGTTTAACCAGTTCACAATTTCAACGCCTGCAGCATAACGATGAATTCCAGTGCTGCACATCATTCACCCTTGCCGCAAAAACTCGGGTAAGCTGTCACCAAACCTACACAATGACAGAGTACAGACTCCCTCATGCGCCCGATATTCCTTCGACGTTCTGTGATGACCCGGCTGTTATGCCTGTTCTGTCTGACCACCAGCCATGCCTTTGCCGCCACCCAGGTGCATGTATCCCGGGATGCGGAAGGCAACCTGGTGTTCAGTGACCGCGTCAGTGAAGGCTCAGAACCCCACGAAGTGGAAGAGTTGCCCACCGTCCCCGCCTTTGTTGCGCCGTCGGCCACCTCCACCAGCCAGACCCAAACCACTGCCCAAGCCGGACAGTTTTACACTCACCTGAAAATTCTCAGCCCCGGTAATCAGGACAATATCCCCACCGGACTCGCCGCCAGCCTGAACATCGTGATCGACGCCCTGCCAGCATTACGGGCCTCAGATACCTTTGTGGTGCTGGTCGATGGCAAACCGGTGACATCCGGACGCGACAACAGCTTGCCGATCAACCAGCTGGTGCGCGGCCAGCACACACTGGAAGCCGTTATCAATAACGCCAGTGGTCAGGAAATTTTGCGCAGTCAGGCCGTGACGGTGTATATCCAGCGCCACTCGATCCAGAATCCGCAGTTACAGCAACGTCATTAACGCCCCAGCACCTGCCAGCCAAGCACCGGCCCATTACCTACAGTCCCCAAATACCGTCACACCGGGCGACGGATTCAGCAGCAGCGGAATACATTCAGAACGGGAGGATTTATCGGCTCTGACGCACGGTTTCAGAGGGTAATTCCCCAAGGTAATCACGGTACTGCCGGGCAAAACGCCCCATATTAACGAAGCCGTACGCCATCGCCACCTGGGTGATATTTTTCGACAATATAATAAGGCTGCATTTAAGCCATATTGTTATCCTGAGGCTTATACTGTGGCGGAGTCTCAAGCACGGCAATCGTTACGCGAGAAGACCCATCCTGAATCGACGGCACGAACTGCCGGGGGCATCTATTTAATCCGGTGCTCACTCTGGGCTACCGGATGGTTTCGAATCACGAAGCCGACTTGCAGGCCTGA
>NZ_JAUYVV010000034.1:0-25381 GCF_030689165.1 Oceanobacter sp. 4_MG-2023 | reverse complement strand
GCTGCATTCGTCGCCTTGCCCTGAACAACGGCAACACTCGCGCAGAGCCGTGCAGGATTAAATAGATGTCCCCATTAGTGCTTCGCTAGCACGTTGATAGTCAAAAAATCACCAGATAGTGGGCTTCCAACACATCAAGGAGCGTAACGACTCAAACTCGGCATTAAAAAAGCGGGCCTGCAATATCACTGCAATAATTGATCCAGACAAACCAGAAACGCCAACCGCCACAAAACAAAGCATGGCCAGACAGTCCGCGCCCGGTTATAGGGAGAAGTGTGAACTAACACATAGAAAACGAGCTAAAAGAGTGCAAAGAAAGGTCACGAAAATGAGCCACACCCCCGGATAGATGGCCAGCCCCAGCCAATAACCGTCGCCCGGCAGCACCGGGCGACCCGCAGATCAGAGCGCCAGCGCGGCATCGATTGCCGCTTGCAGAACCGGCGAATTCACCGTCATATCCGGAGCAAAACGACCGATCACCGTACCGTCTTTACCGATCAGGAATTTTTCAAAATTCCACATCACATCGCTGTCATCGTCCGACAACAGATTCATACCGGCCAGCTTGTCCCTGAAGCCACTCCCCTCTTCGGTCGTACGCTGTGGCTGGGCAGCAATCAACTGCTGATACAAGGGATGACGGCCCTCACCGTTCACCTCAACCTTGCTGAACATCGGAAACGACACGCCATAAGTCAGCGAACAGAACGACTTCACCTCTGCTTCGCTACCCGGCTCCTGACCCAGAAACTGGTTACACGGAAACCCCAGAATCTCCAGACCACTGGCGTGCTTCGCCTGATACAAGGCCTCCAGCTGCTCGTACTGTGGCGTCAGACCACACTTGGACGCGACATTCACCACCAACAATACCTTACCGGCATAGTCAGACAGCGATTGAGAAACACCATCAATGGTGTTTACCGTGGTGTCGTAAATCGTACTCATAATCTATCTCCAGAAGCAGTGCGTTTCAGCCATCCATCAAGACAGCCAGACTCTCACCGTCAGCATAGCAGCCTCAAGGGTAAACAGACGCTCCGTTCGCGACCGGTTTCGTCCGTGGCCGTTTTGCAGCAAACAGCCCCCGGCACAGACGGCACAGACAACAAAAGCTTTTAACCATCATCAGGCTGACTTTGCTGCGGCAACGGGGCAAAGTACTCAGGTAAGAAATAACAGGTGCTTTGGCAACCATATGCTGTTTAAAAATCAGTCAACTTTTGCAAATGCGGTGGTTTTTGCAACCACCTTGGCAAGCCATTGTTTTATAATAATTTTTTACAAGGAGGGGTAGAAAACCAACCCTGAATTAAAAGGGATTAAGAGCACCCACACCGCCGTTGCGGACAGCCATAGCGAGCGTCTCTACGGTCGTGCGGAGGATTCCGGGGCAAGCCCGGAATGACGCGGATACGCCGTTACGGGGATAACCCCGGACGGCGTCCCTGCGGCTGTTTTATTGTTGCTGCAACACAGCCACCAGCCAACCTGCGATCACTGGGGAATCCAGGCAAGCGTCGGGTTGACGAACGCTGATCAGTCCTTGTTCAGTGTCTTGCAGCGGGATGCCTTTGCCTCCCCGGTCGGTGAGCAGGGCGTCTTCAAAGTCGAGGGTGAATTCCGGGTGCGGTTGCAGGCTGACAATGCGGTTGTTGAAGTAGCCCAGAACGGCATAGCGGCAGAAGTCGGAATGCGCCAGTACGGTGGCACTGGCGGGCAGAATGGTCACCTGGTCCTGATGCACGGCGTTGATGCTGAGTGTTTGTGGTGCGTGCCCGGTGGCTTGTTCGAGCTGTTGGGCAAAGCCGTTGTCGAGCTGGTAGGTGTTGACTCCGAGACCCCAGCCGCCGTGGTATCTTTCGACCTTGCCACCAAGGGCTTCGGCAATCAGTTGGTGGCCAAAACAAATCCCGACTAACGGTCGTTCGGAATCAGCAATCTGGCGGACAAAATCCTTGAGCTGGACAATCCAGTCCAGTTCTTCGTAAACGCTGTGTCTGGAGCCGGTAATTACCCAGCCGTCGCAGTCGTTTGCCGCCGCCGGGAAGTCGCCCCGGCTGACGCTGTAAACGGTGTATTCAAAGCCGGGGTTATGGGGCTGGAACAGGCGCTGAAACATATCGGCGTAGCTGCCGTATTGGTCGATGAGGGTATCCGGGGTGAGCCCGGTGACCAGAATACCGATTTTCATAAAGTGCTCGTTGTTAACGGTCATAGGGTACGCATAACACACCGTGATGCGTTATGCGGCTGCCGGTTGGCGGCAGGTATTACGGCTTGGGCCGCTTTCGCATTTGTAACATGGCCACGACAACGCCCACGGCAACAATCAGGATCATCAGGGTGGCCAGGGCGTTGACTTCCGGGGTCACACCCAGGCGTACCTTGGAGAAGATGACCATCGGCAAGGTGCTGTCCCCAGGCCCGGAGACAAAGCTGGCGATCACCAGGTCGTCGAGCGACAGGGTAAACGACAGCAGCCAGCCTGATAAGATCGCCGGTGCAATTAATGGCAGGGTCACCAGAAAAAACAGCGAGGAGGGTTTGGCGCCGAGGTCCATTGCGGCTTCTTCCAGCGAGGTATCAAAGTCTGCCATGCGGGCTTGCACCACCACCGCCACATAGGCCATGCAGAAGGTGGTATGGGCCAGAATAATGGTCAGGGTGCCCCGTCCGGCAGGCCAGCCAAACAGGTCTTCCATGGCGACAAACAGCAGCAGTAACGATAGGCCGGTAATCACTTCGGGCATGATCAGTGGTGCCGAGATCCAGCCCGACAGCAGCATCTTGCCGCGAAAGCGCCCCATCCGGCTGAGGGCAAAACCAGCCATGGTGCCGAATACCACCGCCAGCGAGGCGGAGATAAACGCAATTTTGATACTGAGCCAGGCGGCGCTGAGAATCTGCTCGTTCTGGAACAGTTCGCCATACCACTTGAACGACCAGCCGCCCCAAACGGTCACCAGTTTGGATTTGTTAAAGCTGTAGATGATCAGTGAAATTATCGGCACGTAGAGAAACAGGAACCCCAGTGCCGAGGAGGTATATAAAAACCAGGAACGACGTTGCACGGCCATTATTCAGCCTCCTTGCGGTTGCGCAGCAGCATAATGGGTAGCACCAGTACCACCAGCATCACGGTGGCAACGGCGGAGGCCATGGGCCAGTCGCGGTTGAGTGAGAATTCATCCCACAGTACCCGGCCAATCATCAGGGTATCGGAGCCACCCAGTAATGCGGGGATCACGTATTCCCCCACCGCGGGAATAAACACCAGGGTGCAGCCTGCCAGAATGCCCGGCATGGCCAGCGGAATGGTCACCAGAAAGAAACTCTGGAACGGCCGACAGCCCAGGTCTTCAGCGGCTTCCAGCAATGACATGTCCATTTTTTCCAGCGCGGTATACAGCGGCAAGATCATAAACGGCAGGTAGGTGTAAACGATGCCAATGTAGACGGCAAAATCGGTTTGCAGCATCTGGATCGGTTCGCTGACGATGCCGAGGTTAATCAGGATATCGTTAACCAGGCCGTTTTTTTTCAGCAATCCGACCCAGGCGTAAACCCGCAGCAGGAATGATGTCCAGAAAGGCAAAATAACCAGCGCCAGCAAGATGGTGCGGGTGCGGGATTCGCTACGGGCGATCAGGTAGGCCATCGGGAAGCCGATGATCAGTGCCAGCAAGGTCGAGACGCCAGCAATGCGGATCGAACTCAGGTACGCCTCCAGATAAAAGGAGTCTTCCCACAAAAACAGGTAGTTGCCGAGGTTCAGCTTGATATTGAGCAGCGCGTCTTCCAGCTCGATCAGGGCGGTATACGGCGGAATGGCAATGGCGGTTTCAGACAGTGAGATTTTGAACACCACCAGAAACGGCACAAAAAAGAACACCGCCAGCCATACAAACGGCATCGAGATCACCAGCTGGCGACCCCAGTTGATCCGTTTTAGTGGCAGCTTGTGCAACACCCGTTGCAACCGCGAGTGGGCAGCGGTATAGCCGTTGGCTTGACTCATAAAAGGTATCCTCTCTCAGCTGGTCAGTACGACGGCGCTGTCCACATCCCAGTACAGATGCACCCGTTCATTCCAGGTAAAGCGGGCACCACTGTCGCGGGAGATATTGGGCTGGGTAACGCGGAGTTCTTTACCGCTGTCGAGGCGCACACGGAAGACCGACAGGCTGCCCATATAGGCGATGTCTTCGATCACCCCGGAGCAGGTGTTGTCGGTCTGTGCTGGCGGCTCATGGCTGATCAGCATTTTTTCGGGCCGAATGGCAACACACACTTCCTGGTTGGGGGCGCAGCTGATGCCGTGGTTGAGGTAGACCGGTGGTTCAAAATCGTTGCAGCGGATACGCACCCGGTCTGGCTCGTCTTCGGTTACGCGTCCATCCAGCAGGTTGACCGAACCAATAAAGCGGGCCACAAACCGGCTGTTGGGGTATTCATAAATATCGTGGGGTTCGCCCACCTGAACGATATTACCCTGGTTCATCACGCCGATGCGGGTTGCCAGGGTCATGGCTTCTTCCTGGTCGTGGGTCACCACCACAAAGGTGACGCCCAGTTCTTCCTGGATGTTGATCAGTTCAAACTGGGTTTCTTCGCGCAGTTTTTTATCCAGTGCTCCCAGAGGTTCATCCAGCAGCAGCAGTTTGGGGCGTTTGACCAGCGAGCGCGCCAGTGCTACCCGTTGACGCTGACCACCAGACAGTTGATGCGGTTTGCGCTTGCCCAGATGGCCCAGCTGTACCATGTCGAGCATATCGGCAACACGACGTTTGATGTCGACATCGGCCAGCCGCTGGCGCTTGAGGCCAAAGGCAATGTTCTTTTCTACTGTCAGGTGCGGAAACAGTGCATACGACTGGAACATCATATTAACCGGACGGTTCCAGGGCTGAATGCCGGACATATCCACATCGTCTATCAGGATGCGGCCCTGGGTCGGCTGTTCAAATCCGGCCAGCATCCGCAGCAGGGTGCTTTTGCCGGAGCCAGAACCACCCAGTAAACAAAACAGCTCGCGCTTGTAGATTTTCAGGCTGATGTTATCCACAGCGGTAAAGTCATCAAATGTTTTGGTGACTCCATCAAAAAACACAAACGGTCGGGCATCCGGATCACGCCATAAATCGGGAGCTGGCGCGGTAAGCGGATTCTTATTCGAAACGGGAGATTTTGCGCTTGTCATAACCTGGCTACCAGTGAGATGGGGGGACAGTCCCCCCTCAGGAATGGTAACACCGCCGGGCGTTCTGCCCGACTGATGCGACGATCAATTAACGGCCGGTTTTTACATTTGACCAGGCGCGGTTCAGTATGCGATCAAATTTGGCGCTGTGGGCTTGCTGGGTAAACAGCTTGGCTTTTACTTCGGCACTGGGGTAGATCCCCGGGTTGCCGATCACGTCTTCGTTCAACAATGGCTCGGCGGCGGTGTTGGGTACGGCGTAATACACATAGTTGGAGATACCAGCGGCTGTTTTTGGCTCCAGAACGAAGTTGATAAACTGGTAAGCCGCGTCTTTATGGGGTGCATCGGCAGGAATGGCCATCAGGTCAAACCATACCAGCGTGCCTTCTTTTGGAATCGCATAGGTCACTTCTACGCCCTGCCCGGCTTCTTCAGCACGGCTCTGGGATTGCAGAATGTCGCCGTTGTAACCCAGGGCTACGCAGATTTCACCATTGGCCAGATCAGAAATGTACTGGCTGGAGTGGAAGTAGCGGTAGTTGTCACGGTTGGCTTTCATCAGGGCTTCAGCTTTGCCGAGGTCGCTTTTGCTTTCTGAGTTAGGATCAAGACCGGCGTAGTTGAGGGCAATCGACATCACTTCTGCCGGAGAGTCCAGAATGCCAATACCACAGTCTTGCAGTTTGGCAGAGATTTTGGGGTCAAAGATCAGGTCGAGGGTATCGGCGGGCATATCACCCAGTCGCGCCTTGATCATTTCCACGTTGTAACCCAGTCCAATGGTGCCCCAGGCCCATGGCACGCTGTGGGCATTGTTGGCGTCGTGACGGGCGACTTTTTCCAGCAAGGTGCTGTCGAGGTTGCCGTAGTTACTCAGTTTGCTGCTGTCGATGGTGGTGTAGATACCAGCCTGGATCTGACGCTCCAGAAACGCTCCGGTTGGAATCACCAAATCATAACCGCTGCTGCCGGTCATCAACTTGGCCTCCAGCACTTCGTTGGAGTCGTAAACGTCGTAGTTCACCTTGATGCCGGTTTTCTGTTCAAACTCAGACACCGCTTCCGGGTAAATGTAGTCCGACCAGTTATAGATATTCAATTCCTTGTTATCAGCGGCCAATACGCTGGATGCGGCCGTCAGCGCACATACAGAGGCCATCAGAGCAGACAGTTTGAGCATACGTTTCTCCAGAAATAAGACGTTATCGATCAAGCTTGATCGTCACGCTACGGATGCCGCTCAGGCATTCCCATACCCCCCAGGGGCTATATCCCCCAGATGCCGGGCGCAGGCCAGTAAAATCAAGCGTTGCAGCCACATGAATGGCTTGCCACAGGTACAAGCCGACCGACAATGTTCACATTATGGACAACGTGTCCGCAGCCCGGCTGGTTGGCAGGTTATCGCGCTTGGGCAATCTTGATAGCGACCGTCAATCGATCAGGGAAAACAGGCTGGCGGCGACCGGCAAGTCGCGGCAGTGAAATGGGGGAAAACAGGTGTAAAAAACGGCTCTGCAAACAGCTACAAGAACAAGAACAAGAACAGAAAAACAAAGCCGCCTTGCAGCGGCCGCACAACAGCAGCGCATAAAACAAAGCCGGCTACCGGCGAGTTAAATGCCGCTCTTGATGTTTGTCCAGGTGCTCTCCAGCACACGATTGAACTTGTCACTATGGGCTCTCAGAGAAAACAGGTTGGATTTCAAGCTTGAGACCGGATACACCCCTTCGTTACTGCTCACGTCCTTATCCAGAAAAGGGGCTGCCGCTCGATTGGGGACCGCGTAATAAACATGGTTGGAAATACGCGCAGCCGTTTCTGGCTGCAGAATAAAGTCGATAAACTGATAAGCCGCTTCCTTGTTTGCGGCATCCGCCGGAATGGCCATCAGATCAAACCAGATCGCGGTGCCTTCCTGAGGAATTTCATACGCCACGTTAACCCCGTTACCCGCTTCTTCGGCATTGATTTGGGATTGCAGAATATCGCCGTTGTAACCCAGTGCCAGACAGATATCGCCGTTAGCGAGATCTTCTGTGTATTGGGAAGCATGGATATAACGGTAGTTGTCCCGATTGGCCAGTAGCATCTGTTCTACTTTTTTCAGGTGCCGGGTACTTTCGGAGTCCGGCATGATGCCTTTGTAGTTCAGGGCGATGGCGATCACGTCGGAGGGCGAGTCCAGTACACCAATGCCACAGTCTTTCAGCTTGGCGGTGATGGCGGGGTTGAAGATCAGATCCAGGGTATTGGTGGGCATATCCCCCAGCCGCTCGCGGATCATATCGACGTTGTAGCCTAACCCGATGGTGCCCCAGGCCCAGGGGACTCCGTGGGTATTACCTTCATCGTAGGATGAGACCTTGGCCAATAACACCCGATCGAGGTTGTTGTAATTATCCAGCTTGCTCCGGTCGATTGGCGCATGTAGCCCGGCCTGGATTTGCCGTTCCAGAAAGAGACCAGACGGTACCACAAGGTCATAACCGCTGTTGCCTGCCTTGAGCACGTCATCCAGGGTCTGGTCGGTTTCGTAAACGTCGTAATTCACTTTGATACCGGTTTGCTGCTCGAATTCAGCAACCGCTTCCGGGTAGATATAATCATCCCAGTTATAGATATTCAGCTCCTTGTCTGCGCCCCAGGCGCTGGATGCTATGGTCAGTGCACATATGGATGCTGCCAACTTTCGCATACGTTCCTCCTTGATACGTCGATTAAGCGGCGGACTGTATATCAGACAGGCGGCACAAACAGGCTGCTATAAATCAAGAAAAGCCCAATCGGTGGGCAGAATAAATCCTTCCCTGATGGGCAAAACGGGGCAATGGACGTGGTGTTATGGTAATCGGTGTTATGGCAATCGGTGTTGTGGGAATAGGTGTTATGGGAGTCGCCCCGTCAATCACGCGATGGTGACTGACGAAAACGACTGACCCAAAACGGCGGGTGCGACAGAGGAAAGCCGGCAGAGCCGGTCGGGAACACGCCGCCCCTACAACAGGCCCAGGTAAGACTCATATTCAATATCAGAAATACGGCTGTTCAGTTCCGTAATTTCCTGACGCTTGATGGCACAAAACACATCCACAAATTCGTCTCCCAGGTACTCCCGTATCACCGCACTCTTGTCCAGTGCCTTGATGGCGTCATCCCAGCGATACGGCAAGCGGGTGGACTCATCGGAATCGGCATAGGCATCACCTTCCATGGGTTCCGGCGGGGTCAGCTTGTTGTTCAAGCCATACAAAGCGCCGGCCAAAACAGCCGCCAGCACCAGATACGGGTTGGCATCCGCACCGGATACCCGATGCTCCAGACGCCGTGCTTCCGGGTCGCCTTCCGGTACTCGAACCGCGGTGGTGCGGTTTTCATAACCCCAGCACGCAAAAACCGGCGCGTGCGAGCCATCCTGAAAGCGGCGATAGGAGTTCAGGTGCGGCGCGAACATCAGCATTGAGCTGGGCATCAATTGCAGCAGACCGGCAATCGCCTGGGTCAGCATCTCGGTGCCTTCTTCGCCACCGTTGTCGAACAGGTTATTGCCGTCTTTATCGAGCAGGCTGAAATGCACATGGAAGCCGTTGCCTGAGTGTTCCGCGTATGGCTTGGCCATAAAGGTCGAGGTGTAACCGTGCTTGCGGGCAATCCCCTTGACCAGGCGTTTGAACCAGATCGACTGATCCCCGGCGTTAAGCGGGTCGGACACGTGTTTGAGGTTGATCTCAAACTGGCCCGGCCCCAGCTCGGAAATAATGGTATCGGCCAGTACGCCCTGCACATCACAGGCGGCACGGACTTCGGCAAAAAACGATTCCAGACCATCCACATCTTCGATCGAATAGGCATCGGTGGTATTGAGGCGACGGCCATGACCCCGGTCCAGCACCGGCGGCCGCGGACGCTGTACTTCTTCCGAGTCACCATCCATCAGATAAAATTCCAGCTCCGTTGCCATCACCGGATACCAGCCCTGCTCATGGAAACGGTCGACGATATTTTTTAATACCTGACGCGGATCGACATTAAAGGGCGAGTAATCCGGGTTCATCATCATCGCTTGTAGTTGATGACGCTCCTGACCGGCCCAGGGCACCGGAGTCGGTTTTTCTTGCACCGGCACACAGATGCCATCGTTATCACCGGTTTCAAAAACCAGTCCGTTATCTGGCACATCGCCGCCCCAGAAATCGACACCGATAACAGAGCGTGGCAGCTTGACGCCCTCTTCATAAACTTTTTCCAGCGAGCTGCCTAACAGGCGTTTGCCTCGCAGGTTGCCGTTCAGATCGACGATAAAAAGATCAAAATCATTTTGCATGGAACACCTGGTCATGAAGGAGCACAAGAAAAAGAGGGGTCATAAACACTCTGGCTGACACGCCCGTGTTGTGCTTGAATGTCTGAATTGTGATCACATATTCGATGACAGGCAAGTAAAAAACACCGGTATAACCAGCAGAAAGAGCGCTATCAGCATGGATAAACACACCCCGATTGATCTCACCCTAACTGAGCGCCACAGCGCTGTAACTATCACCCAGTGGGTATACAGCACTCTGCGGCAAGCGGTATTACTGGGCAAAATACCACCAGGACGGGCACTGACAATTCGGGAACTGGCCACATTGCTGGATGTTTCGCCGATGCCAATCCGGGAGGCCCTGCGGCAATTATCTGCCGAAGGCGCACTGGAGATTCAGGGAAACCGGCGCGTGATGGTGCCCAAAATGACGGCGATGAAATTTGCCGAACTGGTCGAAGCCCGCATCTGCCTTGAAACCCACAGTGCCGTCCGCGCCATGCCCTATATCGACGAAGCACGCTTGGCACAACTCGAAGACCTCGATCACCGCATCGACATCGCCACCGAGCACGGCAACGGCCACGATGTGACCCGTTACAACCAGGAGTTTCACCGCCTGCTGTACACCGCCAACCCGCATCAGGTGACCCAGTCGCTGATCGAAAGCCTGTGGCTGCAACTTGCGCCCTTTATGCAGGTAGCCATTGAAAACCTCGACGATTATTACCAGGTCGATCGCCACAAGGAAGCCATCAGCGCCATTCGTGAGCGCGACTCCCTGGCCCTGCAAATGGCCATCAGCGCCGATATTCGTGACGGCTGCGCCTTTGCTTCATCGCCGGAGCAGCTGCAACAACTGCTGGGTTAGGGGCCGCCGACGGACACTTGTTGCGGCTTGTTTGCCCGGTAATGTTAATTCCCTCACAGATCATGACCAGCCCGGTATCACTCGGCACGCTGACAGACAATCTGGACGATTGGTCATTTCAGGCCAGTGCTTTTGTACAGCCCTTGACCAAATCATTTTGTGATCACAAAATTGTGATCACATTTTAAAACACGGTCAGCGCCATGAAACACGACTCCACTACTGCTTCCGCCAGCCACTCATCCTTGCAGCAAACCGATGCCCGCTTCCATCTGCATCCGTTCAGCAACGCCACCCGCCTCAATAACAAGGGCGCACGGGTGATCACACACGCCGATGGTGTGTACATCTGGGATGATCAGGGCAACAAGATTCTGGATGGAATGGCAGGTCTGTGGTGTGTGAACCTGGGCTATGGCCGTGAAGAACTGGCCGCGGTCGCCGAACAACAAATGCGCACGCTGCCGTATTACAACACCTTCTTCCAGACCACACATGGCCCGGTGGCCCAGCTGGCAGAAGCCATCGCCAGTGTGACGCCCGGCGACCTCAACCGGATCTTTTTTGCCAGTTCCGGCTCGGAAGCCATTGATACCCTAATGCGGCTGACCCGCCACTACTGGGCCATCAAGGGCAAACCATGGCGTAATATTCTGATCAGCCGTGACAACGCTTACCACGGCAGCACCATCGGCGGCACCAGCCTCGGCGGCATGAGCGGCATGCACCAACAGGGTGGCCCGCTGGTACCGAACATCGAGCGCATCCGACAGCCTTACTGGTATGGCGAAGGCGGTGATCAAAGCGAAGAGGCATTTGGTCTGACGGCTGCACGAGCGCTGGAAGAAAAAATCCTCGCCGTTGGCCCCGACAACGTTGCCGCGTTTGTAGCGGAACCAATCCAGGGTGCCGGTGGCGTGATCGTGCCACCCGCCAGCTACTGGCCAGAAATCCAGCGTATTTGCCGCCAGTACGACATTCTGCTGGCAGTGGATGAAGTCATTTGTGGTTTTGGACGTACCGGCAACTGGTTCGGCAGCGATACCTTCAATATCCAGCCCGACATTATTTCGATGGCCAAGGGTTTGTCCTCAGGCTATCTGCCCATCGCCGCCGTGGCGGTCGGGGATCGCATCAGCAACGCCCTGATGGAGCACGATAACGACTTTAACCACGGCTTTACCTATTCCGGTCATCCGGTGGCCGCCGCCGTGGCGCTGAAAACCATCGAAATAATGAAAACCGAAGGCATTGTTGAGCAGGTACGCGACAGCACCGGCCCCTACTTCCAGAAAGCCCTGCGTGAAAGCCTCTCCGACCACCCGTTAGTGGGCCAGATTGATGGCGTTGGTCTGGTAGCCGGTATCGCACTGGTGCAGGACAAAGCCACAAAAACCCTGTTCCCGTCCAGCCTCGACATCGGCATGATCTGCCGCGACCACTGTTTTGCCAATGGCCTGATCATGCGCGCCGTCGGCAGCCGTATGGTGTTGTCACCGCCGCTGATCATCAGCAAAACCGAGATCAACGAGCTGTGCCAGAAAATCCGTACCTGCCTCGACCTGACCCTCACCAGCGCCCAACAAGCCGGAGCACTCTGATGGCCGATATCATCGCAACCAAAGCCTTGGCCAGTCTGGTCGACCATATTCGCCTGACCAGTTTTCCGAAAGAACTGGCCGATTACCTGGCGACGCTGGCGCATTTCGACACCTGCCTGATGCTGGTGTTTGTTCCCGGTGCCAAGCCAACGCTGGTATACACCGAGACCAGCGAACCCAGCCCGGCGCTGGAAACCTACCTGCATCACAGTTACCTGCTCGACCCGCTCTACAGTGCCTTGCAGAACAACGCCAGCAGCAGCCAGATTACCGGTCTGAGCCGCCTCAGCAGCATCGCACCGGACTCCTTCACCCAGACGGAATACTTCCACAACTGCTATCAGGAATTTGATCTGGTCGACGAGATCAACTTGGTGATCGAGCTGGCAGAAAGCAGCTACTTCACCCTGTCTCTTGGTCGCAAATCCAGCCTCGGCAGCATCACCCGCGCAGAAATGAACCGGCTACAGGAACACTGCGCCATGATCAGCGCGCTGATTCGCCAGTTCTGGCTTTCCAACGCCGACGAATACTTGCCCAACGGCAAAAGTCGCAGCACCCTGACCCAGGCCCTGCGCACCTTCGGCCAGGGCGTACTGACCCGCCGCGAACAAGAGATTACCGCGCTGATTCTGCAAGGCCACAGCTCCCAATCCATCGCCGACCTGCTTAATATCTGTGTCGGTACCGTCAAGGTGCATCGCAAAAATATCCACGGCCGCCTGAATACCTCACAGCAAAGCGAGATTTTCACGCTGTTCCTCAACCACCTCAGTGAGATGGATATGCGTATCGTCGCCTGAGAGGATAGGCCTTGCCCGTAGGAACCGCCTCCGTCCGTATCCGCAAACCTATTTCAGGCACAAAAAAACCGGCAGAGCCGGTTTTTTAAATTTACAGCAATCAGGCCATACAGGGCCTCAAGCCAGCGTCGCCAACGCCTCGGTCAGCGCCGCAGACAATTCCGCATTGCTCAGCTCACCTTTCTCAACATCAAAGTTATCGTAGAACGACGGTACCGACAATTGCGCTTTCACGTCCATGGCGAAATACGGCGCAGACCCCACCGCTGCCGCCAATACACTCTGCGCACCCCCGGGGCCTGGGGACGTTGCCATTACACACACCGGCTTGTTCTGATAAACCTTTTGGTCGATGCGGGAAGCCCAATCAAACACGTTTTTATACGCCACACTGAATGACCCATTAAACTCACCAAACGAGATCAGCACGGCATCGGCTTCACCGACTTTCTTGAAAAACGTCTGAGCCGGTTCAGGAATGCCAGACTCCTGTTCACGATCAACACTGTAAATCGGCATCTCGAAGTCATTCAGATCGAGGATTTCCAACTCAGCACCAGTGGTCTGTTGCAGCTGCTTGGCCGCATGAGTGACCAGCTGCTTGTTAATGGACTGACGGCTGTTAGTAGCGGCAAACGCTAATATTTTCATGCGGTGGCTCCTTTAAGGTGAAGATTGATTGAGAAGATTGATTGATGAGGTATACCTTACATTAGCCACACAGACTGATTAATAGAGATTTTGTGGAGTTATTGTTTCCATACGACTATCAATAAGCCATTATTCACGCCGTCAAAAGCCAACACGTCGTGAGCGAGAAAAGGAGACAGCATGACCTACAACGCCCATCTGCTGGACGGCATCATCATCTTCGCCGAAGTAGTCAGTGCTGGCAGCTTCACCCGCGCCGCCGACAACACCGGGCACTCCACCTCCTATATCAGCAAAGAAATCGCCCGGCTTGAAGAACGTCTCGGCACCCGCCTGCTCAACCGCACCACCCGCTCACAGCACTTGACCGCCGAAGGCCGACTCTACTACCAGCAATGCCAGCAAATCATCGCAGACGTCAGCAATGCTCAAAATGCCCTGATGGGGCAGCAACAACAACCGGCCGGCACCCTCAAGGTCAGCTGCCCGGTCAGCTTTGGCATGGCCCAGATGCGCGGCATATTCTCCGACTTTTTGCAGCATTACCCACAGGTCGGCCTCGAAATCGACTTCAACAACCTCAAGGTCGACATTGTCGCAGACGGCTTCGACGTTGTGATACGAGCCACCCCGCAACTGGAAGACTCCAGCCTCATCAGCCGTCGCGTCATGCGCTCACGGGCCGTGACACTCGCAGCCCCGTCCTATTTGCAACAATACGGAACCCCGCAACGACCGGAAGAACTCGCCGAACATCACTGCATCACCTACAGCGGTTTGAAAACACCGCGCCTCTGGCACTATCGCAACCAATACGGCAAAGATATCCAAGTCGAAGTGAATAGCCGGGTCAGCAGCAACAGCTCGGAAATGGAAATTTCCCTCTGCCTTGCTGGCCACGGCATCGTCTGTATGCCCTCATTCCTATTTACCAACGAAATCAGCAGTGGCCGACTCATCGAACTGTTTACCGACTACCAACCGATGGTGATTGATATCTACCTGATCTATCCCAGCCGCAAACACATGTCCGCCAAAGTACGCTGCTTTATCGATTTTGTTGCCGAGCGACTGGCACAACGCACCGGGATATAAACCTGGCGCTTGCTGTTTCCCTTTGCAAATTTCACACTCCCGATATTCGGTAGCCGTACCAAACCAGCCAATCAGGAGGCAGTCCGCCCAATACCGGCCTCGTATTACTGTGCCATCCGGCATCAACGCAGCACTGACGCAGCACCGGCGCGTGAACTAACCCCTGCCTCCAACTGCTCTATTTCTTCCACCAATCCACCGCTGAAACTGGAACACCTCACAACACCATCACAACACCTCACAACACCATCACAACGCCAGCCCGAACTCTCCCACGGTTTGATCCAGCCCCACCACCCAATCCCGAATAAAGCTGCGTACTTTCTGGCTGTCGGGCCGTTCGCTGTCTTGCTGTCGAGACCAGAGGGCGATATCCCGTCGGGCGCTGGTTTGATCTTCTATCTGAATCAGTTGCTGCGGGGCGATTTCTCCGGTCATCAGTACCAGCCGGGCAGGTAGCCGCACCAGCATATCGGTGGTGTTGAGCAGGTGTATTACCGAGCGAATCCCACCGGTAAAGGCAATACGAGCGGCTTGTTGTGCTGCCGGGTCTTCGACCCCGGACAGGAATCCGGCGCTGGCACCCGCAATCAGCCAGCGCTGCTGCGCCACCATATCGAGAGAAACCGGTTGCTGTGAACCCAGCAAGGGCGACTGCTTGCCGACAAAGACGCCGGAGCGGTCGCGGAACACCACTTGCCGTTGCAGCGCCTCCTGGCGATCGCAAGCGTGTGCCACCGACAAGTGTGCCGGGGCCAGCAGAAAGTCCAGCTCACCGTTTTGCAGCCATTCAATCTGGGTAGCAGCAGACCCCACCCGGCAATGGAATACATAACGGCTCTGGCTTAAAAAGCCGCTGGTCATCTCGGCGACGGTGGCGTATTCCCACAGAGGATCAATGCCGATGGTGAACTGGTTGTCGTAACCGCTGTGCCACTGGCGAATGATTTCATCGCCCTGTTCGGTGTCGGCCAGTATCCGTTCACCAAGGTGTGCCAGCCGGGCACCGATGTCAGTCGGCACCATGCCGTAGCGGGTGCGCGTCAGCACCGGTGCGCCGACGCGCATTTCCAATTGCTGCAGCGCACGGCTCAGGGTTGGCTGGGTAATAAACAATTGTTCAGCAGCTGCACTGATCGACCCTTGTTTCACAACCATTGCCAGTTGTTTCAGCAGGTTAGGATTCATATATGTGTTTTCTTTGCATCTGAATATAAAAACCAATTTTTCCCGATAACTGGCCACAGGTACAGTGTGATGGCTGATTTATAAAAATAATTCATCACACCTCATCACACCATCCACGACCTGGCTGGGCAACGGCTCAGCCCTGCTGTAGGAGTACCTTATGCAATTTCACCTTAACGGCTTTAACCCCGGCGATCCTCGTTTTGCTGATCCCATGGATGCTGTCGTCGCGCCGCCGCTCAAGCGCCCATTGCCGGAATATGTCGATGTGCTGATTGTCGGTTGTGGCCCTGCGGGTCTGAATCTGGCGGCGCAGCTGTCGCAGTTTGGCGATATTTCGGTCGCCATCGTTGAGCAGAAAGACGACCGTCTGCTGGTCGGTCAGGCCGATGGCATTGCCTGTCGTACTCTGGAAATGTTCCAGGCCTACGGCTTTGCTGATCAGGTTATTCAGGAAGCCTGCCAGATCAGCGAAGCGGCATTCTGGAAGCCGGATGCCAATCACCCCGAGCAGATTATCCGCAGTGGCAAGGTGCAGGATGTGGCTGACGATCTGTCCGAGATGCCGCACCTGATCATTAACCAGGCCCGTATTCACGATATGTTTCTGGAGGTAATGCGCCAAGGCCCGGGCAAGGTAGAGCCGCACTACCAGCGTAAATTGCTGGGACTGGAGGTCGACCCGGAAGGCGGCGAGTATCCGGTTACGGTCAAGCTGGAGCGCGGTGTTAACTACTCCCAGTACAGCCAGGAAATCGAGACCGTTAAAGCCAAGTATGTCGTCGGTTGTGATGGTGCCCGTTCCAGCGTGCGCAGTGCGATTGGTCAGGAGCTGGTCGGTGATGCTCTCAACCAGGCCTGGGGCGTGATGGATGTGCTGTTGAATACCGATTTCCCGGATATTCGCCTGAAATCGCTGATCCACTCCAACAACGAAGGCAATATGCTGATCATCCCGCGTGAGGGTGGTTACATGGCCCGCCTGTACATCGAGCTGGACAAACTCAAGGAGAATGAGCGTGTCGCCCGTAACGAGATGACTGCCGACGTACTGATTGCCGGTGCCAATCGCATCATGCAACCGTACACCATTGATGTGAAAGAAGTGGCCTGGTGGAGTGTGTATGAGATTGGTCAGCGCATCACCACCGCCTTTGATGATTCAACTCCCGAGCGTCCGGCACGGGTTTTTCTGGCCGGTGATGCCTGCCACACCCACAGCCCGAAAGCCGGTCAGGGATTGAATACATCGGTTATGGATACCTGGAACCTGGGCTGGAAACTGGCTCACGTACTGACCGGGCTGGCCGAAGAGGATCTGCTAAAAACCTATTCTGCCGAACGACGTGAGTACGGTCAGGCGCTGATCGATTTCGACCGCGAGTTCTCACGCATGTTCAGTGCCAGGCCGAAGTCGGCCGAGTATCCGGAGGGGGTCGATCCCGCCGGATTCCAGCGCTATTTCCAGCTCTTTGGCCAATACACGGCCGGGGTTTCCATTCAGTACAAGCCATCCGTCCTGGTGTCTGACGACCGCTATCAGTACCTCGCCAGTGGCCTCACGGTAGGGAAACGTTTTCACTCTGCGCCGGTTATCCGTCAGGGCGACGCCAAACCGGTACAGCTGGGCCACTGTCATACCGCCAATGGCGCTTATCGGATTTATGCCTTTGGCGGCAGTGCAGACGCCATGTCGGATCAGTGTGGCGTCAACGCCTTATGTGACTTTCTCGCCAACGATCCCCGTTCACCGTTATTGCGTCATACCCCGGCAGGAGCTGATAGGGATACGGTCATTGATGTCCGTGCGGTGTTTAACCAGCCACATCAGACTCTGGAAACCGGCAGCATACACCCGGTGCTGGCACCACAAAAAGGCAAGTACGGCCTGCGTGACTACGAGAAAGTTTTCTGTGCCGACCACCGCCCGGAGTCGTCTGGTGGTGGCCAGAATATCTACGACCTGCGCGGCATTCATAAAGCACAGGGCTGCCTTGTGATCGTGCGGCCAGATCAGTACGTTGCCGATGTGCTGCCACTGGATGACTACACCCGCCTGACAGCCTTGTTTGAGGGCCTGTTGAAGTTGCAGTAAACCAGCACGACTCACCGGAGCTGATACCGGTGAGTTTATCGACGCCGTCGTGTTTCAGCGCGCCACCCGTCGCAGCTGGTTGGTCATCACAAACACCGCGGTTCCCAGTACCACGCCCCAGAATGCCGAGCCGATACCATAAATACTGATACCGGATGCGGTGGTCATAAAGGCCACCATAGAGGCTTCCAGGTGCTCCTTGTCATCCAGCATCCCCGCGAGGCTGCCACTGATGGCTCCCAGCAAGGCCAGTCCGGCAATAATGGCAATCATCTCCGTTGGAAAGCTGGTAAAAAACAGCACCACACTGCCAGCAAACAAACCCGCCAACAGATAAAAAAAGCCGCTGGCAATACCAGCAATATAACGCTTGTCCGATTCCGGGTGAGCATCCGCACTGGTACACATGGAAGCGGTAATGGCCGCCACAACGGTCGTAATGCCGCCAAACAGGGCAATAGGAATCGAGGTCAACGACAAGACGGTAATGACCGGTCGGGTCGAGACCGTATAACCGGCCGATTTGAGAATGGTAAACCCCGGCAAGAACTGCCCGGTCAGACTGACGATCATCAGCGGTAACGCCAGGCTCAGAGTCGAGCTGATCGTCCACTCCGGCATAATCAGGGTCGGGGTCGCCATTTCCCAGCGCAGCGAACTGAGATCGGCATCCAGCACGGTAAACGACAAACCAAAGCCAAGCACGACCAGCAGCACCAGAAAATAGCTGCGGCTAAAAAACTTGAACATCACAAACGCCAGCACCATCACCACCGCCACGACCGGTGTCGACTCCAGCGTACGGAATGCCCCCAAACCAAAATCAAACAGAATACCGGCCATCATGGCGCTCGCCACTCCGCGCGGAATCAGATGCACCACCCGGTCAAACAAACCACTGATGCCAATCAGCAGCAGGATCACCGCCGCCGTGATATAGGCACCAATCGCTTCGTTTAACGACAACTCAGGGAACAGCGTCACCAGCAATACCGCCCCCGGTGACGACCAGGCCGTGATCACAGGTACCCGCAGCCAGGCGCTCAGACAGATCCCGGTGATGCCAGCGCCAAACGACAAGGCCCACACCCAGGAAGTCATCATCGCATGAGAAACACCGGCCTGTTCAGCCGCCTGAAATACAATCGCCAGTGGCCCGGAGAACGACACCAGCACCACCATAAATCCCGCAATCAACGCGGACGCAGAGACATCTTTGATCATCGAGCCTGTTCCTGATAAATCATTCAAATTGGGCGACACCCTTCACTTCCAGAAAATACCCGGGCGCACCACATAAAGAGGCCGCACCAATTGCCGTCCAGGCAACCAGGATACCGCCCAGATAGCGGTCACGTACTTGCATAAATAACGGCAGGTCACGCATATCGGTGTGAAAGCTGGTCATTTCGACCAGGTCGCCAAACGAACCACCCGACGATTCTAACACCCGCTTCATATTCTCGAACACCATAACAAACTGGGCTTCTTTATCTACCACCAGCTGGCGTTGGGAATCCCGGCCAATCTGGCCGGAGATATACAGTGTCTTGCCGACCAGAACACCCGGTGCATAACCGATGTCATCGCGAATAAATTCCATGCCTGCTGGCACAATGGCTTGTGATTGAAGAGTCGTCATAGCAGTACCTGTATACATCATGGTGATGGATGGTCAGTCGAATGGTTACCGGTAAAAAGCAACCAGAGAACAGGCTAGCCGGGCGAGATGCCCGGCCACTATCCATATCACTTCAATTTGTATCCAGTCACTGCAGAGCGGCAGGAAAACAGCAGGCGGGGAGCCTGCTAGCCCAGCTCCAGTACTTGCTGGCCCGGCAAAATCAGATCCCGGTCATGGCTGTTGGCAATCACCAGCTGGTGTTGCCAGTGGTCGGCCAGGTTGGCAAAGACCTGCTGGGCCAGATCAACGTCCATTCCGGCTCCCGGCTCATCCAGCAGAATAATCCGCGGCTGCTGCAACACCAGTCGTGCCAGCCCCAGCCGTTTGCATTCACCGCCCGATGCTTGCCACTCACCATCGCCAAGCCAGGTATCCAGCCCCTGCGGCAGCTGCATGGCCCACTCGTCCAACTGCACCAGAGCCAATGCCGCCAGAATATCGTCATCGCTGTGCGGGTGGTTCAGACACACGTTGTCACGCAGACTGGCACGCAAGATATCGATACGCTGAGGCATCAAGCCTATCCCTTCAGGGCTGTCCAGCGACAGCCGAATGGCACCGGCCGAAGCCTGCAACTGACCAGCCAGCAAGGCAATCAGCGTGCTTTTGCCACAGCCACTGGGGCCATAAATCCAATGCCAGCGGGTGCGCCCCGCCTGCGTTTCAAAACGATGGCTGAAACCATCAAACACCGCCGCTGGCTGGCCAGGGTAGCGATAGTGCAACTGCTCCAGCACCACGGCCAGATCCTCCCGGTCGCCGACGAACTCACGGCCATCGACAGCAACATGATCACTGGCGGCCAGTTGATCAAGCCGTTGTAATGCTTTCATACCCAGCTGCCAGGCTGCTACCACCGGGCCAGCCGTCAACAACACTTCGCCACTCCCCAGCGTCAGCAACAGCAACATAAACAGGTTGGCTCCGGCCAGCTCACCCGCTTGATAGGCAACAAATCCTTGCCAGAAAATCACCACCACCAGCGCCACCAGTCCAGCCTCAGCCAGCAGCAGCAGTGTATGCTGGCGAGACACCGCCCGTACTTCCTGACGATCGGCGTCACCGGCCTGTTCGACCAGTTGCTCCCCGGCCGCCTGTAAACGGCCATGCAGCGTCAGCGTGCGCATATTACTGAGCAAGGCACTGGAGCGTCGCCATTGTTCTGACCGCAGCTGATGGCTGCCATCCTGCGCCTGCAACACTGCCCGGCTGTACAGTAACGGCATCACCAGCACCACCAGCACCAACAGAGGGATGGCCCAGGGCACCACGGCAGGCAATACCAGCGCCAGGGTCAACAGATAGCCCAATACCGTCGCCACATTCACCACCGCCGGTAATACCGCCGACAGATAGATGGACTCGATATGCTGCACGTCTTGTAGCAAGCGGCTGGTTGATTCATGCCGGTCCAGCTGGATTTCCTGCCACTGCCGCCGACCAATCAGCCGGAACAGATCCCCTCGCAAGCGGGATATAATCCGGAAGGTCGCTTCATGACTGGCCAGCCGTTCACCATAACGCCCCAGGGTTCGTGAGATCGACAGGCCGCGAACCATGGCCGCCGGGGTAAAATAATTAAACTGATGCGCCGCCACAGCATTCAGCCCTGCCATGGCCGCAGCACTGATAAACCAACCCGAGACGGCCAGCAAGGCAACCCCGGAAAATGCCGTCAGCACCGCCAGAAAAATCCCCAGCAGAGCCAGCTTTTGCTCAGCCGCCAGCTGGCGAAAATAATGTTGTGACAAGGACTTCATAACAAGGCCTCCGCTGCTGCCGCTTTGGTCAGCGAGATCTCCAGATCAAACAACTCACGCTCCCCCGGGCGATGACTGGCCATTACCAGCATGCCGCCATCCGCCGCAAAAACCGCCAGCTGCTGCATAAATTCAGCCGCGGTATCCTGATCGAGATTGGCTGTTGGTTCATCCAGCAACAACAAGGCAGGCCGATGCAGAAACACCCGCGCCAAGGCAATCCGCTGGGCCTGGCCACCCGACAGATAACCGCCGCTGTCGCTGATAAGATAATCCAGCTGACCCGGCAAGGCCGCTACCAGCACATCGACACGCGCATTGCTCAAGGCTGCCCACAGCGCCTCATCGCTGAACGTGCGCCCCAGGGTCAGGTTCTCGCGAATGGTGGCAAAGAGCAGTTCCGGCTTTTGCGACAGATAACCAATCTGCTGAAACCAATCCGCCTGACGATACACAGAGGCCGGTTGGCCATTGATACACAACGCCCCGGCCAGCACTGGCCGCAAGCCCGCCAGCGTATCCAGCAAGGTGGTTTTACCCGACCCCGAAGGGCCGTTTAACAAGACTTTCTGGCCTGGGTGCAGCTCCAGATCAACCGGCCCATGCACCGGTTTGTCGAGCTCACCACTTTGCACACCACACAGCTGCAACGACGTCAGCGCCGCCACTTCATGGGGTTGGCTGTCTACCGCCAGTTGGCGATGCCAGCTATCCAGTTGCAGCAGGTGTTCGGCAACACTGACCGCATCCGAACGGTCGTGATACAAGGCTCCCATACGCCGTAATGGCTGGTAGAACTCCGGTGCCAGCATCAATAAAAAGATACCGTCAAACAGACCATACCCGGCCGCGTAACTGCCAACATCGTATTTATCGAGAAAGAACAGCCCCAGATACAGCGCCACAATCGCCACACTGATGGCACTGAAAAACTCCAGTACCGTGCCCGACAAAAATGCCAGCTTCAGCACCTGCATGGTCGATTTGCGATAATCTTCCGACTGTTCAAACAGCCGATCGCCTTCCTGCTCTACCGCACCTGCCAGTTGTAATGCCTGCAGATTCTTCAGGCGGTCGGCCAACAAGTCCCCGAGGCGGTTGAGCTGCTGCAAATTGGCGCGGCTGACATCGGCAGCTTTGGAACCCACCAGCACCATAAACAAGGGCACCAGAGGAGCAGTCAGTAACAGAATCACAGGCACCAGCCAGCTGACAAACGCCGACGCCAGCAGAATCACCAGCGGCATCAGACCGGCCAGCCGCTGCTGCGGTATAAAATCGGCAAAATAACCCCGTTGTTTGTCGATTTCAGTGGTCAGCAAATTGCTGACTTCCGCAGCGTTAAAGTGAGGAAACAAACGAATATTGAGGCCAAAACAACGCTGTAAGGCAAATTGTCGCAGCGCCGCCCGAATCCGCAGACTGGCGCGATTACCCAGCAATCCTTGACCCCAGACCGCCAGCGCCCGCAATAACAGAATCGCCGCCAACTGCAGCCAGTCCTGTAATGATGGCAATACCGATGAAGGCTGGTACACCGCCCGATCCAGCAAGGTCGCCACCTGCCAGGCCAAGGCAATGGTCATCGCCACCTGTAACAACCCCAGCAGGGTTGAAAAAGCGTTATGGAAGCGGGCTTTGCGGCCAAAATATTTAAGTAACGCCGCCGCAGTGGCAAATTCCGGCGTCTGGTCTGGCGATTTCATCATGGCGGGGCCTGTGCAGAAGTCGAGGCTATATAAACGGCGAGACATACTATCAGAACCCATGGCAGGAAACTGTAAGCACGGACTGAAGAATACTGTTTCAGATTCGCTGTTAGCACTCTGACCAATACCGCCACCCGGCTCCTCTCACTACCCGCTCACTACCCTCTCACTACCCGCTGCGGATATCCATGGTTCTAACCGGGCTGATGTCTGGGCTTATATCCGCGCACCAACCACTTGCTCGATCAACCACTGCAAGGCCGGGTCCTGTACGTGCAGCGGATGTTGGATCAGGGTCATGTCCCAATGCGGCATATCCGCTGGCCCATCCACCGTACGTACCGGCAGCCAGTCACTAAACAGTTCGGCCATACGACGCGGCAGGGTTAATAAGGCCCGGCGTTCGGCAACCAGACGGGCGGCGGCAAGATAATTGATCATTTGAGCCAGGCGCTGGCGCTGACGTTGCTGGCCAGCCAGCCAGCGGTCGATGCCATTGGTGCTGGTATCGGTCTGGTCCAGCATCACCACATGGGGAAAATCCAGGTACTGATCAAGGGTGAGCTGGTCGGGAATATCATCGAAGCGTGTGCCCGCCAGGCAGACCAGTTGTTCGGTCAGCCAGGGCTGCCGTAACAGGTGCGGGGGAATGCTGAGATTTTCATCCAGACCAATGACCAGATCCACCGAGCCATTTTCCAGCCGCTCCAGCGAGGCGTGCGGGCCAATCATTTCCAGGTCAAAGATAACCCCGGGGGCTTGCTGTTGCAGCGTCGGCATCATGTCTGGCAATACCACCGCCTCAAAGTAGTCCGTGGCTGCAATGGTAAATACCCGCTGGCTATGGGCCGGTTCAAATTGTTTCGGCGGGGCCAGCGTCAGCTCCAGTTGCTTCAGAATGGCTTTGACTTCAGGCAGCATCGCCAGCGCCCGAGGCGTGGCCTGCAAGCCACTGCCACAACGTACCAGCAAGGGATCGTTGAGTTGCTGACGCAGCCGATTGAGGGCATGACTGGTGGCCGACTGACTCAGAAACAGCCGTTCCGAGGCCCGCGAGACATGGCATTCGCTGATCAGGGCATCAAATACCTGCAACAGGTTAAGGTCAAAATGTCTTAGTGGTGACGTGGTATCCGACATATTCAGAGTCTCCGCCAATTATGCACAGTGTGCATTATGTCAGGAATATTATTCATTTCTCTAATAATTTGGCGACGCTTATTCTGCGCTTCATACCGTATCGAGACACAGGTAACACCCTGATCTCAGCTTCTGACAACCCAATGAGTGACTGGAATATTCATGTACCCGACGTCTGCTTCCCATAATCCGCTGGCTACCTCCTCTGCCAATGCCGACCTGCCGCTCTACGGGGCGTTAGGTATGACCTTTATGCAGTGCCCGTTGATGACAGATATCCGCACCTCCCTCGCCGATGTCATTGTCGCGGGAGTGCCGTTTGATATGGCTACGTCTGGTCGTCCCGGTGCCCGCTTCGGGCCTCAGGGAGTGCGTCAGGCATCGGCCAATCTGATTTGGGAAGGCAAGCGTTGGCCATGGACTTTTGCGCTGGATGACGTGTTAAAACTGGAGGATGCCGGGAACCTTGCGTTCCGCCATGGCGAACCACAGACGCTGGTCGACAACCTCGAAGCCTTCGCCGCTGCTTTGGTACAGGCCGGGAAAAAGACACTGTTTTTGGGTGGCGATCACTTTGTCACCCTGCCGATCCTGCGGGCCCAGGCAAAGCAACACGGGCCGCTGGCACTGATTCATTTTGATGCTCATACCGACACCTATGACGGTGGCAGCCAATACGATCACGGCACCCTGTTTCACCATGCCGTAGTGGAGGGACTGGTGGATACAGAACACTCGATCCAGCTGGGAATTCGTACCGCGTATGAATCAGACGGACACCCGTTCGAAGTTATTGACGCCGCGGAACTGAATGATCTTGGCCCGGCCGCGACACTGACGCGTATTCGTCAGCGAGTGGCAGGACGGCCGGTTTATATCAGTTTTGATATCGATGCCCTCGACCCGGCATTTGCCCCAGGTACCGGCACACCAGTATCCGCGGGTCTGACAATGGATGGGGCACTAAAAATCATCCGGGGCCTGGCTGGAATGGATATACGTGGCATGGATGTGGTGGAAGTAGCACCCGCTTACGACCATGCAGAAATCACCTCGCTGGCAGGAGCAACCCTGGCGCTGGACATGCTGTACGCGGTTGCCGCAGGAAAAATGCAGGCCGGGTTACCGGCAGCATAGACGGCAGAACCGTCCAGAGACGATGCAATCACAACCCGGTCAGCGTTGAACCCGAGGGTGTTCATAGTTCTGTGTCACCCATTACTTACAGATCCACGTAGCCGTCGATCCGTCCTTCGAAGTGGATG
>NZ_JAUYVV010000033.1:0-25879 GCF_030689165.1 Oceanobacter sp. 4_MG-2023 | reverse complement strand
CCTCGAACGGTGACTTGTCACCGGCGGAGCATGAGAAATTAGCCAATTAATGTGTCCGGTTTTGTTGACCAGAACAGTCCCCGTCGGCGAACAGCTTGAAGCTTTCGTCAACCTGCGCACCTTACTGAAAGTCGGCGGCCGCTTACTACTGGCGCTCCCCTCTCCCAGAGCAGATCTTGATCCACAACACCGAGATCCGGGCGGACGTCTGTTCCTGCCATTGGAAGCCGATCGTGTCCGTCTGATTGCAGAGCAGTTAGGGCTGGTTTTCCTGGGCCAGTTTACCAATGACGATGCCCTGGGCCGCAGTGATATGCAGTGGCATGTCATGCTGTTTGAAAAATCATCCGAACGTAACCGGCCTCTGGATCGTATAGAAGCAGTACTCAAACACGACAAGAAAGTCGCCAGTTATAAATTAGCCTTGTTACGCGCCTTCTGTGATATGTCTGATCGTGATGCCAGTGCCGTCTCCTGGCTGTCGAGTGGTTTTATCGGCATGCCGGTGCGGGCCTTGGCAGAGTGCTGGCTACGTTATTACTGGCCTCTGATCGCCTCGCCAGTGCATATCCCCCAAAGCAATAATGATCACCCCGGCAGTACTCGACCACCGGCTTTCCGCACTGCTCTGGGCCATCTGATCCAACTTTGCCAAACCAATTACGGCACAGATCCGACCGTCACCTACAGCCTGTTTATCCTGGGTTGGAAAAAAGACAACCTGCCAGTCCCCATCGTGAAACAGCTGGATAAAACACTCGCGATCATGGCTCGCACCCTGATCGACGGGCCAGTCCGCCATGCCGCCCAAGGGGATATGTTCTGCTACGACAAAACCCGCAAGCTGGTATTGCTGGAAGTCGATCTATGGCGAGAATTCTGCCTGTCGGGCTACTGGATACGAGACTCCCTCCTGCTACGCTGGTCGGAACTGTGTGAAAACTTTGCAAAACGCAGTGATCCAACTATCCATCGCGGCGTGGTACTGCCTCTGCTGGTACAAGATGAAGATCCCAAGAGAGAACAAGGCCTGGCTCGTCGTCTGTATGCAGAAGCAACAGACCTGACCTGTGTCTGGAGCGATACCCCTCTCAATATGAGTCGTATGGATGTGGACCATGTGCTGCCCTTCTCACTCTGGCACAACAACGATTTATGGAACCTGCTGCCGTCTGACGAAAAGGTCAACAATGCCAAGAGAGACAAGATTCCTGCGCCGGAATTTTTACGCCGCCGTCACGAGATCATTATCGACACCTGGCGCTTTGCCAATCAAATCGAACCCAAAGTCTTTCAATATGAAGTCCAACGCACGTTAGGTGAGTTCCACGTATCCCGCTGGGAACTCGATTTGTTCCAACACTTGTCTGAACGAGCCGCCCAAGCGATCTACCAGCGAGGAGAAGAACCCTGGCAATGGCAAGGCTGAATGGCGGGCGGGCCGCCCGCGCTCCCAGATGTACAAGGAACAACCGCCGCGCTCTCGGTATGTTATGAATAAACCGCCGCGCTCCCAGGTGTTAACACTATGCCGCTCATCAAATCATGGGAGCGCGGACGGCCCGTCCGCTTTATCCTATGGAACGTCCCGGGCAGAATGGAATGGCACACGCGGACTATGGTAAAAAGCCGTTCGAGGACGGAGTAAATGGACGCGGCTAAAAATGCAGCGCCCCTTGTCCGGGAGCGCGGACGGCTCGTCCGCATCACAACTATCTGGCTGTTGGCACTTGGTTCGCAGCATCTTCAAGGCAGGAAGCCATGAGCAATCACACGCAGAAAGGAATTCACAGCCGAGGCTATTTGCCTCATATCGACGGCGCTGAGTTTCAGGTCATTACCTACCGTCTTAACGATGCCTTACCGAAGGCTGTCATCGACCGGCTCAGGGATTTGCCGGACACTCAACGACGGCAACACACCGAGCATGCCATGGATGCCGGTTACGGTCATTGCTGGCTGGCTATCCCCGAGGTTGCTGCATTGGTGGTGGAGAATTGGTTCTACTTTCATGGGACGCGCTATCAGCTGATTGCCTGGGTGGTAATGCCCAATCATGTGCATCTGCTGATACGGGTATTGAACGGTGAGTCGCTATCTCGCATCGTGCATAGCTGGAAGTCTTATACTGGCAAAAAGATCTCGGCGTTGCTGGCGGGTTCGCCGCCATCGATATGGCAACCGGATTATTGGGATCGATATATACGCAACGAAGCGCATTTTCAGCGGGCAATTGAGTATATCCATCAGAATCCGGTGAAAGCGGGGTTGGTGAAAAACGCGGAGGATTGGCGCTGGAGCAGTGCTTATGCCAGTGCTAATGCGGGCGGGCCGCCCGCGCTCCCGGGTATGTTATGAACCAATCGCCGCGCTCCGGGGTATGTTGTGAACCAATCGCCGCGCTCCCGGGTATGTTATGAGCCAATAGCCGCGCTCCCGGGTATGTTATGAGCCAATCGCCGCGCTCCCGGATATGTTGTGAACCAATAGCCGCGCTCCCGGGTATGTTATGAACCAATCGCCGCGCTCCCGGGTATGTTATGAACACACCGCCGCGGTGCTCCTATGGGAGCGCGGACGGCTCGTCCGCAAGACAGCGTTTTACGAGGTGCGGTTCGTCAAAGATCCAAAATCAGCTTGCGGGTTTTGGAGCGACTGACGCAGATCATCATCGTTCGGTTTTCTTCACGTTCCTGCTCGGAAAGTACGGTGTCACGATGATCGGGAATACCGCCAAGCACAGCGGTCTCGCAGGTTCCGCAGTATCCGTCGGAGCATGAGAAGGACAAGCCTTGCCGAACCTTACGGACACAATCAAGAATGGTTTCATCCTTACCCACGTTGATCGTCTCTCCGGTTTTATGCAGCTCAAGTTCGAACGCCCCATCAGCATCGCACGCTGCGTCAGTAGCATCATCACTGATTGCTGCAGCATCAACTAATGGCACCAGCTCGATCCGTCCGAAGCGCTCCATATGGAGACTGATCGAGGGCCGCTGTTCAATTTGTACAGAAAGCGCATCCATCAATCCGTTAGGACCACAGGTATAGACCGCTGTATTCTCCGCAAGTCCATTAACCAGAACACCAAGATCAACACCGCCAACTTCGTCATCAATATGGACGAACACACTGCCAGGCTGCTCACGCTCCAGCGCCTCGACTTCAGCCATGTACGCCATTCGTGTACGTGACCGACCGAGGTAATACAGCTTCCAGGGCTTGCCTGCACGTTTCATACTTCTGATCATTGGTAAAACAGGCGTAATACCAATGCCACCCGCAATGAATGCGTAATTTTCCGCCGCTTCCAGGGCAAAAGAGTTTTTGGGTTCGGTAGCCGCAATGACGTCTCCTTCTTGCACCTGTTCGTGGACGTAGCGCGAACCGCCACGACTTTCCGGTTCAAGCAGAATAGCCAGCTCGTAACTTCGCCCTGGCTCTCCTGAAACAATCGAATAAGCGCGTACCAGCCCTCCGGGAAATGCCAGTTCGATATGCGCACCAGGCTCCCAGTCCGGAAGCTCTTCGCCAGCCAGTAATAATTTAATGATGCCGTCTGCTATAACTGCCTTGCTGTTTACTGTCAGGTGTAAGCAGAACCCAGGGGCAAGCGTCTCGTTTCCTGTAACAGTGATAGTCATCATCTCACCTCACAACAGGAACGTCAGGTTGTGATGATTACGGGGTGCATCAAGCAGACAAACGACTTTTCGATCGATTTTGATCACGCCGCCTTCTGCGACGAAAACGTGTCCCATCCAACCACTGAACGTCTGGATTGCATGGCCTCCCCGCATTTCCTGAACGATAAACTGCGAACGAATCTTGATTTCTCCTTCCTTTTCCGTCGGCAGTCTGACGAAAGAAGCGCTCACATGAGAGGTATAAGACGGGGGCAGCTGCGAATAAGCAACGCCGGTTCTTAGCCATACGATACGGTCACCCATGCGACGACGATCATCGAAAGCAATCGTGACCTGGCGCTGGGGGTCTGCCCGCTCAGCATCCGGCAACTCACCAACAGCAGGCACCCAATAAACACATTCACGACTATAGAGCTGATACCATTGTTCAAATGCACGACGATCCAGTAGCCAGTTTTCGTGAATGATCAGGGACTCATAGGCCTGGCGCTCTTCCTCATTAAGAACCGTACCTTTACCTTCCCATTCATCCATATCATTACGCAGTTTCGCGTAATAAGAATCGTCAATATAATTAGACTCGAGTGTATCGCGCAGAATGTCCTCAAGGGTGAAGCCATCCTTTATAAGATTGGTGTTGATGCTCATTTCGTCCCCCCGGTATTACCTTGTTCTATACGCTTCTGCCACTCTTTCCAGAAAACACGTAATGGAAGTTCATCCGATACAGGGCCACTCAACATTCCCTTGGCGCCGATGTACTCTTTGCCGGTATCCATATGGCGCCCGGTCTGTATCCACTCGACTTCCTCAATTTCAAGACCAGCCTGGCATTCTTCAAAATTCGCCAGATCATCAGGCTCACCGAAGGACGGAAAATCCTCTTGCAAACGCATACGCAGTGAATTGACTTCGTCTGGAAGATCGTCTGCAACGAGGGCGGTTGCATACCAATTAATATTGGTTTTATTGACACTCTGAGGCTCGATAACCTGAATCTGGTTGCCGATAATCAGAAGGTTGGGGAAAATATTAATATTCATGCCAGACCCCATCACGACGTCGAGGGCGGCATCGGCTTTGTCCCCCATTTTCTCGCTGATAATCCGCGCATACGGACCTTCACCTGGCATAGGAGCAGATTGATCCCAATAACGGATTATTTCTGCCCGCTGATCGATGAAAGTACCACCATTACCGCAGTCAGATACGGTTTGCAGGCCCTCATCAACATTGCCAAGCGCCCATTGCATATCGACGCCACCACCGTAACGGTCTTTTCTCATACGCAGCAGTGACGCATGGGAATAGCCCGGGTGATAACCATCAGCAGCATTGTCATAAATCAGCTTCCAGTTACCGGCGCAGGTAAATCTGGTTTGTCCGCGGCGCAGCTGCAGCTCTGCGCCCGGCCAACGGTCAAGCCATTCATCCAGCAGCTCTGCTGACGGACCAAGATGGGTTTTGAGGTCAGGCAACTCCTTGTTTAGAGTACCGAAAATAAAGCCACGATAGCTTTCGACACGCAGTTTACCCAGGCCGAGTTCTTCCTTTTTGAAAGAGGGGCCATAACCCTCTTCGAGAGGAACAGCAGCCAGCTCCCCGGTATTGGTGAACGACCAGTTATGGTACGGACAGGTGAAGCGACGAGCATTTCCCTCATCCTGACGGCAAATGGTCGCACCGCGGTGTGTGCAACGATTCAGCAGGCCGTGAAATTTTCCTTCACGGTCACGGGTGATAATAACCGGGCGTAAACCAAGCTTCTTGCGCACGAAATCATTTGGCTTGGGCAGCTCACTGGCGTGAGCCAGATAGGTCCAGGTACCACCAAAAACCCGGCTCATTTCAAGGCGGAAAATATCGGTATCCGTATAAAGAGTACGGTGTACACGCCCTTCTTCAATCAGGTGTCCGAAGCTGAATTCCGATGTGGTAATAATATTCACGAAATGTCTCCTAATACCGATGCCATCAGTAGCGCGTAAAGTATTCGTGGTGTTCCCATTGGGTCACCGTATCAGGGGACTGCTCCCAGTCAGGCTCGGCAGCGAGGAAGCGGTTAATTTCACTTTTCTTCATAGCAACCATCCAGTTGATGAACTGGTCTCCCATCGCCTCACGGAAGAACTTGCTCTTATCAAGGGCTTCCGTAGCTTCCATCAGATTGGTTGGAAGCTTTGGCCGGTGCTCGGCTTCGTAGGGGCTGTCTTCGATCGGACAGGGGCTGAGCTTACGCTCAAGGCCATCGCAGCCACTGAGTATTTGCGACGCTATGTAGAGATAAGGATTCGCTGTCGGCTCACCGATACGGTTTTCAATGTGCCCGGAGATATGGCAGGGACGACCTTGTACTCGTACCATCGCTGCCCGGTTGTCGTAGCCCCAGGTTGAACGGTCTGGGGCCAGCGAATTGGGTTTAAGGCGGCGATAACCATTAATCGTCGGGTTGGTAAATACTGAAGCATCGACAGCATGCTCCAGCAGGCCTGCAACGTAAGAAAGCCCTGTAGGAGAAAGAATCTCACCACTATCCGGCGATGCCACAAAAGCGTTCGGTACTCCTGGCGCAGCAAGGCTCTGATGTAAATGCCAGCCAGAAGCCACAAAACTCGAGAAAATCGGTTTGGCCATAAAGGTGGCATGCAATCCCATGCGTGCCATTGTCTGTTTCACCATAGAGCGGAACAGCACCATAGAGTCAGCCGCCTGCAAGGCGTCCTGGACATCAAAAGTGAATTCAAGCTGCCCCGGCCCCATTTCATCTTCCATAGTGCGAAGCGGCAAGCCGAGAGCCAGGCAGTTTTCTGCCAGTGTGTCTGTGATTTCACTGATCTTGTCCTGCTGGTCCTCAGACATATAGGCAAAGCCGCGCCACAGGGCTTCAACAGATGGCGGTGTAGGCGGAACCCCCAGTGTTCCCATATGTTCTTCACCGAGATTATGATCCGTCACCCGTGTTACATAGAACTCAACTTCGAGCCCTGTAACCAGATCAAAGCCCTGCTTCTTCAATCGCTTAATGGCCGATTTCAGCTGGTGACGGGCATCGAAAGGCACAGGCTTGCCATTGCGAAGATAGATATCACACAACACCCAACCGACGGTCGGCGCCCAGGGCAAAACACGAAACGTGAGTGGGTCCGGCACAAGGATAGCGTTGGAAAAGCCGTGCATGTCGTCGAGGCCAAGACCACCGTCCTTGCCGAACGGGTTGAATGCGACACCTTCAGCAGAGTCAAAGCTGAAATAGGCACTGGTGAATTCAACACCTTCCCGAAGAGCGGACTTGAAGGCCCCCGGAAGAAGCGTCTTGGAACGAAGTTTGGACTGAGCATCTGGAACGGATACCCGAAACGTTTTCAGATCGCCTTTTTCCACCATCGCATTGATTTTTGTTGCGGCCGCTTTCTGCTCATCAGTCCAAAGACCAAACTCATCAATGAAACCGGAAATTTCCGGAGAATCACTCATTTTTGTTTCCTCGCTGCTGTGTACGCTGTCCGGCAATGTTCATTAATTTCCATGATTCATGTCAACATGAAAATTTATAAACATATGCGTTTGCATATTTCTTGATTTGGGTTGTGCAGAGTGATCCACAGCACTGGAAGCTGATCGCGGATTGGTGCTTTAAAGAAGCGCAAAGAGCGTTGGAAGGTAACGATTGAGCGCGCTGGGTTGATGAAAAAATCCGCCCCGAAGGGCCGTGGAATCAATGCTGCTTCGGCCCCAGCCGATAAAGCAGCGTCATGCGCCACCTTGGCGCATGACGCTGACGCCGATCTTCACCACGCCCGCAACGGATTGGAAAAACGGTGTATAAGAGCCACTGAAAACAGTCCTGACCTGAACCTCTGAGCCACCGATAAGAGTGAACAATGCCGCCAATCAAATCGTGTCCTGGATATTCAAATGCCGTAGTTGAAACTGCTGAGGATCAAAATCTCACCATGTAAAAATACAATCAGTCCGTTGTTCTAACGGATTGGTATCAATTGAAGTCGGGGATAATCGTGTGGCTTCGGGATTGGGTCGGCCACTATACTATGGCCACCCGGATTTACGTTGCGCAGATATTTACCCGGGTGTATCAACCGCAACACAGCGAATGAGACATAAGAGCGAGACATAGTCGAATGACAGCACAACCTGGAGTGAATGGAACTGTTTCCCAGCGAATCAGGGCTCTGCGGGATCGGTTACCACCGGCCGAGCTTGCTGTAGCTAACTCGATTTCCGAAAACTATCCGATGGGAGGCCTTGTGCCTGTGGTACAACTTGCCGCTAGCTCAGGGGCAAGTCCGCCAACCGTTGTGCGTTTTGTAAAGAAACTGGGTTTTGACGGCTATTCAGAATTTCAGGACGCATTACGGAATGAGGCCCAGAACCGGCTATTCTCACCCGTTGGCAGCTACCCGGACAATCGATCAAGTTCTGACGAAACGTCCCCCTCCGGGCAGGCACAGTTCCTGTACCTGGAGAGTATCCGTAATACATTTACATCACTCAGCGATGCAGAAATCACAAAGGCCGTTCAACTGCTGTGCGCATCTGAGAATAACATCGTGACAATAGGTGGACGCTTCAGCCAGGTATTGGCCCAGCAACTTTATCGTTACCTTTCAATTCTGCGCCCGAACGTCCAGCTATCTGTCCCTGATATTCACAGCCTTGTCGACATACAACCGTCGACCGTTGCTGTGGTCTTTGACTTTCGACGCTACCAGCAAACGACCATTAACTGGGGGTTAGAAGCAATCAATAAAGGCGCCAAGGTCATTCTGGTAACAGACCAGTATCTTTCTCCCTTGGCCTCCAAGGCTACCGCTTTGCTTACCGCAGGCAACAAGGCGTTAGAACCATTCGATTCAATGACTGCGGCTTTTGCTGTCACCGAGCTTCTTATCTCGGAAACAGCACGTACCCTCGGTGATCCTGCACGCGACCGCCTGGAAGAATTTGTACAGCGTCAGGATGACGAGGACCGTCTGACTCTGAAATTCGAACCTCCAGCCGTCTGATACATCAACAGTATTGATGCGGGCGAGCCGCCCGCACTCCCGGACAATTTCACACCTCGGCTCACATAGGAGCGCGGACGGCCCGTCCGCAAAAACAGCGAATATGAGTTGGTAACTCATGCAAACCCAAGCTGAACAGAAAAAGGGCTATCAGCGCCAAAGTTGAAATTGTTCAATTTTCACCCATCAGCTATTGACCCCGGGCGCCAGAGCGGATAAATTTTACAAAAATTGACAGTTAGGTTAATCGTTGCACTCAGGCTGTTTTCCTTGAATATTCCGGCCGCCTCACGTCGCTAACAGAGATGCCAATCACGATCAGGAAACGCTGTTAGAAGAATATCCATAAGCGTTTACATCAGTTATTGCTCTTGCTTTCCAGCTGATTATTCGGCCCGAGCCCGTTGAAGCAGAGCGGGAGGGACCCAAATGGCTCCAGCAGCTAGTAGAAGTGCGGTATATGGAAAGCACAGGCAGCAAAACCCAGAGCAAATAACAGCCTGTTTAATAACTGGCCAGGCCGGTTTTTATTCATCGAAAAAGGCGCCCCACTAAAGTCAAGTATAAAAATTCGAGCCTCGCTCTCTGAGAATAAAAATACTTTACAAGCAGTGATAATTATTATCAAAAAAAATTGACCAGTCCTAAAGCAGGATAGGAAAAGAACCAAAAGCAACAAGAAAAATTATAAAGACAGGGAGAAGATTAAAATATTTTTGGATGTGCCGCTGTACTATTAATACCAAAATAAAAGTATTTTTATAACGAAATGGAATAGACAATGACTAAAAACATGTCTCTATTTAAATACCTCGGAGCGATTTCAATATTATGCCTCTCTGCCCCCTTGCAGGCAGAGAAGTCTGGTTTTGCTCTTGGTGGTGAGATTGGCACGCTGGGATTGGGATTGGGTGCGCATTATAAGGTGCTGGATTGGCTGGTTCTGCGTGGTGGCTTCAATACGTTGGATTTGAATCATGAATTTCAAAACGATGATCTAGATTACGATGGCAATTTGGCATTTAAAAATATACGCATTGGAGCCGATATATATCCATTTAATGGGAGCTTTCGTTTATCTGCTGCGTATGTGAACTATGATTTATCCATGAATATAACCGCCACCCCTCGCAATGGCACACTCGAAGTCAATGGTGAGGTCTACGATACAACAACAGAATTGGAAAGCCTGAGTGGGGATATTTCATCAGCAACGGGATCTCCTTATATCGGTTTTGGTTGGGGCAACCCGGTAAGTGCTGGCAAAGGCTTTGGATTCATGCTGGATCTGGGTGCTGTATTTCTTCACTCAGTCGATGCCGACTTATATGCTACCTGTCCAGAAAACTCCTTGAGTTGTCACAGCGTGCAATCAGATGTGGATATTGAAGAAGCCAAGTTGCAGCGCGACATAGATAATTCTGATTTATTTATACCTGTTATAAATTTTTCATTGAGTTATCAGATTTAATCCCGATGGGCATCTATAAAACAAGGAATCAGACAACATGAGAAATTCTGTTTTTTATATAACGTCACACCTGCCAAAGGCATTATTAACCTTACCTCTCGCTGTATTATTATCATCTTGCCTAAGTAGTTCGGATGATGAAGTTGGTTTGGAAAACCAGGTGCCTTCAGAACCTTCCGTGGTTGTACGCGGTACCTCAGGCTCGGATCAAGCGCTAATGACCTCGGTCAAGAGCCGAACCCTGTCAATCCAGATACTGGACGCGGCGTCCCTGGAACCGATTGAAGAATCGGTGTCATTGTCTTTTTATGCTCCTGATGCGGCTGAACTTGCCTATTTGACCAATAATGAGGGAGACGCTTTCACGAATGGTCAATTAATTATCACCGATAATGGCACTACCAATGTTCTGATCGATAGCGGTTTTGCTGATCAGCTTTCACCAATCAGTTTCCGCATACAGGCATCGGCCAGCAACTATTTTGCTGGAGGAAGCAGTGTGGTGGTAGAACCTGCCTTGGAAGATGGCCAACAAATTGTCACTCTCAAGTTGGTCAGTAAAATCATTTCACCGACGGGAGTTACGGTGGTAAGTAATACCAGCCACGTAGCCACAGACGGTGTATTGGATTCAGAACTGGTGGTTGAAACCGAAAGTGGTATTGGCATTAGCTTGCCTGCCAATACCACACTGACAGATATCGATGGCAATCTTCTGTCTGGTAATTTACACGTTGAAATTGCGTACTTTGACCCTACCGAAGACAGCGCACTTGATAGTTTCCCTGGTGGTTTTTCCGTTGGTAGCGATACGGATATGACAGATAGCTCCGACGGTGAAGGTTTCTTTATGACCGCCGGTTTTCTTGCCGTGGATATCATTGATGAAAACAACCAAAAAGCCCATCAGCTCGGCACCACGGCAGATTTGGTTTTTCGCATCCCTGACGATATTATCAACCCTGAAACAGGTGAACCCGTTAAAATTGGTGATGTTATTCCAGTATGGAGTCACAATGAAACGACTGGCCAATGGGGTCTGCACGACCAGGAGGGCATCGTTACAGAAGATGACCAGGGCCTGTACTTAAGTGTTCAGACTGATCATTTATCCTATTGGAATCTGGATTGGCACTACAGCGCCAAATGCATGCGCCAGGTTAATTTTACAGACTTGAGTGGTAATTTACTTACTGCCGATCAGATCCCTGCTTCCGGCATCATAATTAAAACAGAAATCGAGAAAAACGGTGCCAGACAGAGGACTAGCACCGGTACATTACTGGACCCAGAAAATCTGATTAATAACACGCCCAATGCAGAAGGATTCAGCTTTTCGATTACTCCTTCGTATGGTGAGATCGACGGTGATACCGTCATTGTATCCGGTTCTCAAGAGACTGAACTCGTAGGTTATTATACTCAATGTAAAGAGCCAATGCTGGTTGCCATAGATGTGCTGGCAATTCCAGAGCCTGTGTCAATCAAGGCGAGTGCTTATATTACTGCTCCGACAGACCTGACCTATTGGGACGTCAATGAACTTATATTAAAAGCCTACGACAAACCCAGAGCCTCTGCACTCAATGAAGCCCAAGCAGAAAAACGGATTCAAATATTAAATATTACCCACCCAAATTCAAACCCTGAAAACTCCAGTACCTGGGGCGGAAGTTATCAAGTTTACAATGCTCGTTCACAGCCTTTGGTATTGAGTACAACGTATCAGAAGTTTTTAGATGAAGATCTGTTTGATCGTACTGAAATTGCAACAATCCAACAGATTCTAAAAACCCAGTATGTGCTGGATGGAGAAACCTTCTACTACACTTATAGAACAAATACCGGCCATTACTCATATGGCACTGCCACAATGATAAATGGCGAAGTAGAGTTTTCTTTACCTGTTAATTCAGCCGGAACATTGTACGCCAATATCTACGGGTATATTAATGATCCTGAGGATGGCCCATTCAACATCAGCAGTTATCTTCAACAATCAATAACAGCTGAAGACATAACCAATGGTAGAATCGAGCTGGCATTTGAAAATGCAGTAGCAATCGCTCGTATTTATCAAGCTATATTCAATAATAACAGTGTTGAGCAATAACCAGTGCTTTTTATCTTCCGACGTTGCTTGAGCAGCGCTAATGCGGGCGGGCCGCCCGCGCTCCAGAGTTACATAAAATCATGGGAGCGCGGACGGCCCGTCCGCAAACAGCATATTCAAACGCGTTTGTTTATGGTGTGCTGCTTGATCTGAATTTTGGGAGTCAGTAGTTACTATCGCTAGAACGGCTTGGAAAATGGTCCGCCCGAGAGGATTCGAACCTCTGACCTTCGCCTCCGGAGGGCAACGCTCTATCCAGCTGAGCTACGGGCGGTCGATGAGTTCAGGTGATGATTACCTGAATCAAGGCCGCGTATTGTATCTGCTTTTTTGACAATGCTCTACTGCTACCTGCTTGTCTGGTTAAATTTACGTTTTTATGGCGTTATGCGGCCACGGATAGTGCCGGGCCGGACGGGTGTATTTCTCGTCGTTTGGGGTACGCACTCAGCGCTGGCTACTGCTGCTGCGCCAGTAACCGATAGCTTTCCATACGGTCGTAATGACTGTGGGTGACGGTGACGAGGGCAAATTCCTGGCAGTTGAACCGGCGGCTGAGTTGTTCGATATCCGTCAGGCACTGGTCAGCGGTGCCAACGGTGTACCCACTGAGAATATGGTCGTAACCGGCTTGTGCCGATGGCGACATCTGCCGGTAGCGGTCTTGTACCTGTTCGGGGGTCAGGAAGTCTTCCGGCATGCCTTGCTGGGCTGTCAGTTTGCGATATACCGCGGTGCCTGCGCGCAGTTTTGCTTCGTCTTCGGTGGCGGCGCAGATACAGGCGATGCCAAGTAATTTGTTGGGCTGGCGCTGGTGCCCGGCTTGTTGCCATGCCTGCTGCCAGTGGTCGAATATCGATGGCTGACACTGGTCTGGTGCGATAAAGCGTGCCAGTGCAAGGTCGTAACCCAGTTTGCCTGCCAGGCCGGCGCTGCCACCACTGGAGCCCAGCATCCAACGTTCCGGAGTCGGTGTATTATCAGGCATGACACTGAGGTGTTTAAACGGGCTGTTGGCGGGTACGCTACCTTCCAGTAACTGCCCCAGCAGTTGTGCTTGCTGTTCATAAATGTCGCCCTGCAGTGGCCGGTGTGGGAAAGCCAACGCTGCTGAGCTCAGACTGGAGCCTCCCGGTGCTCGCCCGATCCCGAGGTCAATGCGGTCGGGGTGCAGTGTGGCGAGCATCCGAAAACACTCGGCCACTTTTAGTGGGCTGTAATGACTTAGCATGACCCCGCCGCTGCCCACCCGGATACGCTGGGTCTGGGCGGCGATGGTGGCTACCAGTATCTCCGGGCAGGGATTGGCAAAGTGCATGCTGTCGTGATGTTCGGCTACCCAATAGCGGTGGTAGCCCAGTTCATCACACAGACGGGCCAGTTCCAGAGTCAGGCCGGGCGCGGCTCTGAGGGAATGGGAGCCATGAACCGGCGACTGGTCGACCACCGAGAGTTTGATATTCATTCAAGATCCTGTGTAAACGTAGTATGCGGATGCCGGGATATGCCAGAGGCTCCTTGGTTAAAGGGCCGATCAGAAGAGACCTGCGGATCATTATCCGCTGTGGTCATGCTCATGCTGGCGTTTGTACCTGTTTTTGTGTGTCGATAAAGACCAGGTGTGATCGCGGCTATCGCCTGTTCAGATATGTGTGAATAATACCTATCCCATCCCACAAGAGGGACTGTTCCGGCCCATACAATCGGTATTTTGTAATCCTGTTTTCAGGATATTGCTGGATTTCTGAAGGTGATTTTGGCCTTTGCCACCTCCCAGAACATCAGGATCACGCCTGAAGAGGCGGCAGAGGAGCCAGTTATTATCACGCTTGTTATGTGAATACAGAGCCGTATTTATAATAAACCCCTGACAAGACGACGGTCAGCCATGGATGATTGTGAGGGGTTGAGGATGTGTCATATGTATCTAATCCACAAAAAATCTGTGGTCAAATACCAGCCTTGCCTGACAGTTGAGAACAAATCCAGCTATATCAATATCCAATACAAGAACATCAACAATCAATACAAAACAGCAATAGCCAATAAATCTATCGGTTGTTAGTTTTGATTCATACTTGTGTAAATACAGGCCAAGCTTCGATTTTTTATCGCCAACTTTATGGCTATCACGTCCATTGTATGAAGTGTTTTTTGCTAAAAACCGGTTCTGGACAGGTCTTATTTTATAATTCCATTTATGGGTCAATCAAATCCCACTTTACCGATTAATATACAGGCTGTTTTTTGTACTACTGGTTCGACTACCTTTATAAATGAGGGTAAGGTGATCCAAAATAACAATAAAAGAGACATCGTATGTTAGTCAGCGTGCTCAATAACTCAGCCGTATGTACCAATACCACCCCGGATGAGGTATCCAATCATGTCAACCGTCATATTGGCCGCCATCGTCTGGAACTGATGGAAACCGAAACCTCCCGCGCCCAGTTGTCATTGTGTCAGTTTTCCGATCTCTCCCTGTCCCGGATTTGTTATGGCAACAGGGTACGCGTGGCCTGCCCCGACCTGGAAGATATTTATCATTTTCAGATTGTTATGCGTGGTGAATGCCAGTGGCGCTTTTCAGACACCGATATGCTGCTGACCAGCGGTCAGGCACTGATGATGAATCCAGGAGAAAAAATTGATCTTGTTTACAGCGACGATTGTGAAAAGCTGATTGTTAAGATCCCTCGGGAGGTCATGAACAATACCTGTATCGAGCTGGCAGGCCGAGTACCCAACAATGGGATTTTATTTGAACGCAAGGTACGGGATATTCGTCAGTCGCAGTCTTTTTTGTCCTGTATTGAGGCGGTTTTTTATGAAGCCAGCGAAGAATCCGAACTCAGTCTGAATGGCATTTCTGCCAGCTATCGGGATTTGCTGGTGCAAAAGCTGATGAGTACCTTCAACAGCAATTTGATGGATGTTATGCCTCCAACAACGCCAGAAGACAAAAAAATACAACGGGTGTTAGTTTATATTGATGCCAATATCAAAGAGAACCTGACGGTCGAGGAATTATCGGCCATTGCGGGTATCAGTGTCCGCAAGCTGTATTCGCTGTTTGCCAATAGCCTGTCGACAACGCCAAAGCGTTATATCAAGCAGGCCAAACTGTTAGCGATACATCGGGAGTTACAAAAGAATCCGGCGATTCGTAATGTCACGGAAGCGGCAATGGATTATGCCGTAACGCACCTGGGTCGTTTCTCCTCCGAGTACAGGGAAACTTTTGGTGAGTTGCCGTCAGCCACCTTGAAAGCCCGCAACCTGTAATGGTTAATGGTGCTTATCAATACAATAATAAGCCCCATACAGTCCATACCGATGGTTATACGATCGTGATACCCGCCTCGGCGAGCCAACAATGGCCCACCGTTATAAACAGTGAGGCCGGTATCACCCATGGGGCGCGGCTTGCCGCCGTACAGGATTAAACAGGTGCCTCCTACACACTGAGGTGCGTCTCAACGGTGTCGATATTGTCCAGCAAGTCGGTGGTATTACCATCGAACACCACCTCTCCCTTCACCAGCACCACGTGTCGGTCACACAGGTTTTTCAGTACCTGAATGTTCTTGTCGACAATCAGGGTCGACATACCGCTATCCTTGATGTGGGCAATCACATCCCAGATTTCCTTGCGGATCAAGGGTGCCAGCCCTTCTGTCGCCTCATCCAGAATCAGTAGTTCCGGGTTGGTCAGTAACGCCCGCCCGATCGCCAGCATTTGTTGCTCACCGCCCGATAACTGGGTGCCCAGATTGGTCAGTCGTTCGGCTAGCCGGGGAAAGGTTTCCAGCACACGATCGTAATGCCATGATTGCTGGCCATTCACGCCTTCACGAGCCGCCAGCTGCAGATGCTCTTTCACGCTCAGGTTGTGGAACATGCCACGCCCTTCCGGCACATAGGCGATACCCTGGCGCATGCGTTTCCAGGTCGGTAATCCGCTCAGGTCAGTGCCATTAAAACGCACATCGCCACCGCGCGGGGCTACCAGCCCAAGTACCGATTTCAGAGTGGTGGTTTTCCCCATGCCATTACGGCCCATCAGGCTCATCGCCTGACCCGCCTCCAGGGTAAAATCCACGCCGTGCAAAATATGGCTTTCACCGTAATAGGTGTGCAAGCCACGAACAGTCAATAGTGGTGTCATCAGATTACCTCGTCGCCCTGGCCCAGATACGCTTCTTTTACCCGTCGATCGTTCCGTACATCATCCACTGTGCCTGTTACCAGATGCTGGCCGTTCACCATCACGGTCAGCTGGTCCGACAGCTCGAAAACGGCTTCCATGTCGTGTTCTACCAGTACAATGCAGTAGTCTGTTTTCAGGGTTTGTAACAGATCGATAATCAGCCGGGATTCTTCATGGCCCATTCCGGCCATGGGTTCATCCAGCAGCAACACCGACGGTGCCGTTGCCAGTACCATGGCGATTTCCAGCTGGCGCTGTTCGCCATAACTGATTTGTGCCGCAATGGCATCCCGTCGATGCTGCAGGCCGACTTTCTCCAGAGCAGCTTCGGCCATTTCGATCAACAGCTTGTCGCGATTACGGCGGGCAAAAATATTGAAGCTGCCCCCGGTTCGGCGTTGTGCCGCCACACAGCAGTTTTCCAGGCAGGTGGTCTGTGGATAGATATTGGTTTTCTGGAAACCACGACCAATGCCCCGACGGACAAATTCGTAGGCCCGGATATCCTCAATGGCATCGCCATGATGCAGAATCCGGCCACGGGTGGGTTTGTACGTCCCGCAGAGCATATTCAGCAAGGTGCTTTTGCCAGCCCCGTTCGGGCCGACGATGCCGTGCAGTGACTTGTCGTGGAAAGCCAGATTCATATTGTCGAGGGCTTTCAGGCCACCCCAGTATTTGCACAACCCTTCGGTTTGCAGAACGATATCCTGGCTCATTTGCGACGCTCCACCCAGTTCTCGATAAAACCGGCAATGCCGGATTTGAACACCATCACCATGGCGATAATCATCAGCCCCATCGGCAACAGCCAGTGTTCGGTCATATATTCAAAGATATAGTGCAGACCGGAGTACACTGCGGTGCCCAGAATCGCCCCATAAATGCTGCCCATACCCCCCAGAATCGACATCACTAACGCCGACCCGGAAGTCTGCCAGGACATCATCGACGGATTGACGTAGCCGTATTGCAGGGCAAACAGATAACCGGCATAGGATGCCAGCGCCGACGCCATCACATAGCTGATCAGTCGAAACAGAAAGACGTTGTAGCCCAGCGCCGTGGTACGGTCCGGATTGTTTTTGACGGCATCCATAATGCGACCGAACCGCGATGCCAGCACCAGTTTCCAGAATGCCAGACAGTTGAATAACGACAGCAGGCAGAAGTAATAAAAGTGAATCGGATTATCGAGGTCAAAAAACGCCAGTCCAAACAGACTGGTATCCGGTTTCATCAGAATAAACAGACCATCGTTGCCGCCAAAATGAATCGAATCGGAGAAAAAATAGAAACACATCTGGGCAATCGCCAGCGTAATCATAATCATATAGATGCCACTGGTACGCAGCACGATCACGCCCACCAGCAAGGCAATCACCGCAGCAATCACACAGATATAAAAAGTATATACCCAGAAATTCACTGCCTCGTACTCCGGTGCGATCATAAAAAACAGATAGCCTCCCAAGCCGTAGAACATCGAGTGTCCCAGGGTGATCAAGCCACAACGCCCCACCAGATAATCCAGCGACATCACAAAGATGGCGAAAATCAGTACCGTGGTCAGCTTGTTGATATAAAAAACGTTCTGCTCCAGAAATAACGGCAACAGCAACGCCAGCGGAAAAAATATCCAGACGAACAATTGTTCGGTCTTATTGGTAAATATCATCGCGACATACCGCCCTTAGTTGGAAAACAGGCCCTGTGGCTTGATCAGTAAAATCACTGCCATCAGGATATACACCACCATCGACGACACCGCAGGAAACAGCACAGAGGCAAAGGTATCGACAATGCCGACCATCAAGGCCGCCACAAAAGCGCCCTTGATCGAGCCCATGCCACCAATCACCACCACCACAAAACAGGTGATCAGCACATGCTCACCCATACCGGGCACAATCGATGCGATCGGTGCCGAAATCACTCCCGCCAACGCTGCCAGCATTACCCCGGCACCAAATACAATGGTGTACAGACGGTTAATATCGATCCCCAGACACTCAACCATCTCGCGGTTGGACTCTCCGGCCCGGATCAACATACCCAGCCGGGTACGGTTGATCAGCAAGTACAAACCAGCGGCCAATACCAGACACAGCACCGCCACAAACAGTCGATAGACGGGGTAAGCCACCAGTTCGGTCAGCTGGATCGAGCCGCTCAGCAGCTCCGGCACATCGACCCCGAGGGAGTCGTTCCCCCACAGCAGACTTTGCAGGGCGTTAAACACAAAGATCATGCCGATGGTCAGCAGCACCTGATCGAGATGATTACGTTTGTACAGGCGGCAGATCAGCGTTTTTTCAATCACTATCCCCAGTGCCAACGCAATCACTGCCGACAACAGCGCTCCCAACAGAAAACTGTCGGTGTGCAGGGTGAAATACCAGGCCAGGTAAGCCCCGACCATATACATGGAGCCGTGGGCAAGGTTGAGAATCCCCATGACCCCAAACACCAGCGTCAGCCCCGATGCAATCAGAAACAGCAGCAAGCCATACTGCAAACCGTTCAGCAGCTGGACCAGAAATATTGCGAAGTCCATCAATACGATCCCCTTGAAGAATCATCCGGAAACCCTTGTCTGCTGCCCGGCATCACCGGCCCGGGCAGCAGGCAAGGCATGATCAGTTACTTCGACAGCCGCGAGCCGGGTCTTCCAGGGCTTCTGCGGCAATGCCGGTCACCTTGTTGACGCCATTCTCGACGGTGCGGAGGTAAATGGTCTGGATCGGGTTGTGGGCTTTGGAGAAGTGGAACTCACCCCGTGGACTAGGGATAACGGCGTCTTCCATCACCTGGATCAGGGCGTCGCGGTCACTGATATTGCCGTTTAACTTGTCCACCGCCTGGGCGATCAACAAACCGGTATCAAACCCCTGTACACCGTACAGATCGGCGTCTTTGCCAAACTCGGCGGCGTAGGCAGCACGGAAGCGATGGTTAGCTGGAATATCCAGTTCATCCGCATAGTGCAGACCGGTAACAATGCCTTCGGCCGCGTTACCCTGTGCTGCCAGAGTCCCTTCGGTGAGGAAGCCGGAACCCAGCAGCGGAATCTTGCCGCTCAAGCCCATGGCGTTGTAATCCTTCACAAATTTCACCGCGCCACCACCGGCAAAGAACACAAACACGGCATCCGGTTTCAGTGCGGCAATTTCTGTGATGTAGGACTGGAATTCGGTTTTGGGGAACGGCACCAGAATCTTCTTCAGTACCTTGCCGCCACCCTTGCTGAACGACTCTTCAAAGGCGTCCAGGCTCTCTTTGCCAAAGCTGTAGTTCCAGCTCATGGTCACCACTTTTTTGTAGCCTTTATCGAGAGCAACCTGACCCATCGGGTACGACGGCTGCCAGGCAGAAAAAGACGTGCGGAATACATTGGGTGCGCACCAGGGGCCGGTTGCCACGTTGGCACCGGCATTGGGAATGATCATGATCGGCTTTTTGTTACGCAGCACTTTCAACATGCCCATGGCGACCCCGGAATGCACCGGCCCAACAATAAAGTCTGCGTCTTTCTGACTCATCAACGCGGTCGCAATTTCAGGTGCCCGATCCGGGCGGGCTTCGGTATCCATTTCAATATATTCAATGGTACGGCCATGCAGTTTGTCGGCGTTTTGTTCCAGCGCCAGTTTCAAACCGTTGCGACCGGCATCTCCCAGCGCAGCGTACACACCACTGAACGGCAACATGATACCGACCCGAATCGGGTCTTCCTTGGCGACAGCGGCAGCGCTGGACAACACGGAAGCAAGCAACACCGCAGCAGCGGTAACGAGAGGTTTATAATGATTCATAGTTTTGCCCGGATTCTTATTATTGAGTTGTACGACCATTTAAAGCCGCCACTCTTCAGGCAAATAGCCAATTTGTGCAGCCCTCTATCCCCTCCTTGCACAGAGAGGATAAACAGGCAGATGAAGGGTCAAAACGTCATATCAGACCGCTGTGCCAGACAGCCATCGGCTTCTTGCTTGCTACCAGGCAAGCGTTTGAAAAATCGAAAAAAAACAGCATCAGCAAAGCATCAGGTCTCAGCCCTCTCGCGCCAGGCTAGCCATCAGCAAACGGTGAATACGTTCGGTCGTCTGTGCCGGTTGTCCTGCCTGGCGGCAAGGTTCGATCACGGGTAAACAGATCTCGTCCACTTCCAGCGGATGGCCTTTTTCCCGGTCAACCAGCATGGAGGTTTTGATGTCGTCAAAGTCTGAAATCAACTGGAACATATCGGCGGCATCCTGGGCTGTCAGGCCCACACCCAGATGCTGCGCCGCCCGCACTGTTTCATCCATCATGTCCTGGATAATGCGCCCTAACACCGGATCGGAAGTCATCGAACGGGTGGTCAGCCAGGTCAGTGCCGACAGTGGATTTACACCATTGTTGATCACCAGCTTGCGCCACAACGCCTGCTGGATATCGTCACTCAGGGTGCAAGGAATACCTGCTGTCACCAGCGCCGCCTGCCATTGCAATAACGTCGGCTGCCAACCGGGATTGCGCACCGCATCGGGCCAGGCGCCCATTTCTATTTGCGCCACACCGGTGGCAGCCACCTGACCCGGGGCAATGATATGTCCGCCAATCCGTACTGCCAGCCCGCCCAGGGTTCTGTTCATACCGATCACTTCGGCAATCAGCGGCTCATTCCCCACGCCGTTCTGCAACGACAACACCGGGGTATCGGCCACCCCCAGCCAGTCGGCCAATTCTGCCATCAGGCTGGCGGTAGCGGTGGCCTTGGTGGCCAACATGATCAGATCAAATTCAGCACAGCGATAATCAGCCTGCAGTGCTGCCATATCGCAGGCAGCTACCGGGGCGGTCAGTTCAAAGTCCGGGTGCGTGACGGCCAGCCCTTGCTGTTGCAGCGCCTGCAAATGGGCACCACGGGCGACCAATACCACATCGTGACCGGCATCCACTAACCGGGCGGCGTAATAACAACCGATGCCACCGGCTCCCAGCATTAACAGTTTCATTGTTGACTTCTCCTGATAGTGTCACGCCACGGACGCTGCCTGGCTGGCCGTACGCAGTCTGTCGCGATCCAAAACACAAAACAAAAACGGCCGCATCATAGCGGCCGTTGTCATACCAGAACCCTTATCCCGATCAGACAAAACGACCGGTAACGGTACCCAGCCCCTGGTAACGGACACTGAAATTATCCCCTTTTTGGCACTGTACCGCTGCCGTGATTCCCCCAGTCATAATAAACGTACCGGCAGGAATTTCTTCACCACGCTCGCCAAACATATTCGCCAGCATGGCAACCGATGCCGCCGGGTGGCCCAGTACCGCGGCACCTGCACCGGTGGCGATCACTTCGCCATTGATTTCCATCACCACGCCAAAGTTTTTCAGGTCGACATTTTCAACCCGTTGCATCTGGCCACCGGTAATAAACCGGGTCGATGAGGAGTTATCGGCAATCACGCTCTTCAGGTCAAATTTGAAATCCTTGTAGCGGGAGTCAATCACTTCCACGGCAGGCAAAACAAAGTCGGTCGCGGCCAGCGCATCGGCAATGGTCACACCAGGGCCTTTCAGCGCTTTTTTGGTGACAAAGGCGATTTCGGCTTCAATTTTGGGGTGAATCAGTTCATCGGTTTTGATTTCGCCACCGTCGGACACGGCAAAATAATCCGCCAGGAAGCCGTAACACGGATGCTCAACGCCCATCTGGGCCATTTTTGCCCAGCTGGTCAGGCCCATTTTCAGGCCAACGATCTTGTTGCCACGCGCTTCTTTACGACGGCGAATTTCCCACTGGATATCAAACGCATCCTTGTAAGTCATTTCCGGGTAGTCGTCTGTCAGCTTGGTGACTTCGTAAGCTTCCAGTTCGGCCTGTTCCAGATGGGCTGCTGCCGCAGCAATCTGTTCCTGATTCAGGTTGTTGTCACTCATATTCGGTGCCTCTGTCTGTGTCACATCGGCTATCCCATAGCCGATGTAGCAGTAACCTCATCAATGGGTCACTCGGAGAATTGGGGTACTCGGTGCCTGCGGCTTCCCACACATCCGGCATGGGAAGCGGCACCCGCTACGGTAGAACGAAGGCCTAGCCTTTGGCTTTGGCCATGGTCAGTGCCAGATCTTCGATCATGTCTTCCTGGCCACCGACGGTGCCACGCTTACCCAGTTCCACCAGGATGTCGCGGGCGCTGACGCCGTATTTCTTTTCGGCACGTTGGGCAAACAGCAGGAAGGAGCTGTAAACACCGGCGTAACCCAGCGTCAGGGAATCCCGGTCGATACGGATGATCTGGTCCATCAAGGGGGTAATCAGGTCTTCGGCGACGTCCATGATCTTGAACAGGTCGATGCCGGTGTGGCAGCCCATCCGGTCGAGTACCGCGCACAGTACTTCCAGCGGCGTGTTACCCGCTCCGGCACCCAGCCCGGCGACCGATCCATCGATCCGCGCCGCGCCGGCTTCAATGGCCGCAATGGAGTTGGCGACACCCATGGCCATGTTGTGATGGCCGTGGAAACCCAGCTCGATGGCGCTGTCCAGTTCGTTACGCAAGGCACCCAGTTTTTCGGTAACGTCGTCTGGCAGCATGTAACCGGCAGAGTCGGTGCAGTAAATGCAGTTAGCGCCGTAGCTGACCATCAGTTTGGCCTGTTCGATCAGTTTTTCCGGCGAGGCCATATGCGCCATCATCAGGAAGCCGACGGTGTCCATATCCATTTCGCGGGCAATGCTGATGTGTTGCTGGGAAACGTCGGCTTCGGTGCAGTGGGTGGCGACCCGAATGGTGGAGACACCCAGCTCTTTGGCCATTTTGAGGTGATCTACGGTGCCGATACCGGGCAGCAGCAGCGCGGAGATTTTTGCCTGTTTCATTTTTGGAATCACAGCACCCAGGTATTCCTCGTCGCTGTGAGCCGGAAAACCGTAGTTCACCGATGAGCCACCAAGGCCATCGCCGTGGGTGACTTCGATCAGTGGCATACCGGCGTCGTCCATCGCACAGGCGATAGAGACCATGTCGTCCACACTGATCTGATGACGTTTGGCGTGCATGCCGTCACGCAGGGACATGTCGTGCAATTTCACATTTTTGCCGTTCAGGTTCATTGCTTCTTCCTCCGTCTCTTATTCGCCACGGGCTGGCAGTGTGATGGTGCCGCTGGCGGCTTCTTCGGCAAACATTTCGGCGGTACGCAAACCGGCGGCGGTCATGATGTCGAGGTTGCCGGCGTATTTGGGCAAGAAATCCCCGAGGCCTTCAACTTCCATAAACATGGACACCCGGTTGCCATCGAACACCGGGCCGTTCACCAGGCGGTAACCCGGTACGTATTGTTGTACTTCGGCGACCATGGCGTGGACAGATGCGGTAATGGCATCACGATCCGGCTCACTGGCTGTCAGGCAGTGGACGGTGTCACGCATCATCAGTGGCGGTTCAGCCGGGTTGATAATGATGATGGCCTTGCCTTGTTTGGCGCCCCCGACCCTGGCGACAGCGCCAGCAGTGGTGCGGGTGAATTCGTCGATGTTCTGACGGGTGCCGGGGCCAACGGATTTGGACGACACAGTGGCGATGATTTCACCATAATCGACGGCTTGTACCTGAGAGACGGCGGCCACCATGGGAATGGTGGCCTGACCACCACACGTCACCATATTAACGTTCATCTCGAGGTTTTTGGCGTGTTCGGCCAGATTCACCGGCGGCACGCAAAAAGGGCCAATCGCGGCGGGGGTAAGGTCGATCATGATCACCCCCAGTTCATTGAGCTTGCGCGAGTTTTCCGCATGCACATAGGCAGAGGTGGCATCAAAGGCGACGCGGATATCATCGGCGATCACCTGTTCGAGAATGCCATCAACACCCGTGGCGCAGGTTTTGATTCCCATCGCGGCGGCACGCTTGAGGCCTTCGGATTCCGGGTCAATACCCACCATCCAGACCGGTTCGATCCACTCGGAACGTTGCATTTTCATCAGCAGATCGGTGCCGATATTGCCTGGGCCGATAATGACGGCTTTGAGTTTTTTAGACATAAAAATTTCCTCGCTGAATCTAGCGCTTATACGAAACGAACAGAGGCAGAACCGATACCGCCAATACTGACCGACATAAAATCACCCGCTTTCACTGGCTCCAGTGGTACCAGTGAGCCAGACAGAATGACTTCACCGGCTTTCAGTGGGATACCAAATTCACCCAGTGTATTGGCCAGCCAGGTAACGCAGTTCACCGGGGAACCCAGAGCTGCGGCACCGGCACCGGTGCTGATAATCGCCCCGTTCTTTTCGACCACCATACCGCAGCTGGTCAGGTCGACATCCAGCGGGCTGACCGCGGTATCACCAAGCACAAACAGGCCACAGGAGGCGTTGTCAGCCACGGTGTCTTCAATCTTGATTTGCCAGTTTTCAATGCGGGAGTCGACGATTTCAAAGCAGGGAATCACGAAGTCGGTCGCGGCCAGCACGTCGGCATTGGTAATGCCGGGGCCTAGCAGGTCATTTTTCAGCACAAAGGCGATTTCGCCTTCGGCTTTCGGTTGAATCATCAGCTCACTGATGGGCATTTCCTGACCCTGGCTGTAGGCCATTTTGTCGGTCAGAAAACCGAAATCCGGCTGATGCACATTGAGCATGTTCTGCACGGCCTTGGAGGTAACACCAATCTTTTTGCCGATAATGCGTTCTCCGGCTTCGATACGGCGCTCATTCATACGTAATGAAACGTGATAAGCATCCTTGATGGTGATGTCGGGATAGCGCTCCGTCAGTGGGCGCAGCGTCGTACGGTTAACCAGCGCGTTATACAGCTCGTCTCCCGCTTGCTTGATATCAGCTTCATTCATAAAAAAATACCATCCATCTCGGTGAATAAATCAGCAGTATTGCGACCGATAAATACTGCTTGAATCAGGGTGCGGCGACGGGAATGTGATTTGGCAAATATCTGTTTGGAATTATTAAATTGCTATTTGCCAAACCGAAGCGTCATGACGCCGTTGGTGTTAACCAATGTACTCCTCAGCCAATTCTGCTCAACCGACTAAATTTGAAATACAAGATCCCAACTATGAGTGTTAGCCTGGCCCTACCGTGATTATGTGGTTATCCATATGGCAGCGATGGGAGATTTGCCGACCGGGAGATGGGGATATAGCCGGGATTGGCTGTTGACCAAGTAGCGGCCAAGCAACCGTTAAAGCCCGCAGAACCACGGCTCTGGTCCGATACAGGGCGGACAACCGCCATGGTGCCAACAGCAGACAGCAGCACTTATGACGGCCAGTCATCTACAGGGGGCATCCATTTAATCCGGTGCTCACTCTGGGTTACCGGATGGTTTCGAATCACGAAGCCGACTTGCAGGCCTGACGGGTCAAGTCAAACGTCGGCGACACCGAGTCGAG
>NZ_JAUYVV010000032.1:0-29626 GCF_030689165.1 Oceanobacter sp. 4_MG-2023 | reverse complement strand
GATAATTGGAACCCAGGAGAATAATATGAGTGGAAACCAGACGCGTCTGATGGCGATCAGTGACATTGTGAATCGTCAGCCTGCTGCTGTGGAAAAGCCTGAGCCGTTGAGCCGTATCTGGGCAACCGACGTCTTTAATATGGCGACGATGGAAGAAGTCCTGTCCAAAAATGCCTTCAAGGCGATGAAAAAAACCGTGCAGACCGGTGCGGCACTCGATCCTGCCACCGCTGATGTTGTCGCGGCTGCGATGAAAGACTGGGCCATTGGTAAAGGGGTGAAGTTTTTCTCCCATATTTTCTACCCAATGACCAATGCCACGGCTGAGAAGCACGATGGCTTTATTGTTACCAATTCTGATGGCGGGGCGATCACCGAGTTTACCGGTAGCCTGCTGATCAAGGGTGAGCCGGATGGCTCCTCATTCCCTAACGGCAGCTTGCGGATGACCAATGCGGCCCGTGGTTATACCGCCTGGGATCCGACCAGCCCTGCTTACATCATGCACACGGACAACGGCGCGACGCTGATGATCCCGAGTGTCTTTATGTCGTGGACCGGTGAAGCGCTGGATAAAAAAATTCCGCTGTTACGCTCCAACGCTGCCATGAACAAGGCCGGACAAAAAGTTCTGGCGCTGATGGGCGAAGCCGAAATCGCGACGCTGAACTCCAGCTGTGGTGCGGAGCAAGAATACTTCCTGGTGGACTCTGCACTGGCGGCGGCTCGTCCGGATTTGCTGTTGGCGGGTCGTACCCTGTTTGGTGCGCCATCGGCCAAGGGTCAGGAGTTTGATGACCATTATTTTGGTGCCATTCCTGAGCGTGTTCAGGTGTTTATGCAGGATTTCGAGGACAAGCTGTATCGCCTTGGTATTCCGGCCAAAACGCACCATAACGAAGTGGCTCCTGGCCAGTTCGAGATTGCACCGTATTTTGAAGCGGCTAACGTCGCATCCGATCACCAGCAACTGCTGATGACGTTGATGAAACTGACCGCCAAGCAACATGGCTTTATGTGTTTGCTGCATGAAAAACCGTTTGCCGGGGTGAATGGTTCCGGTAAGCACGTTAACTGGTCGGTGGGTAACGCCACGCAGGGCAACCTGCTGGACCCGGGTGATACGCCGGACAAAAACCTCAACTTCCTGCTGTTCTGTGGTGCGGTGATTCGTGGTGTTCACGTTTATGGCCCGTTGCTGCGTGCTGCGATTGCGTCGGCAGCCAACGACCATCGCCTGGGTGCGAACGAAGCGCCTCCGGCGATCCTGTCGGTTTATCTGGGTGATCAGTTGGAAAAACTGTTCATGGATATCAAGGACGGCGCGATCAATGAAACCGCCGATGGCGGTTTGATGGATCTGGGTCTGGATCAAATCCTCAAGTTTGAGCGTGATCCCGGTGACCGTAACCGTACCTCACCGTTTGCCTTTACCGGTAACCGTTTTGAATTCCGTGCGGTGGGTTCTTCACAGTCGGTCTCCGGACCTCTGGTGGCGATGAACACCATGCTGGCGGATTCCTTGGGCTGGATTGCGACCAAACTGGAAACGGCACTGGAAACCACCAGTGACAAGACCGAAGCCGTTATTATCGTGCTGAAAGAGCTGATGGAGCTGCACAGCAATGTCATCTTCGGTGGTGATGGTTATTCCAGCGAATGGCATACCATGGCGGTTGAAGAGCGTGGTCTGAAAAACATCCCGACCACGGCTGATGCCTTGCCTGCCTTCCTGGATCAGACGGTGATCGATCTGTTTGATTCAACCGGTGTGCTGACCCCTGTCGAGCTGGAAAGCCGCTATGAGGTGTATGCCGAGCAGTACGTGCTGTCGATTGAGGTGGAAGCCAAACTGGTGGTCAATATGGCGACTACCATTATTTATCCAGCCGCAGTCAGCTACCTGTCGAGCCTGACGGATGCGATTGCCGGGGCAGCTGAGCTGTCGATTGCACTGGATGCTTCTCTGGCGACGACTGTCGGCGAAAACCTTAATGGCATGATGGCTGCCGTGGCCAAGCTGGAAACCGCCATGGCAACTCATGACTTCGACTCTACCGAAGCGCACATGAAGTTCTGTGCTGATACGATTTGTGGCCTGATGCTGGAAGTCCGTGGCTTTGCGGATACGTTGGAAACTCTGGTTGCCGACGACATTTGGCCATTACCGAAATACAGCGAAATGCTGTTTATGCGTTAATCGCAGTCAGTTGCTTTAAACGGCGGTATCCAGATGTAGCGCCGGAAACATAAAGCAAACCCAGGCCTCTGGTGATCACTCACCAGGGGCTTTTTTGTGGCCGGTGGTTGTGTATTGGCCGCTGGGGAGATCGACTGTGGGCTATCGCGTGCCTGCGGCTTTGTTGAGCAATTGGATCAGTGTTTGTGCTTCTTTCTGGCTGAGCCGGTCCAGATACTGTTTGTTGCAGGCAATGGCCTGTTGCAGTACCGAGTGGCGGAGTTCCTTGCCTTGTTGGGTGAGGTAAATTTGCAAGGCCCGGCGACTGGTCGGGTGCGGGCGACGTTCAACCAATGCCATTTTTTCCAGGGTATCGAGGGTGCGGGTGGTGGTGTAGTGCGCGGTCATGCAACGTTCGGCCAGTTCGGTCTGGGTCAGTCCTTCTTCTTCCCACAGGGCAAACAGAGTGGGCCATACACCAATATTGAGTCCCATGGTTTTTAACCGTTGATCCAGATCCTCGGCCAGTTGTTTGCCCAAAACGGCGATTAGCCAGCCCAGGCTGTTGTGTCTGGGCAGGATCAGGTCTTCTGCATAACTTGTCATATAAACACTCTCATCGAAATGGCCAGGTAGCCAACGGACATACTGATACTGATGAATAGTAACCCGGCGGCAAGGCGCTTGCTCTGCAAACGCGGTGGTTGTCCACGGATATCGCGGATGCCGGTGATCATTGCCTGAGTCAGGCGTTCACCTTTGTATTCATGCCAGCACACAGCCAGCACATGCAAACTCACGGCAATGGTGATCAGTATCGCCAATTGTGTGTGGATGAATATCGCCCAGCGAGCGGCGGTTCTGCTGGCGTCGGCGTTGAATAGCTCTGAGCCGACCAGCCCAGAAATTATCTGGCCAGCCAGTAACAGCAGTAAGGCCAGCACCATGATGGCACCCAGAGGGTTGTGCCCCGGTATGCTGCTGGCTCGTCCTTGCAGGTAGCCAGGCAAGCGTTGAATGGTGCTGATTAACTGGCCGAAACGTGTGTTGCTGCTACCCCATAAACCCCATTGGACTCGCCAGAGCCACAAGATCAATAAGGCGTAGCCCGCCAGTTGGTGCAGTCCGGCTGAGCCTCTGCCAGTCCAGCCGGTGATCAGCAAGGTGATGACCAGACCCGCCTGTAACCAATGATAGAGACGCACGGGCAAATCCCAGATTCGCATAAAGGATGACCTCCCTGGTAGTTCCTGTTCTAATAGTTGCTATTGCAATAGTTGCATTTGCAAAATAACATAAGTCACGTCATAGGCAAACCACGAGGACTCACTTATGAAACACCTGATCGTATTGTTATTGCTGGCTGCATCTGCTGCTACTTATGCCGAGCACCCTGCGGTGGAGCAGCGCCAGCAACTGTTTGAAGAGATTGAAGAGCAGACGGATTATCTGGAGCAATCAGTGGATGACGAGCACTGGTCTGAGGTCGAAACCACGGCGCTGAAGCTGGATCAACAGATACAGCGGTTACTGACTCTGTTCCCGCCAGAGTCCTCGGGAGAGGGTAGAAGCCGGAAAGCGGTGTGGCGGCATTGGGATGCATTCGAGCGGGATATGATGAGCTGGCAAATGGCGTATCGAGACATCGCTGCTGCGGCAGTGGCAGAGGTATCCAATGAGGATGCGCTGGACCAGATAACATCGGCCTGTCGTTCCTGCCATCGCAAATATCGTTCTTTATGGTGAGGTGATTATGAAACTTCAACAAGCACATATCTGGTTTGCCAGACTGGCCATGGCTCTGATCGTTACTTTTTGGGGCAGCACGATTGTGGTCGAGCTGACCGGCGATCCGGATCTTATTTATCAGGTTAAAAATGCCATTTTTTACGCGATCTGGTTACTGGTACTGGCGATGGCTGTGACTGGTATCAGTGGGGCCAAACTGGCTGGAACCCGCAGCAGTGGACTGATTGGCCGCAAGAAAAAGCGCATGCGGTTTGTGGCACTGAATGGTGTTTTTATCCTGATCCCAGCAGCGATTTACTTGCGCTCACTGGCTGCGGCAGGGGATTTTGGCAGCACTTTCTATACCGTACAGGCGCTGGAGCTGTTGGCCGGAGCGGTGAACCTGACCTTGATGGGGTTCAATATCCGCGATGGTCTAAGGCTCTCGACAGCCACCCAAAAGCCGATGGCGGCCGAGGGTTCAGGCTGACTTGGGCTGTGCTGGAGCAGGATTTTCCGGCGTATTGAAAGTGGCCATACCGTTGCTGACGGCTTTTTTCGTAGTAGAAAATAATTGTTTGTGTGTTAAACAGTTGTGGTTCTTCTGTTGTTGAGTGTGTAGAGTATCTGGCAGGTTACAGCGAAGCCGAACCTGGCTTCGCTGTAACCGCGCTACCGGTGCATATAACAACAATATCACCCGAGATTGGATAACAGGGGACACCATGATGAACATCGACGACATTATTGCTATCGACTTCCATACCCATGCAGAAGAGCCCTGCAGCTGTGACCGGGATGATGGCTACTATCAGTTTCAGGAAGACTTCGCCAAGTATTTCAAGAATCCGGCTGGCCACAATATGATGCCAACGGTGCAGGATACGGCTGATTATTACCGTGATAAAAAAATCGCAGCGGTGATTTTTCCGGTGGATGCTGAGCGTGAGACCGGCTTCAAGCGTTACGACAATGAAGAAGTCGCGGCGATTTGTGCGGAAAACAGCGATATCCTGATTCCCTTTGCATCAATCGACCCGGCCAAGGGCCGTATGGGAGCACGGGAGGCTCGCCGACTGGTGCGTGAGTTTGGTGTGAAGGGGTTTAAATTTCATCCCACGATGCAGGGTTTTTATCCTAACGACCGTTCGGCCTATGTGCTGTATGAAGCCATTGCGGAAGAAGGTGCCGTGGCGCTGTTTCACACCGGTCAGACCGGGGTCGGAGCCGGTGCTCGTGGTGGTATGAATATGCGGCTGAAGTACTCCAACCCGATGTTGCTGGATGATGTGGCGGCGGATTTTCCGGATATGCCCATTGTGGCAGCGCATCCGGCATTCCCCTGGCTGGACGAGCAGTTATCTGTCGCGACTCATAAGCCGAATGTGTACATTGATATGTCGGGTTGGTCGCCGAAGTATTTTCAGCCCATCTTTGTTCAATACGCCAACAGTATCCTGAAGCACAAGATGCTGTTTGGCTCTGATTGGCCGGTTATTACGCCTGATCGCTGGATTCGGGATTTTGAGAAGCTTGATATCAAGGAAGAAGTGCGGCCGCTGATCATGAAAGAAAATGCCGCCAGGCTGCTGGGTTATATGAAGTAGCGAGCCTGGATGGCCCCTCGCATGTCATACAGGCTCTGTATGCCACAGGAGGGATGTTATCGGAGGGATGTTATGGCGAGTACGGTTATCGGCGCTCAGCCAGACGTGATCGCGATAAGCATCAGTACTCGATCCAGGTGGTTTTTAGTTCGCTGTAGTCATTCAGGGCGTGCAGGGATTTATCGCGGCCATTGCCGGATTCACCAAAGCCACCGAAGGGCACGGTAATATCGCCACCAAAGTAGTTGTTCACTCCCATGGTGCCGGTACGGACGCCGTTGGCAACCGTGAGCGCGGTGCTGATGTTCTGACTCCAGACGGCACCGGCCAGACCATAGCGGGAGTCGTTGGCGATACGGATGGCGTCAGCGGCATCGCTAAAGGGGATAGCCGATACCACTGGGCCAAAGATTTCTTCCTGGGCAATGGTCATGCGGTTGTCGACATCGGCAAACAGGGTCGCTTGATGGAAGCAGCCACCGAGGCCGGTGTTGGTGGCGGACTCGCCTCCCAGTACCAGCCGTGCGCCTTCTTGCTGGCCAATCTGAATGTATTGCTGGATGGTGTTGATCTGGTTCTGGTCGATGACGGCACCCATGCGGGTGTCGGGGTCGAGGGGGTTGCCCGGAGTCCAGCTCTGGCTGTGTGCCATCATCCGTTCGATAAAGTCATCGTAGATCGATTGCTGGATCAGCAAGCGTGTCCCGGCGGTGCAGGTCTGGCCGCAGTTGTAAAATCCGGCGACGGCAGCCCATAACGCGGCTTTGTCGAGGTCGGCATCGGCAAAGACGATGTTGGCGCTTTTGCCACCCAATTCCAGAAAGGTGCGTTTCAGGTTGCTTTGGCCAGCGTACTGCATCAGCAGTTTGCCAACGGCGGTGCTGCCGGTGAATGTCTGGCCATCGATATCCGGATGCAAGGACAGATGTTTGCCAAGGTTGATGCCATCGCCGGGCAATACATTGAGTACGCCGTCGGGCAAACCGGCTTCCGTCGCCAGTTGCGCCAGCTTCAGGGCTGTCAGCGGGGTTTTGGGGTCGGGTTTGAGAATCACCGAGTTGCCGGCAGCCAATGCCGGGGCCAGTTTCCAGGCGGTGGTCGAGAGCGGGAAATTCCACGGCACAATCGCCAGCACTACTCCCAGAGGTAAACGCTGTACCAGCGCCAGAGTGCCAGGCGCGGTAGGGGCGATTTCGCCGTATACCTTGTCGATGGCTTCTGCTGTCCAGCGGATGGTATTTACCGCGCCGGGTACATCGATGTTCAGGGTGTCGCTGATGGGTTTGCCGACATCGAGGGTTTCCAGCAGCGCGATTTCTTCCCGGTGCTGTTCAATCAAGTCCGCCCAACGCACCATGATGCGTTTGCGATCGCTGGGAGCCATGGCAGACCAGGCGCCACTGTTAAAGGCTTGGCGAGCGATGCGAACGGCGGCATCGGCATCTTCCGGGGCGTTATCCGGCAGCTCGGCCAGTATGGTACCGGTCGCCGGGTTAAAACAGGGCTGAGTCGCGCCGCTGAGCGCGGCCGCTGGTTTGCCATTGACCCAGGCGTACGCCGGGATTGTGATCTCGCTGGCTTTGGCGGTCCAGTCGGCACAGCAGGTCGGGCTTGTCAGGTTCTCGCTCATGGCACAGTCTCCGGATCATAAAAACAGACCCTATTGTGCGGGCTACAGCATGCCAGAGGTATATATCCTGATGGGTAGTTTCAGGTGTTCAAGTTGGCTGCTGTATTTATTCTTTGGCAGGGCCAACTAGGTGGTCATCAGCCTTGGTGTCTGCGGCTTCAGGCCATCAAAACGCTGATAAAAAGAAGCCGATGCTGCTGGCAATGGCCCTTCAGCGGTTTCCAGTTGTTCAGCGATCCATTGCTCTGCATGGGGAGTCAGGCTGCGGTAAATGTTGCGGCACAGCTGTCTGGCGGCGCGGCCTTCCCAGTCGCCGGGCAGCAGTTCTTCTGGTAACAGAGGGTCTCGCAATACCAGTTTGCGGTATTCATGAATCAGCAGTATGCGCGCCAAAAAACAGGCCTGTTGATCTCGTTCCTTATTGTCGTTCAACTCCTGCCACATTGGCCTGAACAGATCGATAAAGTCTTGATAGCGGGCTCCTAGCTCAGGCAGGCCCCAGCTGTCGCGTACCAGCATCCGGATTGGTTTCCCTGTTAGCAGCTCTTCCCTGGCAGAGGTTTCAAACAGCACGACCTTGTCGCTGAGTTCCAGCAGCGAAAGCGCGGAGTTGACTTCCGCAGAGTTAGCTCTGGGGCTGCCTAGCAAACCAGGTGACAACACACCAAATCCTTGCCATTCAAGTTCATCCAGCAATTGCTTGCGCTGCTCAGGGCTGAGCTGCTGAGTGAGAATCAGTGACCAAGAGCCGTCCCAGGCGGCGGACTTTGAACTGTATACGCGGCGAAACGCTTTTTTGAACTTGCGTCGGCCTGGATCAGTCAGGCTGTAGTAGCTACGCCGGCCCACCTTGTCACTCATTAGCCAGCCGTCCTGGGTTAGACGAAAAATAGTGGTACGCATCAGGCGTTCGTTGATCCCGATAGGCTCTAGCAGTTTGATCAGGCTACCCAGCCAGACCGTCCCTCCGTGTGGTTCAATCGCATCGCCATAAATCGTGATTACCAGTGAGGTTGCACGCATAGGTGTTTGGCTCTGGAAGCGCTTTATCACCGCATCCAGTGTGTTCAATGACTTCATATTCAAGAAATTCCGGTCGAAGATCGAGGGCACCAATTGGCAGTTTAACAGGGGCTGAAAAGGTGTTTCCGAGTAGCAGCGGGTATGAGGAGACAATAATTGAGAACGGTCTATGAGCTGGTATCCTGGAGTCATGTTTACAGCTTGGCATCTGGAAAATTCTACATAGCCTGTCTGGGTTTTGCAGTGACTGCCTTCATGGTAGTAGCGCGACAGCAGTCAAGATTACCAGCCCGGAAGGTTGGCATCTATTATCCAACTGAACAGTAGCGAATGGGCAGGGTTATATTTTTGGCCGGTGGCCGGTATCAACGACCCCTTGGCGACCTGGCTCTTCGGCATTGAGTGGCGAGCACTCTACCAGGCTTTCCAAACAGCGGCGTGACAGCTCGATATATTGTTGCGTGCCGAGCTGTTTCCAGTGTAATTCATCATCCGTGACTTGACGTTTGATAACCCCAGGCGTGCCCATCACCATGGAACGCGGAGGGCAGGTAAAACGGTTTTTGATGAAGGAGGAGGCCGAGACGATTGATTCGGCACCGATATCGGCACCATCCATCACGACGGCATTCATGCCAATCAGGGTATCTTCACCGATAATGCAACCGTGAAGCACTGCGCCGTGACCGATATGGCCATGGCGGCGAATAATCGTGCTGCTTTGCGGGAAACCATGTACCACACAGGTATCCTGGATGTTGGCACCGTCTTCCATAACGATGCGGCCGAAATCACCACGCAGACTGGCGGCCGGGCCAACGTAGCATTGTGCTCCGATGATCACATCGCCAATCAGTACGGCAGTTGGGTGGACATAGGCACTGGGATGAACCACTGGTGTCACGCCATCGATTTTGTAACAAGGCATATAAAGTTCTCCTGATCAGTCAGTGGCGGCGGTCGCTGGACGACGGCTTTGTATCACGACAAAGCGACGACTGACAAACCCTCTGTCGGTGAGAGAAGTGTTGGCTGCCGGGTTGCCACCAGAGCCATGAAAATCACTGAATGTGGCGGACTGGTTCATATAAAAACTGCCATCCAGGTTGATGGATAACGAGACTGCGACGTCCTGAGCCAGATTTTCTGCCTGCGCCAGCACATCGTCGCGGGTGGTGTAGATAGCCAGTGCAATCGCGCCTTGAGCTGACAAGGTCTGGCGTGCCAGTGACAGGGATTCTGCGGTGTCGCGGGTACGAACCAGATACGCAATCGGGCCAAACTGTTCTTTGCCATACAGGTCCTGATCCTGGCTTGCCAGAGCGAGCAGCAGTGGCGTTTGTACGCGAGCTGCGGGAAAATCTGGATGAATCAGGCTTTTGCTATCGAGTAATACGCTGCCCCGTCCTGTGATCGCTTCCCGGCATTGCTGAATTCTGACCAAGGTGTCTTCACTTTGAATTGCGCCGAGGAAGCCGCACGCCTGTGACGGATCGGCGATCCATTGGGTAATACTGCTGACCAATGCATCCGCTACCTGCTCAAATGACCAGCATTTGTCTTCTGCCGTCACGCCGCTGGCAGGAATATAAATGACTTGGGGAGAGGTGCACATTTGCCCAGAGTAGAGACTGAGTGAGAAACCGAGATTGCCAGCAACTGCAGTGATGTCCGTCATGCTGTCAATAATCACGGTGTTGAGCCCGGCTTTTTCGGTAAACACTTCCGCCTGGTGAGCATGCTGTTCCAGCCAGTTGCCAAAGTGGCTTGAGCCGGTGAAATCAATCAGCCGCACCCGTGGATCGGTTGCCAGTCGGGCCGCCAGTGGGGCTGCTCGAGTGTCGACCGCGAGCATTACCAGGCGCGGATCGTATCCGGCTTCGGTAAGCACCTCTTGCAGTACTCTGACGGTCAGTGCCAGCGGCAGAATCGAATCCGGGTGGGGTTTTATGACTACCGGATTGCCCGTCACCAGACTGGCAAACAATCCGGGGTAGGTATTCCAGGTCGGGAAGGTGCAACAGGCGATGCTGAGTGATATTCCCCGAGGCACGATATGCCAATGTTTAGTCAATGAGAGTTGACCACGTTTGCCCATGGGTTTTTGCCATAAGACGGATTGTGGTATCTCCATCATGGCATCCCAGCTGTAGGCAACGGCTTCTACAGCCCTGTCCTGGGCGTGGGGGCCACCGGCCTGGAATGCCATATTGGCGGATTGTCCAGTGGTGTGTTGTACCGCCTGAGCCATTAGCGGACTGAGTGTATTTAACCGGTGAATGGCTTCCATAGCGACCGCCACCCTGGCGTGTGGCCCGGCATCGCGCCAGCCACCAATCAGTGATTGCTGGGTTGCCAGTAACGTATCTGGGTCGTACTGCGGATAGTGGATACCAAGGGCGAAGCCGTAGGGGGATTGCTCCTGGCCCGCTCGTCCAATCTCCTCTACTCCTTGCAGCTTGAACGGCTGTCCGAGCAAGGTCTGGAATTCTGCTGCCGCGCTGGCCAGTGATTCCGCCGGGTACGCTTTGGGATGTTCCGGGAAAGGAGCCCAGTAACCGCGCTGATGAATCGCCTTGATGGCCTGATCCAGCAGGGGCGAGTAGCGGGAAAACCAGAGCGTGGTCTGGCAGTTCGTCATGGCATCAGGCGACATAACAACTCCATTAATGAGTATTTTTGTTTTAAAGACACTAAAATATCTATTATTTGTTATTTACTGTATCAAATCATAGGTAGTTGTTGATTGAAACGGCATCTGTTGGTGTTGTTTGGATTGTCTTGAAATGATGTATTTGAATCCATTTTATTTTCTATCTATTTGAAAAATATTGGTTTTTAATCGAAAAATGCTCGCGTCTATTGATTTTTCAGAGGGTTTTTCCATGTAAAATCTAAATTCGATACATAAAATAAAAAATAAAAAATTGTTTTGTATCTTAATTTTGGGCAGCATTGATAGGTATTGATGCAGGCCAAACAAATCCGCTCCTTGCTTCAAGGCTGACGCTGTCAGGGTTCTGGAGCGAATTGGAACGAAAACGTCTGCTCCTTAAGTCATTGCCGAAACGCTATAAAAACAAAATCGGACAGGTTACTCAGATGACAAAACGCTACGCGACACTGGTCGTGCATAAGGTCAGTGCAGGAGTTCAGCTGATTGAGCTGAATCGCCCTGAGGCACTCAATTCCCTGACCACCGCCATGCTGGGTGAGTTGTCAGCGGTCATGGATCTGGCAGAAATCACGGACGACATTCGAGTGCTGGTTCTCACCGGTAACCGCAAGGCCTTTGCGGCCGGAGCCGATATCAAGGAAATGGCCGAGCGGGATTTGGTCGGTATTCTGAATGACCCTCGCCAGCAGCACTGGCAGCGGATTAGCCGTTTCCCCAAGCCGCTGGTTGCCGCCGTGAATGGCTTTTGTTTGGGCGGTGGCTGCGAGTTGGCGATGCACGCCGATATTATTCTTGCCGGCACAGACGCGCGCTTCGGACAACCGGAAATCAACCTTGGCATTATGCCTGGTGCCGGGGGTACGCAGCGATTGTTGCGGGCGGTGGGCAAGTCGATGGCGATGCAGATGATACTGACTGGTTCGCCGATCACCGCCCGACAAGCCCAGCAATCCGGTCTGGTCAGTGAGATTACCCAACCTGAATTGACGGTTGAGCGGGCATTGGCTGTTGCTGCCAGTATTGCCTGTAAGGCACCACTGGCAGTGCGCCTGGCCAAAGAGTCGGTGCTCAAAGGTATGGATACCGATCTCGCCTCAGGCCTCCGTTTCGAGCGCCATGCTTTTACTGTGCTGGCTGGCACCGCCGACCGCAATGAGGGTATTGCCGCCTTCCAGGAAAAGCGCAAACCGGAATTTAACGGCCAGTAGTGCTGGCAACCCATTCTGATCTCCAGGAGCAATATGCCTATGAATTTCGAGCATATTCTGTATTCCGTTGAGGACGGCGTTGCCATCCTCAGTTTGAACCGTCCCAAAGCGTTGAATAGCTTTAACGAAGCCATGCACCTTGAAGTCAAAGAGGCCCTGAAAGCGACTGTCGGCAATCCGGAGGTCCGCGCCTTGCTGTTGACGGCAGAGGGCCGCGGTTTTTGTGCCGGCCAGGATTTATCTGACCGCAATGTTGACCCTAATGCTGATTCACCGGATCTGGGGTTGTCGATCGAACGCTTTTACAACCCATTGATCAAGACCCTGCAAGACTTGCCGATGCCTGTGATCTGTGCTGTCAACGGCGTCGCAGCCGGTGCTGGTGCGAATATTCCTTTGGCGTGTGACCTGGTACTGGCGGCCCGCTCCGCCAAGTTTATTCAGGCGTTCTGCAAAATTGGTCTGGTGCCGGATTCTGGTGGTAGCTGGTTTCTGCCACGCTTGGTCGGCCTGGCCCGTGCTAAACAAATGGCCTTGCTGGGAACGCCTGTTACGGCTGAGCAAGCGTATGACTGGGGCATGATCTACCGCGTGGTGGATGACGAAGCCTTGCGTAACGAAGCACTGATGCTGGCGAAGCAATTAGCGATTCAACCGACGCAAGGTTTGGCGCTGATCAAGCGTGCCTTGAATCGCAGCGTCAGCAACAGCTTCGAGGAGCAGATGACGCTGGAGAGAGATCTACAGCGTTTGGCCGGTCGTACTGCCGACTACCGCGAAGGCGTAAAAGCCTTTATGGAAAAACGCACACCTGAATTCAAGGGGCGCTGAATGATGCCAGAACAGACCCATACATTGAGTATCGACACTCTGGTTGCCGTCATTGGTGCCGGTGCGATGGGAGCGGGTATCGCTCAGGTCGCGGCCCAGGCCGGTCACCCGGTGAAACTGTATGACAATCGCGAAGGTGCTGCTGCCCATGCCATTGATACGATGGCTGCTCAGCTGAATAAGTTGGTTGCTCGTGGCAAACTCACGGCTGAACAGCGTGATGCGGTACTGTCTCGTATCACTCCGGTTGATGACATTGAAGCATTGGCGGATGCCAAGCTGGTGATCGAGGCCATTGTTGAAAACCTCGACGTCAAGCGCAGCGTATTGGCAACACTGGAAGACGTTTGCTCCTGCGATTGCATTCTGGCCAGCAATACTTCGTCGTTATCCATCACCAGTCTGGCCGCCGACTGCCGGTATCCTGGCCGTATCATCGGTATGCACTTCTTTAATCCAGCTCCGATCATGAAGCTGGTGGAGGTGGTGTCTGGCCTGGCAACGGATTCCAATGTCGCCAGCACTGTGTACGACACTGCCCTGAACTGGGGCAAAAAGCCGGTGCATACCCTCTCCACACCGGGCTTTATTGTGAATCGAGTGGCGCGTCCGTTTTATGCTGAAAGTCTGCGTCTGCTGCAGGAGCAGGCCGGTGATTGTGCCACGTTGGATGCCTTGATGCGCGATGCTGGCGGTTTTCGTATGGGAGCGTTTGAACTGACCGACCTGATCGGTCATGACGTTAACTATGCGGTGACCTGCTCTGTTTTTACTGCCTATTACGGCGACTTCCGTTTCCAGCCCTCACTGATCCAGAAAGAGCTGGTCGATGCTGGCTATCTGGGCCGAAAGGCCCGTCGCGGTTTTTATCACTACGGTGAGGCTGCTGAGAAACCGTTAGCCCTTACCGTGCCGGTCAGTTCTGATACTCCATCCGGATGTGTGGCACTTGGTGATGTCGGTTTGCTGTCGGTATTGGTGCAACGGCTGGCACAAGCGGGTATCACGGTGGATCAGGAGTCTGCATCCGATGCCGGGGTGTTGCGCATCGGAACCGCCACCGTCGCTTTGACTGACGGTCGACTGGCATGTCAGCGGGCGCTGGAAGAGGGTCTCACTAACTTGGTGCTGATTGATTTGGCGCTGGACTACAACCAGGCATCCAGACTGGCCATTAGCCGTGCTCACAACACATCGACAGACGCAGTTCAGCAAGTCGTGGACTGCTTGGCTCAGGCCGGGATTCAGGTCAGTGAGCTGACCGATGTGCCGGGGTTGGCGGTGATGCGAACGGTTTGCATGTTGGCGAATGAAGGTGCGGATGCCGTATTGCAGGGGGTTGGTGATGCAATCGGCGTCGATACCGCCATGTGTTTTGGGGTGAATTATCCTCGTGGGCCGTTGCGGTGGGCCGATCAGATCGGCCTTGCCAGAGTCGACCAGCTGTTGACTCATTTGCAGGCGGCTTACGGCGATGATCGTTATCGTCCTTCCTTGTTGATTCGTCGTCTGGCACTGCAAGGAGGTCGTTTCCATGACTGATCAACCGCACCTGCAAGCGATGAGTGCCGAGGAACTGGCGGTGGCTTGTGCCAACGAGTTGTATCGCCGTGATCGCGCGACACAACATCTGGGCATCGAGCTGCTGCGATCGTCACCGGGCCAATCCACGGTAGCGATGACAGTGGCTGATTTTATGTTGCAGGGTCATCAGACTTGTCACGGTGGTTATCTGTTTACGCTGGCGGACTCTGCGTTCGCTTTCGCCTGCAATACCTACAACGAGCCCACTGTCGCGATCGGTTGCGCCATCGATTATGTTGCGCCGGGACGCGGTGGAGATGTGCTGACGGCAACGGCGGTTGAGCGCAACCGCAGTGGTCGGACCGGCAACTACGATGTCGAAATTCATAATCAGGATGGTCATCTGATTGCCTTGTTTCATGGCAAATCCTACCGGGTGCGTGGCCAGATTCTGGAGCCGAAAACTCATATTCAAGCCACCAACACCCAGGAGAACAACAATGATTGATGCCTATATTTGCGACGCCATCCGCACCCCTTTTGGCCGTTACGGCGGCGCTCTGGCTCCGGTGCGTACCGATGATTTGGGTGCTATTCCGCTGAAGGCGCTGATGGCGCGTAACCCCGATGTCGATTGGGCTTCGGTTGATGATGTGATTTATGGCAATGCCAACCAGGCTGGTGAAGACAACCGCAACGTTGCGCGCATGTCGGCATTGCTGGCCGGTTTGCCAGTCTCGGTGCCGGGCACGACAGTCAACCGCCTCTGCGGCTCTGGTATGGATGCTATTGGTCTTGCAGCGCGGGCGATCAAGTCTGGAGAAACTGAACTGATGATCGCGGGTGGTTGTGAATCCATGTCTCGTGCCCCTTTTGTGATGGGCAAGGCCGAATCCGCTTTTAGTCGCACAGCGAACGGGTTGTACGACACCACCATTGGCTGGCGTTTTATCAATCAGAAAATAAAAGCGCAATATGGTGTGGAATCAATGCCGGAAACCGCCGAAAACGTCGCTGAAGATTTTAATATATCCCGTGCAGATCAGGATCTGTTTGCCTACCGCAGTCAGCAGAAAACGGCCGCTGCTATGGACGCTGGCTTGTTCAACGAAGAAATTTGCCCGGTGGTGATCCCGCAACGCAAGGGTGAGGATATTGTGGTGGATACCGATGAGCATCCGCGAGCATCCACGACATTGGAAGGGCTGGCCAAGTTGAAAGCGCCCTTCCGTGAGGGTGGTTCGGTTACAGCCGGTAACGCATCCGGTGTGAACGACGGTGCCTGCGCGCTATTGATTGCTTCCAGAGCTGCTGCAGAGAAAAACGGCCTGATACCCAAAGCGCGTGTTGTGGCGATGGCTACCGCTGGGCTGGAACCACGCATTATGGGCTTTGGCCCGGTACTGGCAACCCGAAAAGTGTTGGCTAAAGCAGGTCTGACGCTGGCACAGATGGATGTGATCGAACTCAATGAAGCGTTCGCCTCTCAAGGCCTGGCGGTACTGCGTGAGCTGGGCCTGGCGGATGATTCGACTCACGTTAATCCGAACGGCGGTGCCATAGCGCTCGGCCATCCGCTGGGAGCCAGTGGTGCTCGTCTGGTAATGACCGCAATGTATCAATTGCAACGTATCGGTGGTCGCTATGCTCTCTGTACCATGTGTATCGGTGTTGGCCAAGGGATTGCAATGGTGATTGAGCTAACAAATGACTGAGCTGACCGGATAGTCGGCACTGGCCTGGCGGCCTTTGGCTAGTCGGAAAATATAAAAAAGAAAACAGTCGGCGCCCAGTTGGATGCTGCAGAACCCCTGAGTGGGTTTCATTACCTTATCAAAACAACAATAAAAGATAGATAGAGAGACTCAGCATGAATATTCGAGACCAGTTCAAGCAGGATCAGCTCGATCCGATGGAAACTGCCAGCATAGATGAATTACGTGCCCATCAGCTGCAGCGGCTGAAATGGAGTATTGGTCACGCTTACCATAACGTGCCGCTGTATCGCCAGCGTTTTGATGCGGCCGGTATTCACCCGGAAGACATTCAGTCGCTGGATGATTTGGCCAAGCTGCCTTTTACCACCAAAGCCGACCTGCGTGACAACTACCCGTATGGCATGTTCGCGACCTCGATGGATGACATCGTGCGCTTGCACGCCTCCAGTGGCACCACTGGCAAGCCGACGGTGGTGGGATATACCCAGAATGACATTGATACCTGGGCCAACATCGTTGCTCGTTCCATTCGGGCGGCAGGTGGTCATCGTGGTGACAAGGTGCATATCTCTTATGGTTATGGATTGTTTACCGGTGGACTGGGCGCGCATTACGGAGCTGAACGCCTGGGTTGTAGTGTGATTCCGATGTCTGGTGGCCAGACTGAAAAACAGGTGCGCCTGATTCGTGACTTCCAGCCTGACATTATCATGGTTACCCCTTCCTATATGCTCAATATCGCCGATGAAATGGAGCGTCAGGGCATTACTCCAGATGATCTGTCCTTGCGGTTGGGTATTTTTGGTGCGGAGCCATGGACTGATGAGCTACGTCGTTCAGTGGAGCAGCGGCTGGGCATTCAGGCGCTGGATATCTATGGCCTGTCGGAAATCATGGGGCCCGGCGTGGCGATGGAGTGTGCGGAAACCAAAGATGGTCCGACCGTTTGGGAAGATCACTTCTATCCGGAGATTATTAACCCGGCCACCGGTGCAGTTCTAGCGGATGGTGAGATGGGCGAGCTGGTGTTTACCACCCTTAGCAAGGAAGCCTTGCCGATGATTCGCTATCGCACCCGAGATCTGACCCGATTGTTGCCTGGCAGTGCTCGCCGGATGCGCCGGATCGACAAGATTACCGGTCGTAGCGATGACATGATGATTATTCGTGGTGTTAACGTCTTTCCCACTCAGATCGAAGAAGAGGTGGTTAAAGTTCCACAGTTCTCAGAAACTTATGCGATACACCTGTATCGCAAAGGAAACATGGATAGCATGGAAGTGCACGTAGAGCTGCGGCCAGAATTCCACTATCTGGATGAGGCACAGACCCAGCGTTTGGTGCAGGAACTGAAGCACCACGTGAAGTCATCAGTGGGTATCAGTGTGGCTGTTGATGTACGTGGTATAGGCACTATTGCCCGATCAGAGGGAAAGGCTCAGCGGGTGTTCGACAAACGGCGACAGGGCTAACGAACAGGGCGCTGTTTGGCCAGAGCTTCCTGTCGTGGGTTGGTCAATCCAGGCCAATGTCCCTGGGATCGGATAATTTCGCTCTTCAAGTGATACAAAATATTTTATTTAAGTTGGTTTTTAGTATCATTATTGAAATCAACGGCAGCAGCGGCTGCCCAGTACTACCGGAGATATTCATGTACGCACAAATGGTTGAGACAGGGGTCAAGCAAGTCAAAGCTCTGGACGACATGTCCCCGGAAGAGCGCGCCTTTCAGGAAAAGGTTGATGCGGAAATCAAGATTGAGCCCAAAAACTGGATGCCAGACGCCTATCGCAAGACCCTGATTCGTCAGGTGTCCCAGCATGCCCACTCGGAAATTGTCGGCATGTTGCCAGAAGGGAACTGGGTCACTCGTGCCCCGACCTTCAAGCGCAAACTGCAGCTGATGGCGAAAATTCAGGATGAAGCGGGTCATGGACTGTATCTGTACAGTGCGATGGAGACCCTCGGTGCCGATCGTGATGAAGAAGTTGAAAAATTGCACAGTGGCCGGGCCAAATATTCCTCTATCTTCAATTATCCGACTTTGAACTGGGCGGATATGGGTGCTGTTGGTTGGTTGGTCGACGGTGCTGCCATCGTGAACCAGGTGGTGTTGCAGCGCACGTCTTACGGCCCGTATTCCCGCGCCATGATCCGTATTTGCAAGGAAGAAAGTTTTCACCAGCGTCAGGGTTACGAAATGCTGCTGACTATGATGCAACAGGGAAATGACGCCCAGAAAGCAATGGTGCAAGACGCTATCAATCGTCTGTGGTGGCCAGCCTTGATGATGTTTGGCCCCAGCGATGCTGACTCACCCAACAGTGCGCAATCCATGGCCTGGAAAATCAAACGTCACACCAACGATGAATTGCGTCAGCGCTTTATCGACCAGACCGTGCCACAGCTGGAAATTCTCGGCTGTAGCGCCCCCGATCCCGACCTCAAGTGGAATGCAGAGCGAGGCCACTACGATTTCGGTGAGATTCAGTGGGGGGAATTTTTTGACGTCATCAAAGGCAATGGCCCCTGTAACCGTGAACGCCTTGAAACTCGCCGGAATGCCATCAGCGACGGTACCTGGGTTCGCCAGGCAGCGGTTGCACACGCTAATAAGAAAAAACAACGGGCAGCTGCCTGATTGATACCGGAGATTAAAACTATGTCTGAGTGGACTCTTTTTGAAGTGTTCGTGCGCAGCAAACACGGCTTGAACCATAAGCATGTTGGCAGCGTTCATGCGGCAGATACCGACATGGCGCTGGAAAACGCCCGCGATTTGTATACCCGTCGCAGCGAAGGAGTCAGCCTGTGGATTGTGCCTTCCAATATGATCACAGCGTCGGCGACCGACGAAAAAGAAGCTTTGTTCGATCCATCCGATGACAAGGTTTATCGCCATGCCAGCTTCTACAAGCTGCCCGATGAAGTCGGCCACATGTGAGGCACTGCCATGAACCAATATGACGATCTGAGCGAATACTTGCTGCGCCTCGGTGACAGCGCTGTAGTGCAGGGGCAACGCCTGTGTGAATGGTGCGGACGGGCACCGGCACTGGAAGAAGAAATGGCATTGATGAACGTGGGTCTCGACCTGTTTGGGCAGGCTCGCAACTGGCTGGAGTTCACGGCAGAACGGCTGGATGACGGTCGTTCTGCCGATCAACTGGCTTTCTGTCGCGATGAGCGTGCCTATCGCAACCTCTTGCTGGTCGAGCAGCCAAACGGCGATTTTGCTGTCACGATGTTGAAGCAGTTCTTTTACGACGCTTGGCACTACCACGTACTGACGGCATTAAAAGCCTCGTCCGACAAACGTGTTGCGACGATTGCCGCGAAGGCTCTGAAGGAGGTGACCTACCATTTGCGCCGTTCCTCCGACTGGGTACAGCGCCTTGGCGATGGCACCGAGGAAAGCCACGACCGGATGGTCAAGGCACTGGATGTGGTTTGGCGTTTTACCGTTGAGTTGATGGCTGGGGACGAAGTAGAAAATCGGTTGGCAGCTGCTGGAGTGATAGCTGCTCCGGAATTGATCGCAGAGCAATGGCTGGCAACCGTCAGTCAGGTGCTTGAGCAGGCGACGCTAACCGTGCCGCCAGCCGCGCCTTCGTTTTATCTGAGTGGCCGTGAAGGCATGCATACCGAGTGTTTGGGCGTATTGCTGGCTGAAATGCAGTCCCTGCAACGAGCGTACCCTGATGCCGTCTGGTGAGTTGCTTCCGTTGTCGACGGCGGTAATTGAGCTGATTGGCAGTGATCGACAGGGGCGCGCTGGTAGCCCTGAGGACATTGAGCGAGCCTGGTCCGTACTGGCCGACGTGATGGATCCTGAGGTGCCGGTGATCAATGTCGTCGATCTCGGCATTGTGCGCGACGTACGCTGGTCAGCGGGGCACTTGCAGGTGATCGTCACGCCCACCTACTCCGGTTGCCCGGCGACTGAATTTATCGAAACCCTGATTGAAGAAGCCCTGACTACTGCAGGATTTCACCAACCGGTACTGAAGCAGCAGCTGGATCCAGCCTGGACTACTGACTGGATTACTGCCGCTGGGCGAGAAAATTTGCGCGCCTATGGGGTTGCGCCACCGGTAGGCAGTGCCAACAAGCTGAGTTTGTTGGCCACGGCACCGGAGATTGCTTGTCCCCAGTGTGGCAGTGTCCACACCGAACGTGTCAGCGAATTCGGATCAACGGCGTGCAAGGCCCTTTATCGCTGCCTGGACTGCCTGGAACCGTTCGATTATTTCAAATGTATTTGAGCTGAGTCACTGCCAATAAGACGGTGGCTCTGGAGAGAGACAATGAGTCAATTTCACTCGTTAACCGTTTCCGATTTGCGTCGCGAAACACGAGATTCAGTATCACTGGCCTTTGCCGTACCTGCTGAGCTGGCCGACACCTATCGCTTTACCCAGGGCCAGTACCTGACCTTGCGCACTGAGATTGAAGGTGAAGACGTGCGCCGTTCCTATTCGATTTGTACCGGTGTTAACGATGGGGAACTCCGTGTTGCTGTTAAAAAAGTCCCTGGCGGCCTGTTTTCTACTTTTGCCAACGAGCAGTTGCAGTCGGGTGCCCAGCTACAGGTGATGCCACCAATGGGCAGCTTCTATACCGAGCTGAATCCTGAACGTGCAGGACACTACCTGCTGGTAGCGGCAGGTAGTGGCATTACGCCGATTCTATCGATTGTAAAAAGCACGCTGGAGGTGGAGCCCCATAGCACAGTCACTGTGATTTATGGCAATCGCTCCAGTTCTTCGGCGATGTTCCGTGAAGCGCTGGAAAACCTGAAAAACACTTGGATGGGGCGGTTAAACCTGATCTACGTGTTTAGCCGGGAGCAGCAGGATATTGATCTGTATAACGGCCATATTGACGCTGATAAGTGCCGTACTCTGTTTAGTCGATGGATTGATACCAGAACACTGGATGCCGCTTTTATCTGTGGTCCGGAAGCAATGACAGAAACCGTGCGCGATACCCTAAAAGAGTGTGGTCTGGCTGCCGATAAAATCCATTTTGAACTGTTTGCCAGCGTCGGTAATGAGCGCAAGCGCGAACAGCGGGCAGATGCTGCCGCCAGCGGCACTGGCATCAGTGAGATTACGGTGATTCGTGATGGTCACAGTAAAATCTTCGACTTGGCCCAGAACACCACCAACTTGCTGGAAGCAGGTAATGAGCACGGCGCCGAGTTGCCGTTTTCCTGTAAGGCAGGGGTGTGCTCAACCTGCAAATGTAAGGTCATTGAGGGTGAAGTCGATATGGATGTCAGTGTTGGCCTGGAAGAGTACGAGGTAAAGGCTGGTTATGTATTGTCGTGTCAGTCGTACCCGCTCAGTCGCAGGGTGGTACTGGATTTCGACGAAGTCTAAGAATGACTGAACACTTTCTATCACCTGTTTTAACCGGAGCTTCCAGGAGTCGACATGAATCAGTTACCGACGTTACAAAGTTTTATTGCGGGCCAATGGATTGGTGCGACTGCGGCCAACCCGCTGACCAGCGCTGTCAATGGCAAGCCGGTGTATCACACCCATGCAGAGACCATTGATTTTGAGCAGTCATTGGACTTTGCTCGTTGTGCAGGTCAGCAATCACTGCTGGCGATGGATTTCCAGAGCCGTGCAGCCTGTTTGCGGGCGCTGGGCAAGTACCTGATCGAACACAAGGAAGCCCTCTACGCCATTTCTGCCCATAGTGGTGCCACTCGCGCCGACAGTTGGGTTGATATTGAAGGTGGCGCTGGCACCCTGTTTGCCTACGCCAGTCTGGGCCGACGGGAATTGCCTTCTGGTAACCTGATCCCGGAAGGCGATGTGATACCGCTGGGGCCAACAGGAGCCTTTGCGGGTGGTCACATTCTGGTGCCACGTCGGGGGGTTGCGGTGCATATCAACGCCTTCAATTTCCCTGTGTGGGGCATGTTGGAAAAATTTGCGCCCAACTTCCTCGCCGGAATGCCCTGTATTGTCAAGCCGGGTTCCTCTACCAGCTATGTCACCGAAGCGGCTGTAAGGCTGATGCAGCAGTCGGGCTTGTTACCGGAAGGCAGCTTGCAGTTGGTGATCGGTCGCACCGGCGACTTGCTGGATCGTCTGGGTGGGCAGGATATTGTGACGTTCACCGGGTCAGCCGCAACAGCGGCCAAGTTGAGGGTAACGCCTAATCTGGTTGCTAACTCGGTGATGTTTAATGCCGAAGCCGACTCCCTCAATTGCGCCATTCTAGCGCCGGATGTAATGCCGGACGACGCTGAATTTGATCTGTTTGTAAAAGAAGTTGTCCGTGAAATGACCACCAAGGCAGGGCAAAAATGTACCGCTATTCGCCGGGTGTTGGTGCCTGCGGACAAGGTGGATGCAGTGACAGAAAAACTGATCTCCAGGTTGGCCAAAACCCGCGTCGGTGATCCGGCGATTGAGGGGGTACGAATGGGAGCGTTGGCTTCCCATGACCAGCAGCGCGACGTGCGTCATCAGGTCGAAGCCTTGATGACCAGCTGCGAACGGGTATATGGAGGTGCGGCCGATTTCGCTCCGCTTGGTGAAGGTGCCAGTGATGGAGCTTTCTTTGAGCCAACCCTGCTGTTGTGCCGCGATCCCGATGCAGAGGGTGGCGCTCATGATATTGAAGCGTTTGGCCCGGTCAGTACACTGATGCCATATCGGGATATTGACCACGCGATTGAGCTGGCGGCTCGTGGCAAGGGTTCGCTGGTGTCGTCAGTGATTACCCGAAGCCCGGAGCTGGCTGCCCGGATCGTACCCGCCCTCGCCAGCTGGCATGGTCGTGTTCATATTCTCGATGCTGAAGCCGCTACGGAATCGACAGGCCACGGATCACCACTGCCCATGTTGAAGCACGGCGGCCCTGGTCGTGCCGGTGGTGGCGAGGAACTAGGAGGAATCCGGGCAGTAAAGCATTATTTGCAGCGTGCGGCGGTGCAGGGGTCGCCCACAATGTTGACTGCCGTAACCGGAGAGTACGTGCGCGGTGGCCAAACCTATGAGACCGAAGTACACCCGTTTCGCCGTCATTTTGAAGAATTGAAAATTGGTGAGTCGTTGCTGACGCACCGACGTACAGTGACCGAAGCCGATATCGTCAACTTCGGTTGTTTATCTGGTGATCATTTTTATATGCACTTCGATGAACTGGCAGCACGGGATTCGCAGTTCGAACAACGTATCGCGCATGGTTATTTTGTGTTATCGGCCGCCGCCGGTCTGTTTGTATCCCCCGGCGTTGGCCCGGTGCTGGCCAACTACGGCCTGGATAACCTGCGGTTTGTGAATCCGGTCGGTATTGGTGACACGATTCAGGCGCGGCTGACTTGTAAACGCAAAATCGATCAGGGCAAGGAAAGTCCGAAGGGTGACCCTCAGGGGGTTGTGGCGTGGGATGTTCAGGTGACCAATCAGCAGGGTGGGCTGGTGGCCAGCTATGACATTCTGACACTGGTGAAAAAACTGGGTGTCGGCAATTAACCCCGGTAAACGATTTTATTTCCATATAATAAGGGAGTGTGCAGTATAAAAATATTATTTTTCTGGCGTTGATAATGTTGATAAATCGGTATTTTAGCCTGATGAGTTAATGCCGAGATAAAGTAGTGCCCATTTGGCTTTTTATCGCAGTTTGATAACGAGACAAAATAAAATAAATCTAAAAGCAAGGGTGAAAATGACATGATCAGTATTAAAAAAATGGCGGCAGCCGGTGTGGCAATTGCGGCATTGATGAGCTCCGCCGTCAGCCATTCTGCCACCGAATTACGGGTTGGTACCTGGTTGCCACCAACCGACAATCAGAATGCCATTGTTTGGCCGACCTGGGCCAAATGGGTGGAAGAAGCCACTGAAGGGCGGGTTAGAGTTAAACTCGAGTACGGTTTAGGTCATCCGAAAACCATGTTTCAGCTGGTGGAAGATGGCGTGGTTGATGCCAGCTTCAGTTATCACGGGTACGTACCGGGCCGTTTTAAACTGCCACAAATTGTGGAACAGCCAGGGCTAGGTGTCGGTGCTGAAGCTGCCTCAGTGGCGCTTTGGCGTGTGTACGACAAATATTTCCGCGCCGCGAATGAATTTGAAGGTCTAGAGGTCTTGGGGATGTTTACCCATGGCCAGGGCACTATTCAGTCGAATTTTCGTGTCACCTCGTTGGCTGACCTGGAAGGCAAGAAAATTCGTGTAGGAGGGGGGATCCAGACTGAATTATCAGAAAAAATGAAAGTAACTCCTGTGTCTGCACCCGCCACCAAAGCTTACGAAATGCTGCAGCAGGGAGTGATCGATGGCATCTTTATGCCGATGGCACAGCAAAAAAGCCTACGTCTGAGCGAAGTCACCAAGTACATTACGATTTTTCCGGAAGGCATGTACATGGGCAGCTTTTCCATGTTCATCAACCCGGATTTTCTCGATAGCCTGAGCGAACGTGACCGTAAGGCCATTATGTCGGTATCGGGCGAGAAATTGTCCCGGATGGCTGGTGCGGCCTGGGAAGAAGGTGACGGGGAAGGCTTTATCACTGCCAAGGCCGACAAGGTAGAAATCAACGAAGTCGGAGCTGCGCAGCTGCTGTCGCGTCAATTCAATACGCTGATTACCGGTATGGATAAGCTCTGGATAGACTCTGTTGCTGACCGAAAGGTTGACGCGGAGGCGGCCTTGGCTGAGTTGAGAAATACTGCCCGTAATTACCATAGAGCGAAATAGCAGATGGTGTTTTCTGATTGGATATCAGAACACTACGAGGAGAAGGGACCAGCTAGGTGGCTGGCCTTCTCCCTTGAGTGTGTTGCTGCTGCCGTGCTGATGGCGCTGATGCTGCTGACGTGTGCCGATGTGATCGGACGCTATTTTTTAAACAACGCGGTCGATGGCACAGTGGAGATCACCGAGCTGGCACTGGCGGTGGTGGTGTTTGCCGAAATGCCGGTTATTACCTGGCGCGGAGGTCATGTCGTTGTCGATCTGTTGGATCGTTATATGAACCATCGACTGGTCAAGGCGTTGGGGTTGTTATCTGCTCTGCTGGTCTCTGGGGCTTTTTATGCCGTGGCTGGGCGCATGATGTTTACCGCTGAGCGTTCGTTACGGCGCGAAGTTGTCACCGAGTATTTGCAAATGCCGGTTGGTTATATTGTTCAGTATATCTCAGTGATGAGCTATATCTGTGCCATTGCCATGGTCAGCTATGGAATATATCGAATATTTAATGACGAGCGATGAACTGAAATTATTTTTACCACTTTCTATATTGGAACTCCCATATGATTGTCGCGCTGGTTGGCTTTTTTATATTATTGCTGTTGATTATTATTGTACGTATTCCTATCGCCTTTGCCATGGGGGTGGTCGGCTTTTTCGGTTTCGCTTATTTACAAGGACTTGGGTTTGATAACCTGCTGGAGTTTCGCTGGACCAGTGCTTTGGCGATGGCATCCAACCGGGTTATTGATACAGCGCAGGAATACAGTCTGTCGGTCATACCGTTATTTATTCTGATGGGCAATCTGGTAACCAGCTCCGGTCTGTCGCAAGCGTTATATCGCGCTTCCAATGCTTTTCTAGGTCATCACCGTGGTGGCTTGTCGATGGCCACCGTGGTGGCTTGCGGTGGTTTCTCGGCGATTTGCGGTTCATCTCTGGCAACCTCGGCGACTATGGCCAAAGTGGCCATGCCCCCGATGCGCAAGTACGGCTATGCCGATTCTCTGGCAACGGCTTCAATCGCTGCCGGTGGCACGTTGGGGATTCTGATACCGCCTAGTGTGATTTTGGTGATTTATGGCTTGCTGACTGAAACCAGTATCCGTGAGCTGTTCGCCGCCGGTTTTCTGCCTGGTATGTTGGGTATTCTGTTGTACCTCGGGGCAGTCAAGTTTGTGGTGTGGCGTACTCCGGAAGCGGGTCCTTGCGGTGACAAACTGGATTGGAAACAGCGGCTGGAGGCGATGAAAGGGGTCTGGGGTGTGGTGATTCTGTTTACGCTGGTGATGGGAGGCATTTACCTCGGCGTGTTTACGCCGACTGAAGCGGCAGGGATTGGTGCTGGCGGTGCTTTTATTATTGCCTTGATGCGTCGCAGTCTGTCGTTCGGCTCACTGTTTTTGGCTCTCACGGATACCGGACGTACCAGCGCCATGTTGTTTATGGTGCTGATCGGGGCTTTGATTTTTTCCGATTTTATCAACCGTGCCGGTTTGCCCGCCGATTTGCTGACCTTTGTCTCGGCGTTGGATATGAGTCCGATGGGAGTGATTCTGGTGATTCTGGGTATTTATATTGTGCTTGGAATGGTGTTTGAAAGCTTGTCAATGATGTTGCTGACTGTGCCGATTTTTTTCCCGCTGGTGCAAAGCATGGGTTTTGATCTGGTGTGGTTCGGTATTGTGGTGGTAGTGGTCACCGAAATCAGTCTGATCACGCCTCCTGTAGGGATGAATGTGTTTGTGCTCAGTGCGGTGCTGCGTAATGTGAATCCGGCGACCATTTTCAAAGGGGTGACACCCTTCTGGTGTGCCGACATTGTGCGTCTGGCACTGATTGTCTTTATTCCAGCGATCGCCATGCTGTTGCCGGAATGGCTGTATCGCTGATGTCGTTTACCCTGATCATCCAACAGGAGGTGTCTTATGCTCTCTGGTGTTAAACGTATTTTGTACGCATCTGATTTGCAGGGGGGGTCGCGCCCGGCATTTCGCGCGGCAGTCAGCTTGTGTGGCCATTACCAATCGCACATTACCTACCTGCATGTGATCGAATCGCCGAGCCGTCAGGCTGACCGTCTGGCGCAGCAGCTCATGGCTCAAGATCCGTTGTTGCAGGACCTGCATGATGACAGCCTTGTTGCGGTGCGGGAGCAGATTCTGGCGCGGGTGGAGGATTTTTGCGCTGCGGAACTGGAGATAGACGAGCAGCTGCAAGTGGACCAGTTGGTTGCTCGTGTCGAAGAGGGGCGTGCGTGGCAAGAAATTCTTCGTGTAGCGGATGAAATTAAGGCCAGTGTGATCGTCATAGGGACTCGTCATGGACTCGGCAAAAAACTGTTGGGTTCAACTGCTGCCAAGGTGATGGAGCACAGTGTTCGGCCAGTACTGATCGTTCCTCTCTAAAAGGGTTGGATTACAATGGCATACGTTTTGACAGATTCACAACAGGGCCAGCCGATCCCCGGTATTTTGAGAAATGAAAGACGGCATTCATACCAGAATGATGTTTATCTTCAGACTGCTGTTGCGGTGCTGAGAGGGGATGCTGTTCCTTCTAATAATAGTCAGCCGCCGTCCAGGGATATGGTGGTCGTTGAGTATTTTTGGGGCCATGTTCTGATGACGTTTCAGGCTGTGGAATTGTCTTGTGATTGGGAAGTTCCGGCAGAGATGATTCAGATAGTTATCAGTCACAAAGGGTGTCATAAATTACGGTGCGGCAATACTCTCTATCGATTGCATGCTGGTGAGGTGCTGCTGCTACATTCAGGTAGCTATAACGCACTGCTAGCTGATGATGAAGGTAGTTTCAGTATTTTGGTCGTACCGTTGGCTGAGCTTCGCGGGACGGCAATTGCGGGAAGTTGGTTGAACAATGAATTGCGGCGGGAGTTGTCGGTCAGTCAAGCTCCAGAACTGGAGCAATGGATACAAGTTATGACGCAGCCGTTGCGGCCAATAGACTTCTTCCGTGAACACATCCGTTTTCATCAGCTACAAGTTTGTCATGGATTGATACTGCAGCTGTATCATGGGCTGGGCTGCGAGATGATTACGACGCTGCCGTTGAGTGATACTGTGGTGGCTCAGTTACGTCGTGAAGTGCTGACCAGGCTGCATGAAGATGCAGATATTCCTGCTCTGGCAGTGGCCTGCAAGGTCAGTGTTAAGACTTTGTATAACCGCCTACGGTCTTCCTTGGATTGTACCCCCGGAGAGTTGATTCGCTTACTTAAAATCGAAGGTGTGTTTCGGGAGTTAAGTAACCGGCCTCGAACGGCAAGGAATGTGACGGAGGTGGTGATTCATTATGGTTTTTCTAACCTTGGGCGTTTTGCACAGCATTATCGCCAGCATATTGGTGAATTGCCTTCTGAAACCTTGCGTCGATGAGTCATAACTGGTTCTGCGCATCACCCAGACTGTGAATTTCAAACTCAGTAGGGCGCATCCGGTTTACCCTGTTGATGCAAGGATTGCACTGTCTGGATAAACAGAGTGCGTGCGCGGTTCGGCTGGCTGGTGCGTTTGCTGATCACGGCTGCGCCGAGGGAATAATGCCGGGTCTGTGGGCATATGGCGCGTAGTTGCCGGTCCTGTACGTAGGGGGCGGCAATATTTTCGGGTAGAAACGACGCATAGATACCGGACCGTATCAGGGCGACGCGGGTTTCGTAATGATAGGAAACCGCGGCAAGGTTCATGGCAGCGATTTGTTGATACACCTCTTCATGGGGTTGCAGTCCGGCATGAACCAGCGGAATGGCGTTGATCTGTGTGTTACTGATATGGCTGTCATCCTGATGAAACAGCGGGTGGCTGGCGCCGCAGTAGAGGTAGCAGCGGTCGCTGAACAGGTGGATATAATCCAGCCCTTCCAGTTGCCGGTGATAGGGAATAAAGGCCAGATCCAGTTCATCGTTGAGTACCTTGCGTTCCATCTCGATCATATGTGAGACGTCCACTGTTACTTCGACCGCGGGTGCCTGGTGGGCGTAGTGGTTGATGATGGCGGTGAACTGGCAGCGAGGGTCGTTGGCAAAAGAATCACTCAGTGCCACACGTAACTTGCCTGATGGCGTCGAACTGAGGTTGTTGATGGTGTTGCGGAAGCCTTCCAGCGCATCGAGTAGTTGTTGTGTTTGCTGGTAGATCACTTCGCCTTCTTTGGTCAGGGCGAATCCCCCTCGCCCCCGGCGACACAAGATCAGATTCAGTCGTGATTCCAGATTGGCAATATGAATGCTGATGGTTGGGCGGCTGATATTCAGTAGGGTTTCGGCAGCACTGAAGCCGCCGCAGTCGGCAACGGCCTTGAATACCTTGAGTTGTCTGATTTCATAATCCCCCAGCTGGCCCAGGGCGTGTTTGATGGCCATTACAAAAGTGTGCCTCTGCGTCGGTATGGTCAGTACGGTACCTGGCAGCAGAATGTCAGGCGTATTTACATCATCATCATGGTGGGTTTGATGCATTGTGTCGTCAGGTCTTGTTACGGTGGCAAGCAAGCCTGCAACGCTGGTGGTACGGAATCTGGCAATGTGGATTATTCGCTATTCAGTAACGTCTACAGACTGATGAGAGTACAGTCCACCGCTGTTGATGTCACAGATTGGATACCTTGAATGCTTCTGTTCTGACGGCAAGGCATGATGCCAGCGGATATCAACATGGTTGTTAATACACCGTTATATCGTTTACTTGGCCTGTCAGTGTTGTGTGGCCGCATGATGTTACCGGTTGTGTTGTGGCCCCTGACAGGGTTTATGG
>NZ_JAUYVV010000031.1:0-32976 GCF_030689165.1 Oceanobacter sp. 4_MG-2023 | reverse complement strand
AAATGGATTTTACTTCCTATTATTCAAGTAGTTACGGTGATTTCCCAGAAACCGGCTTGCCCAGAAACCGCGCATGCGCACTAATAAACTATTATATTTTTTCAAGGTGAATATGGGCGTTATCATTCAGGAAGAGAAAACAGGTTGTGGCATCGCTTCGGTAGCAAATATTGTTGGCTTGCCATACACAGAGGTTAAAGCGAAGGCTAACTCAATTGGTATATATGCTGATGATGACAAGCTATATTCTGATACGGAGTACGTCCGTAGCTTGCTTAATGAATACGGTGTTAAGACAGCGAGTGTTGAAACGCCATTTGAGAGCTGGGGAGAACTACCTAACTTGGCTCTGTTGGCAATTAAGTACCATGAAGAAAATGGTCGTCCATTTTGGCACTGGGTCGTATTTGAACGAAGCTTAGAAGAATCAAAAGTCTTAGACTCAGCGGCGTATTTAACTGAAAATATAAGAACTGACTTCCAAACAATGGAACCAAAATGGTTCATCGAAGTAACAAAAATATAACAATCAGCAGCATAGGAAAACAATAAAAGTGGCCAAAGAGCCGGCCACTTTTATTGTTGCCCATGTGCAAAGCGTTATATTTCCGAGTATGAAACTACTAACGAATAAACGAATAAACGAATAGATGAGATTGAGGGTGCTCTAGCAGGCTGTTGATTTTATTCCTGATGTCTACTGGCTTCGGTCTGAAAGCTGGTTTTTCCACAGGCTCGTTCCCTGTCGCTTGCTGTTTTGTACAGGTTAGGGGAGTGACACAGAAAAATGAACACTCCCTTGGTTGCTGGCGCCGGTGCGGTATTACTGGTCCCGGCAGGCCGCTGCCTGTTCGCGCAGAATATCGAGAAACTGCATCTGGCTGGGAGTTGGCTGCCAGTTTTGTCGCAAGGTAATACCAATGGCCCGGCGAGTATCTTCAAGGCTGACGGGTAACACCGATAACAACCCGCTATTTAATTCCTGTTCGATCTGGTGAGTGGAGATCAGCGTCAGGCGGTCGCTGCCACGCAGTAGTTCACGAGTCAGAATCTGTGAGCTGGATTCGACCAGTCGTTGCGGTGGTTGAATATCACATTGGGCAAACAGGGTTTCAAAGGCTTTGCGTGTCGGAGTGCCATTGCGGGGCACAATCCAGGGGTAGTGCGTCAGGTCTGTCAGTGTCGGAGAGGATGCCGCATTGGTGGCGGCGATCAGCAAGGGATGCTCTGGGCGACAGATAATCGCCAACGGCGGAGAAAGCAGTTCTTCCTGGATTACGTCATCGACCGGTGGCGGAAAACGCAGGGCACCAATCAGAAAATCGAGGTCGCCATGGCGCAAGTGATGCAGCAGGTCATCATAGGGGGCGTCCACCACCTGAATATCAATATCCGGGTGCCTTTCGCTAAACCGAATAATGGCTTCAGGCAGAATCGAGGTTCGCGCCAGTGGCATGCTGCCGAGTACGATTTTACCCACTTCCCGAAACTGTAGCGCACTGACTTCGGAGTAGCCCTGGTACAGCTCCGAAAATGCCAGCTTGGTGGCACGGGCCAGAGCCTGGGCTGCCTTGGTGGCGCTGATGCCGGTACTGGTCTTTTCAAACAAGGGCACTTGCAGCAAATGCTCCAGCTCGCGGGCAGCCCGATGTAACGATGATTGTGAGACGCCCACCGCCCGGCTGGCAATGCTGAAGTTTTCTGCTTCGGTGACGGCTACCAATGCCTTGAGCTGGGTAGTGGTCAGTAACGACACCATCTGTTGCGCCGATTGGGTACGGCTGCCAGAGCGTAATGCTTCGCGGGTGCCTTGCAGCAAGCAGGCAATACAGCGTTCGACCCGGTTATACCAGACCTCACCGGAGGCGGTGGGGTACATGCCTTCGGCCCGGCGATCAAATAATCCGGTTTGCAGCATGGTTTCCAGTCGCGCCAGTGCTTGGGTGATGGCTGGCTGCGACAGAAAGACTCTCGGAGCCGCCTTGCTGATGCTCTTTTGTTCGGCTACTTCCAGAAAAACGCGCAGGTGCCGCAGGTTGGGTATAACAAAATCCATCGCTTGCTCCAGAGCTTCGAATAAACAGGTCTATATCAAAATCCAATATTGTAACAGTGAAATTGAAATAGCCAGCCCGGCTGCTCAGTTCCTACCATGGGGGCATTATCCAGGTCGTTGGGTGCCTTTGGCATTCACGGACGTGCGGTGCGCTGTTTGCCTGTGCCGCTGGTACAGGCCCTGCGGGCCACTCCATCAACGAGTGAGAGAAGAATAATGATCATCGATTGCCATGGGCATTACACCACGACGCCGCCCGGCGTCGGCGAATACCGCGATCAGCAAAAAGCAGCGGTTGCGGCGGACCCTCTGTTCAAGGGTGAAAAAGGCACGATCAATATCACGGATGATGAGATTCGCGAATCGATCGTTAATAATCAGTTGAAGCTGCAGCAACAGCGCGGCACTGACCTGACCATTTTCTCTCCTCGCGCCAGCTGGATGGGGCATCACGTTGGTAACGAATACACCAGCCAGTACTGGACCGAGCATCAGAACGATATTATTCGCCGGGTGTGTGACCTGTTCCCGGAGAATTTTGTCCCGGTAGCCCAGTTACCGCAATCACCGGGGGTCGACCCGGCCAAGTCGGTGCCTGAGATTGTTCGTACCGTCGAGGAAATGGGCTTTATCGGTATTAACCTGAACCCGGACCCCAGTGGTGGTTTCTGGAATGGATCATCGCTGGCGGATCGGGCGTTTTATCCGATTTACGAAAAAATGGTTGAGTACGATATTCCCGCCATGGTGCACGTATCGGCATCCTGTAACGACTGTTTCCATACCACGGGTTCCCATTATCTGGGCGCCGATACCACCGGCTTTCAGCAATTGATGATGTCGGATGTGTTCAAGGATTTCCCTGAGCTGAAAATCATTATTCCTCATGGCGGCGGTGCGGTGCCTTATCACTGGGGGCGTTTCCGTGGGATGGCCCTTGATAAGGGATTTGAGCTGGAAGAACGGGTACTGAACAACGTGTATTTCGACACCTGTGTGTATCACCAGCGCGGCATTGATTTATTGCTCGATGTTATTCCGACCAAAAACATCCTCTTTGCCTCGGAAATGATTGGTGCGGTACGCGGCATCGACCCGGATACCGGCCACTTCTTCGACGATACCAAACGTTATATCGATGGGAACACGGCGCTGTCTGCGGCCCAGAAAGCCGACATCTTCGAGCACAACACTCGTCGCGTTTTCAGTCGCCTGGTACTGCCGTAATCAACTGGCCGGTGTGCCGGTGTGATAGACCAAAGGAAGCAACAGCATGAAAGAAACAGTCGTAGTACAACATATTGAACGGGCCGACCAGGCCGTGATTGATGGTCTGGCGGAATGTGGTGTGGCCACGGTTCATGAAGCCCAGGGCCGTGTTGGTTTGCTGGCGCATTACCTGCGCCCGATTCAACAGGATAAAAGTGTCGCCGGCTCCGCCATTACCATCTCTGGTGCCGCTGGTGATAACTGGATGATGCACGTTGCCATTGAGCAGTGTCAGCCCGGCGACATCATGGTTTTTGCGCCGACTTCACCGTCGATTCATGGCTTCTTTGGTGACTTGCTGGCGACCTCCGCCCAGTCACGCGGGGTGGTCGGACTGATTATTGATGGTGGCGTTCGGGATACCCGTGATCTGCGCCAGATGGAATTCCCGGTGTGGTCAAAAGCGGTCTTTGCGGAAGGCACCATCAAGGAAACCGTTGGCTCGGTCAACGTGCCACTGGTGTGTGCAGATGAACTGGTTTATCCCGGTGACGTGGTGGTGGCGGATGACGACGGCGTTGTTGTTGTGCGCCGTGAACAAGCCGCCGCGGTGCTGGAAAAAGCCCGTGCCCGTATGGCGCTGGAAGAATCCAAGCGTGTGCGAATGGCCAACGGCGAGCTGGGGCTGGATATTTATGACATGCGTGGCCGCCTGCAAGACAAAGGCCTTAAATATGTCTGAGGCCCGCACCTTCGATCCGATTGACGGGGTGCGCTGTATGTGGATGCGAGGTGGCACCTCAAAAGGGGGCTACTTCCTGGCGCAAGACCTTCCGGCTGATACGGCCGTTAGAGATGCGTTTCTGTTACGGGTCATGGGATCTCCAGACCCGCGTCAGATTGATGGCTTGGGCGCAGCCGATCCCTTAACTGCCAAAGTGGCCGTGGTGCAGCGTTCCGAGCGTGAAGATGCCGATGTGGATTACCTGTTTCTGCAAGTGTTTGTGGATCAGGCCATCGTTACGGATGCGCAAAACTGCGGCAACATCCTTGCAGGAGTTGGCCCGTTTGCGATTGAACGGGGCCTGGTTGAAACCACCGGTGAAAACACCGATGTGCGTATTTTTATGGCCAACACCGGACAAATTGCCACGGCTCGGGTTCCGACGCCTGAAGGCAAGGTCAGTTATGTTGGCAACGCCCGTATTGATGGCGTGCCCGGTTGTGCCGCAGCCATTCCCGTTACCTTTGCCGATACCGCCGGTTCCAGTTGTGGTGCCTTGTTGCCCACCGGTCACTGTGTGGATGTGATTGATGGCGTTGAGGTTACGTTGATTGATAACGGCATGCCCGTGGTGGTTATGCAGGCTGCAGACATGGGTATTTCCGGTACCGAAAGCCGTGAAGAACTGGAAGCCAACGATGACTTGCGAGCGCGGTTGGAGTCCATTCGTTTACAGGCCGGGCCATTGATGAATCTGGGGGATGTGAAAGACAAATCCGTGCCCAAGATGACCATGGTCAGTGCTGCCAGCAACGGCGGAGCCTTGTCGACCCGGACTTTTATTCCTCATCGCTGTCATGCCTCGATTGGGGTGTTGGGCGCGGTCAGTGTGGCGACAGCGGCGGTGTTACCCGGCTCGCCGGCCGCTGCTGTTGCCTGTGTGCCGGAGGGTCAGCAGAAAACCCTGGCGGTCGAGCATCCGATCGGTGAAATGACCGTGATTCTGAATATGGACGACGGCGGTAACGTTGCTTCGGCGGCCTTGCTGCGTACGGCCCGCAAACTGTTTGATGGCGATGTGTTTGCGCATCCCAACGAATAAACCGGCTGCTTTTATGGGAAGGGACAGTGCTGAACGATCCGTATCTGTCCGTTTCTGCTGGTGTGTGCCAGCCAATAAAAGTGCCAATAATGACCCGATAAAAACAAGGGCGACCTAATTATGATGGATCCAGATTACCTGCCATTTCATGCCAACCCGAGCAAACCAGAGTTCAAGACACCGGCTGGCGCGGTTGATGCGCACTGCCATGTTTTTGGCCCGGCGGCACAGTTTCCGTACCACCCGAAACGTAAATACACTCCGTGTGATGCTTCGAAAGAGCAGCTGTTTGCGCTGCGCGACTACCTGGGCTTTGAACGTAATGTGATTGTTCAGGCATCCTGCCATGGCACTGATAATGCGGCTCTGATGGATGCTCTGGACAGTGCCGGTGAGCTGGCCCGTGGGGTGGCTGTGGTTGATCCTGCGATTACGGTGGAAGAGCTGGAAGCGATGGACAAGGCCGGTGTTCGCGCCGTGCGTTTCAACTTCGTCAAACGCCTGGTCGATACCACGCCAAAAGCAGTGTTCCTGTCGGTGGCTGAAAAGATCAAGCCGCTGGGCTGGCATATCGTGGTGTACTTCGAAGCCCCGGACCTGGAAGAGCTGATTCCATTTCTGAACGAGCTGGATACCACCATTGTGGTGGATCATATGGGCCGCCCGGATGTTGCCAAGGGAGTGGATCACCCGGACTTCCAGCGCTTTATCGATATGATGAACAACAATGACAAAATCTGGGTCAAAGTTACTTGCCCGGAACGCCTGACCCTGACGGCGCCGGATTATCGCGACGTTGTCCCATTTGGCAAAAAGCTGGTCGAGCTGTTTCCTGACCGGGTGTTGTGGGGAACCGACTGGCCACATCCGAATATGAAATCCCATACCCCGGATGACGGCAAGCTGGTGGATGTTATCCCGATGATTGCCCCGACTGCCGAGCAGCAGCAGAAACTGCTGGTGGATAACCCGATGCGTTTGTATTGGTAATCAGCCCTGGCGTTCTGCGTCCGACCTAATCAGTGAGAATACAGTCATGTCAGACAATCAATTACGAGCCGTCGAGGGCACCATCCACTTTGATGGCCCCATGGCCACCAAAGGCTTCAGGTTCAACAAGATGTGTTATTCGTTTAACAGCGAAGACAACCGTCAGGCGTTCCGTGACGACCCGGAAGCCTATATGGAGCGTTTTGGTATCTCCGACGAACAGCGGCAGGCGGTGCGAGACCAGGACATCATCCGTATGCTGGAGTTGGGCGGCAGCATCTACTATATGGCTAAATTTGCCATTATCTTTGGCTGGAACATGCAGATCATTGGCGGTATGCAAACTGGCCGTACCACCGAAGAATTCAAAGCATACCTGGAGAGCCAGGGGCGAGGTAAGCACCATGGCTAAGCTGATCGGTGGTATTACCACCTCACATATCCCTGCCATTGGGGTGGCGATGGATAAACATCTGGAAGACACCCCTTATTATCGGGATCTGTTTGCCATTTACCCTCCCATTCGAGAGTGGTTGCAGCAGGAAAAACCGGATATCGCCGTGTTGTTCTATAACGATCACGGCCTGGAAATGTTCCTCGACAAAAAACCGACGTTCGCCATTGGTTGCGCGCCGGAATACCACAATGCGGATGAAGGCTGGGGGATTAACCCGATCCCGCCAGTGACGGGTGAAACCGAGCTGAGCTGGCATATTGTCAATCATTTGATCGACAATGATTTTGACCCGACCGTGTGTCAGGACATCAAGGTCGATCACGGCGCTACCGTTCCGCTGACGTTGCTGTGGCCGAACTTTACCTATCAGGGTATCAAGGTGATTCCGGTCAGCATCAACTGCGAACGTCATCCGATGCCCAAACCATCCCGCAGCTATGCCTTTGGCCAGGCTATTGGTGATGCCATCCGCTCCTGGGACAGCGACCAGAAGGTTGTAGTACTGGGTACCGGCGGCTTGTCGCATCAGCTTGATGGTCAACGTGCCGGGATACTCAATGGTGATTTTGACAACGACTGCATGGATAAACTGGTTAACGACCCGGAAGCCCTATGCCAGTACAGCAACGCCGACCTGATTGAAAAAGGCGGTGCGCAAATGGTCGAACTGGCAATGTGGATGGCCATGCGTGGCACCATGACCGGCGAAGTGAAAGAAGTGTTACGCAGCTATGTGTCACCGATTTCCAATACCGGGGTCGGTGTGCAGCTGCTGGTGAATACCTGAGCCGTATCAACTTCGGCTCCATCGGCAAGTGTGGTTGGCGGTGGTGACGATGTTCTGGCCGTGTCTGCTCCCGGTCATCGCTCTCCTGGGACGATGATTTATTATGGGCAGGGGCGGTCTTTTTTGACGAACTGTCTGGATGTGCTGTCTTGAAAGCTATGCCGGGCTTTCAGCCAGTATTCACCCTGTGAATACCATATACAGCACAGAATATTGATATTTATGGTTGCAATTCAGACATTCGGGATTAGGATAAACACATCACCTGAACAAATGCCCCGGTACAACAATGAACCCAGCACGGTTACAGCAACGCTTGAACAGCTCTACGACCCCGGTCGCAGCGGCGAGCCTGTGCCTGAGTGATGTCAGCGTGGCGTATTGGTGGTTTGGTTATGACTATTTTAGTCAGGAGCCAGGCTGCCCGTAGTGTTAACAGAACACCCGGCAGTTTGGCTTCAAGCCAGCTGCCACCGGAAACCCCGATTGGCAGCAGGCTGATCGGGGTTTTTTTATGATTGTTTTTCACAGGATTCAGTTCGAGGTTGCTATGCAAGTATTGGCAAAACTCAAAATTTCTCAAGCTTGCACCAGTCTGTGCGGCTTCTGGTTGTGGCGATTTAGCTGCGGTGATGTGCGGGCGCGATATTGGCGCTGGCCCATCACCGGACCACAGCAAAGACACCATATCCAGTAAAAAATTTGAGGAATAGCAACATGACAACATCTACTTTGACTTCCCGTTCTGCCAGTAGCAATGACCCGGCAGTCCGACCGATTACCACCCCCGCCATGCTCAAGGCCCGTATGGCATTGAGTGATGGCCTGCGTATCCAGATTGAGCAGCAACGCCAGCAGATTCGCAACATCCTGAACGGTGATGATTCACGCCTGCTGGTGATTACCGGGCCTTGCTCCATTCATGATGAAACCGCCGCGCTGGATTACGGCCAGCGGCTGGTCGCCCTGAATAAAGAACTGGGCGACCGTCTGCTGATTGTGATGCGCGCCTACGTCGAGAAACCACGGACGCATGTGGGCTGGAAAGGACTGGCTTACGACCCGGATTGTAATGGCGAAGGCGATATGCAAGCCGGACTGGAGCGCTCCCGCAAAGTGATGCTGGCACTGGCCGAAATGGGTTTGCCACTGGCAACCGAAGCATTGAACCCGCTGGTAATGATGTACCTGGACGACCTGATCAGCTGGACGGCCATTGGTGCCCGCACCGCGGAGTCACAGATCCATCGTGAAATGGTCAGCCATCTGGGTATGCCCACCGGATTGAAAAATGGCACCGACGGCTCCATGATGACAGCGATCAATGCCATGGTGGCCGCCCGTCATAGCCACCACACGCTGGGGGTGGATTGCCATGGTCAAATGGCCATGCTGACCACTCCGGGCAATCCGGATACCCATATTGTCCTGCGTGGCGGCAATGGCCTGACGAACTACGATGCCGACAGCATTGCATCGGCACAACAGCAGTTACAGGCGGCTGGCTGTCATGTTGGTGTACTGGTGGATTGCAGCCATGCCAATGCCTGCAAGCAGCATCGTCGCCAAACCGCCATTGCGCTGGATGTGGTGGCGCAGCGGCTGGCAGGTAATGAGCGGATTCTGGGGGTGATGCTGGAAAGCTTCATCAACGAAGGCAACCAGAAAATGTCGGCCAATCTGGTGTACGGCCAGTCCATTACCGATCCTTGTCTGGGATGGGATCAGACCGAAGTCCTGTTGCGTGAAATGCATCAGCAACTGGGCGAGATCAAACCGTGACTCACATACTCTGCCAGCCCTGCCAGAGCAGGCGCAGGGCGAGCAGAGTAACCACAATCCGGAAGGTCTGTTTAAACCAGCGGCCTGGAATACGGTTTAACAGTTTTAGCCCCAGCCAGGTGCCCATGGTGCCACTGAGAACCATCAGCAGCACCAGTGGCAGCCACTCCCAGAAAGCAAAACCAATGGTGCCGAATACCACAGCCTTGAACGAATGTTGCAGCGTCATACAGGTCGCAAAGGTACTGGTGAGCTGTAATTTGCTGTAGTTGTTGCGATGCACAAAACCGGCTACCAGTGGCCCGGTGGCACCAACAAACATGGTGAGGAAGGTTGTCAAGGCGCCGGCAAATACCCGTCCTGTTGAGCTGAGCTGACGTTTGCCTGGCTTGTTGCCCCACACCAGAAACAGAATAAAACCCGCCACCGCAAACTGAATCAGGTACAGCGGCAATTGCACCACGACCACACTGGCCAGCCCGGCCCCCAGCAATGCCCCGATACTGAAATACCTCAGCATGGCCCAGTCGATATGACGCCAGGTCATCACCATGCGATTACCATTGGAACCCAGCTGCACCAGACCATGTACCGGAATCAGGGCGTTGACGGGTACCAGTGACGCCATGACTGCCAATAGCAGCAGGCCACCACCAATACCGACGGCAGCCGTCATCAGTGACGTAAACCCGGCCACTGCGATCAGGATAATGGCCGCTGTCAGCGACAGGTCGGCGGGAGTGAGCAGTTCAAGCAACATGGCCAGTATCTCCGTTGACGATCGGGTATCGGTATTGTTAGCAAGGTGGCGTTTTGCGGTGATGTCTAAAGGTTACATTCCGGGCTTGTGGCGCCGCGGCTTCTGTCGACTACAACCATGACGACCATGACGTCCGCCGCGTTTTAGCCAGGCGCGTTTCAGCCAGGTGAGGGTACCGCTCAAGGCCAGAAATATCAGCACAAGGCTGACGGCATCCACCACCCAGACGCCCACCTCGCCAAACAGACGGCCGCTGTGTAAATCCAGCAGCAAACGTTCGCGGGAAATCCCCGGCAAGGGCTTGTCCCTGTTCAGAGACTCGACCAGTTCAGCAGGCAAGGGAGTGAGAGTGGCCCAAGGCGAGTCCGCTGTCGGGACGGATTCGGGCGGTAGTGGTTGCCAGCTCCAGCTGTTGTTATCGAGATAATAGGGTGGGCTGGACAGCAGCAGGGCATCTTGATCCGGCAGCATGCCCAGTGTGCTGGCTTGCAGTGGCAGACTGCCCAGTTCTTCAACCAGTTGGCCATCAGGCAAATACAGGGCAATGCGGTTATTACACAGCAGGGCAATGGTTTCTTGCCAACGCAAGGCACCCAACAAGGGCTGATCGCAATGGCCGATGGCATCGTGATCCAGATACAGGGTGTCGCCAACCTGACTGACCCAGTGATCCCCAGCGGCAAACCCTTGCTCGACAGTGGTGTCCTGAATGCCATACAGCCAGGCGATCCAGGAGGAATAGACCGGTGTTTTGGCCCATCCCAGTGACTGGCTGTGATTGATCAGGATGCCGGTAATGGCCAGCATCAATAGAACCGGCAGGATGATCAGGCCGCCGCGGCGATGCCAATGAATCAGAAAAGGAACAAGTTTCAAAACAGAGCCTGTATCAGGAGTCAGGGTTGGGTGGCGGCCTGATTGTGGCTGACCCCGGTTTGCTCTGCAAGATACAGTGCCAGACGGGCGACATTGGTTACGGCCCGCACCGACAAGGTTGCACCGGTAATGCCGTCGATATGCTGGCTGAGTTGTCGGGACTTGTCCAGCCTCGCCCCGGTAAACTGGTCAGTAAAAAACGGGTATCGTACTTCCCAGCCACGGGATTCGAGAAACGCCAGTACCGCAACCGATTGTATCTGGTTATCGGTAATCACCACGCCGATGGTGATTGGCTTCTCTTTGCCAATCTCTTGCAGAATCCAGGCGCTGGTGGTGTCGGCTTGCCAGTATCGTACCCGCAAACCAACGTAAGAATGGCCGAGCAAGGCGGTGGCGGCTTCTTTATGTTCCGGTTTGAGCCACAGGGTTTTGGCCGCTGCTGGCTGCTCGCCAAACGCCTGTGACAGGAACGCTTCCTGACTGAGGTAGTTGTCGGCGCTGGCCATGCTGGCCAGACACCATAATGTCAGGCTCCAGAGAATATTATTCCGTTTCACAGTTTTCCCACTCGGCATCAGAAATCAGGCTTTCATAGCGGGCATCGGTGAGCGTCATCATAAAACAGACCAGTGCTTCGACGTCATCGTCATCGAACAGGCTGCCATCCTGCAGTTCGGTCAGGCTGATGGTCTCGCTGATTTCCGGCTCCGCCCATTCCACACCGGTTTCAGGGTTGATTGTGTAGCGGCTGCCCGTGAGCCAGTGATCGTAAAACTTGACGACCGTGGCCAACTCATTAAACACGCCGTTATGCATATAAGGTGCAGTGATGGCGACGTTACGCAGCGTTGGTACCTTGAATTTACCGGCTTCGGTATCGGCGGTGACGGCGCTGTTGTTTAATTGCAAACCGGTATCAATAAAGTCATCGTCCGAGCCATTGGCCAGCCGTACTGCGGTATTCACCGGGACACCAATATTGTGGTACTCATAGCCGGTAAAGGTCTCGCCGCTGTAGCCCTGGGACTTGAGTTGGTGACACGTGGCGCAGTTGGTGAATTGCTGGGAGAAAAACAGCACCTTGCCCGAGGCGACTTTGGATAATACGCCGTAATCGTAGTAGTCCTCATCATTTGAACTCAGTTGTGAACGATCGTATTTGGAATCGAAGGGGGCAAAAACATCCGTTGCCTCAAAGGTGGCAATGGCGTCGGTCATGGCTTCGTAAGCGGTATCGGTATCGTCAAACACATCGGTACCATACAAGGATTCGAAGGCTGCAATATAATCTTCATCTTCTAACAGGCGTTCGACTACGCTGGCGCGATCTGCCATGCCCATTTCAATCGGGTTTAATGGCGGGCCACCGGCCTGATCGGCAAGGGTGGAAGAGCGGCCATCATGAAACTGGCCGCCCAGCCAGCCACTGTAATCGGACTGGCTGCTGTTGAAGCGACTGCGCGTACCTTCCTGAAACTCCGGTGACAGTGAGGCGTACAGCACCGTTGGTGCATTACGATCTCCCAGGGATACATCGTCATCACCAAGTGATACGGCAGCAGTCAGCCCGTTGTCATCTTCGCGGCTGTCGGTAAAGGCCTTGTCGGCATCGTGACAGCTGGCACAGGACTGGGTGCGGTTGAATGAGAGATTGGTATCGTTGAACAGGCTTTCGCCGAGGGCTGCCTTGCTTTCGAAGGCAAGGCTTGACGAATCAGACGAACTGCCACAACTGCTCAGTAGCAGCGCCAACAATAAAATTGAATACTTTTTCACGGTGACTCCGGTATTGCCCATTCCCTTGGGGTAATGGCTGATAAATCGCATGGTGGCTGGTTGCTCTTGTCTGTTGTGATCCCCAGCTTGTTGTGGTGATCAGGAAGGCTGCTACCAAGGTGGCCAGTTTAGCATGCGTCAATAATCCTGCTAACGATAATGCAATCCCAAGTCTATTTGTAAATCATTTGCATTAGTAATATGATCTCAATCAAATCGAATCGGAACTATTTCGTTTTAATGTAAATGAGATGTTATCCGAAAGACAAATAGTCCGCCAAATTCCTTTATTGCCAGATCGGAGTGTTAAATGATGAAACTGACCTCGCTTGCTGCGGCTATCGCCGTAACTTCCCTGTTAACTGCTTGTGGCAGTAGCTCAGACAGCTCTTCGTCTGATTCCGTTATCAATGTTGATAACGTCAGCAAGGTGTTGGAAACCAACGCTGATATTGCCTACGCCGCTTATTCAGATGCCGTGACCACGGCCAAAGCATTACAAACCGCCTTGCAAACCTTCCGCGAAGATCCGACCGAAGAGAACTTTGTTGCCGCTAAAACCGCCTGGCTGGTTGCGCGTGAACCTTATGGCCAGACTGAAGTTTATCGCTTCCGCCTGAGCCCGATTGACTCTACCGACTACAGCTCGGAAGACGGCCCGGAAGGTGATATCAATGCCTGGCCATTAGGTGAAGCCCTGATCGACTATGTGCAGACCAACGATACTGACTTTGGTACCGATCAGGTGGGCGTAACCGCCAACTCGGCTGGCATTAATGGTGGTGGTGCCTTGACGGCAGCCGATGCGGAAGATCAGTCGAATAACATCATTGGTGATGTAACGATTGATATCACTGCCGACCTGTTGGCCAATACTGCCACCGCCGATGACGAGCATGATGTGATTGCCGGATACCACGCAATTGAATTCCTGCTGTGGGGACAGGACCTGAACAATGATGGTGAAACCACGGATGGGACTGACCGTGAAGAGGCGGTTAAAACCAACGAAGCGTATAACTACGCTGAAGGCGGTGACCGTCCTCTGAGTGACCTGGCTGAAGGCTATTCTGAGACCGACACTTACGACAGCAGCAACTTGTCTGAGCGTCGTCACAAATTTATGGAAGTGGCGGTTGAGAAGCTGATCGACGATTTGGAAACCGTTCGTGATAGCTGGGCTGACGGCGCTTCATACCGCACTGAGTTCACCACCATCAGCAGCGAAGATGACGCCAAACAGAAGCTGGCCGAAATCCTCACCGGTATGGGTACATTGTCTGAAGGCGAGCTGGCGGGTGAGCGGATGCAGATTGCGTTTTCTTCCAACTCCCAGGAAGACGAGCATTCTTGCTTCTCGGATAACACGCACCGCGATATCTGGCTGAATGCCGAAGGCGTCTCCAACAGCTATTACGGTGAATACGCCGGTTACGACAGCACATTGGACGGCACTGACGATGTGACGACCAATGCGGTAAGTGGTTATGGTCTTGATGATTACCTGGCTGATGCCGGTCTGACAGAGGTAGCGGCTTCCATGGTAACGGCGTTGAGCACCACCAGCACCGCTTACGAAAGCATTGATAGCCTGGCCCGTGAAGGTACCCCCTTCGACGTACAGATCATGGACGCTACCACCGATGAGCCAGCCTACGATACAATCAAGGCGCTGAACGCTCAATCAACCGTGATTGCCGATGTTGCTGAAGCGCTTGAGATCGACGGCGATGTGGTTGTCGATGTTGATGCTTCCGAGTGTGATACCACTGATCCAACCACTGAGTGCTAATCTCAATGGCTGATCAATTGTTGACGGAGGCTGGCTGATGCGCCGTCTCTGTTTTCACCTGAAGCCGGGTTTATCCCGGCTTTTTGGCATTTTTATGTTGGCAGTGTGGGTTATTGCCAGCAGTGGTTGTTCCGAGCAGATACCGGGGCCTGAAGCGGCAGAAACACGCCCTGGTGGGGCTGCGACAACCTCGATTATCCCGTTCCCGGAACTGGACAAGGTAACGCCTAATTTGCCAGAGCAAGAGCGGCCGCTGTTTTATGCCGGTCGGGCCTTGGCGCACCAACCCTGGGTCAAGGCACCTACTATTACCGATGCACGTGATGGACTGGGGCCGATTTATAACGCCCGTGGTTGTCTCGCTTGCCATATTCGGGGCGGTAAAAGCCGTATGCCGGATAATGCCGATACCCCTTTGTTTGGGCCACTGATTCGTATGAGTGTGGTGTTGGATGATGCCGCCGCCATGACAGCGGCTGCAAACAGCCATGACGGTGTTATTCCTGACCCCGTGTATGGCGACCAGTTACAAACCCAATCAATTGCCCTGATGCACCAGTTACGTCAAGCCACACCAACGGCCATGGCTGAGCAACAACAGGTGCCACCAGAAGCATATGCCTATATCACATGGCATGAACAAGCTTTTATATACCCGGATGGCAGCAGCGTCAGTTTGCGCAAGCCGGAGCTGGATTTGCGTTACGCCGCTTATGGTGACTTCGACACTAACACCCGTTTTAGTGTGCGCAATGCGCCGGCGATCCACGGGATGGGGTTGCTGGAATTGATCGCACAGTCCGACTTGGAAGCCCTGGCCGATCCGGAAGACGCTGATGGTAATGGCATTTCCGGTCGACAGAACCGGGTTTGGGATGCCAGAAGCCAGCGCTGGCTACCAGGCCGCTTTGGCCACAAGGCCAACCGTCCCAACATGGACATGATTGTCGCGTCGGCATTTGCCAATGATATTGGTATCAGTAATCCACTGTTTCCATCCCAGCCCTGTACGGCGTATCAGCCACTGTGTGAGCAACAAAGAAATGGAAATGATAGTCAGGGAATGGAATTACCTGATAATCTTTTGCGCCTGGTCACGAATTTCACTCGCAATCTGGGTGTGCCCCAGCGGCGGAATGTTGATAATGCCGAGGTCCTCGAAGGACGTACGCTTTTTTATGCCACCGGGTGTGTGACGTGCCATCAGCCGAGCTATACCACCGTCGCCAGTACAACACAGCCACACTTGGGCAATCAGCGTATCTGGCCTTATACCGACCTGCTATTACATGATATGGGGCCGGCACTGGCCGATGGTCGCCCAGACTTTGCTGCCAGTGGCAGTGAATGGCGCACGCCACCCTTGTGGGGCGTCGGCTTGATGGCGCGAGTCAACGGCAGTCAGCAATATTTGCACGATGGCCGGGCTCGCAGCATTGAAGAGGCGATTCTGTGGCATGGTGGCGAAGCCGCCATGGCACGCCAGAAATTCGCGGATCTAGGCGCCGAAGAGCGTCACAATCTGCTTCAGTTTGTTGAATCACTCTAGATGGGAGAACCGTGATGTCAGCGGATTCAGCATCATCAGGATTAGCACAGGACCCGTCACGACGGCGTCTGTTGGGAGGAGTCGCCAGTGCCCTGGCGGCCTCCGCCTTGCCAGGAACGGCATTTGCGGCAATATCGGCCAGTCGGTATTCGACCAGCGCAGTCGTCACCGGCACAGAAGCCTGGGTCAGTGCCGAAGGCGATGGCGAAGACGGCTATTTTGCCAGCTGGATTGTCGATGGCGAGCGGCGTGCTGAGTTGCACTCTGCCAGCAGTGGTTTTCGTGGCCATGGTTTGGCCCAACACCCACAGCGTCTGGATCAGGCGGTCATGTTTGCCCGTCGGCCAGGTACCCAGGCATTGGTGCTTAACCTGCTGGATGGTTCCGTCGAACAGGTGATCGAGTGCACCACTGGCCATCATATGCACGGTCATGGGTGTTTCAGTCCGGATGGTCAGCATTTGTTGACCACCGAGTCGGATTACCGCACTGGCACCGGCAAGCTGATGGTGCGCAATACGGTTAACTGGCAGCTCGAGGCCGAATATCTGACCCATGGTATCGGCCCCCACGATGTCCACGTGATGCCGGATGGCCAGTCGCTAGTGGTTGCCAATGGCGGTTTGCTGACGCATCCGGACAGTGGTCGCAAGGTGCTGAATCTGGACACCATGGACCCATCGCTGGTGTATCTGTCACTCGCTAATGGCACCCTGATCAGTCAGCATCGCTTGCCGGAAAGCAAAGCCAGTATTCGTCACCTGGCATTGGCGGACGATGGCACCGTTGCCATTGCGACCCAATTGCAGCGCCCGGCGATGCACAGTCATGCACTGGTACCTCTGGCGGCAATACACAAACCTGGTCAGCCGCTGGTTACGCTGCAAGGGCCGGAAACCCTGATCCTTAAATTTAACGATTATATGGGCAGTGCTGCCTTGCATAATGGTGAGCGTATTGCGGCATTTTCCAGCCCGCGGGGCGATCTGGTGGCATTCTGGCATCTGGATACGCACCAGCTGGTTGGCTATCACGCCTTTTTTGATGTCTGTGGCCTGACCGTCAGCCGTGACCAGCAGTACTTTGTATTGAGTAATTCCCGTGGTGATGTGCGCATGATTGATGTCCGCAGCCTGAAAGAAGACCGCGCGATGCGGCGCTCATTTGCTGGCCGTCACTGGGACAATCATATGTTTACCTTTACCCTACCAGACCAATCTGTATGACCTTGATAAAGAGAATCCCGATGTTGAAATCCGTTTCTGCCTGGTTGTGTCTGGGCACCTGTCTGACACTGGCCAGCTGTGGTGGCAGTCGTGAAAACGATGCCGTTGCCTTGACCGAAGGCTCTCTGTCTCTGGCGCTGGAGCAGCTGGTTGATGGCACCATCATCGTTGCCAGTGAGCAATTTGCCAGTGAAGTCAGTGACTTCAACAACAGTGTCGACAGCTTTTGTAGCGCTCCGGATGAAGCTGGCTTGAGCCAGCTGCAAACGGACTGGAAAACAATGGCAGATAGCTGGTACCGCTTGTTGCCATTCAATTTTGGCCCATTGTTCGACGACACCGTTTTCCCGGTGTACCAGTTCGTTGACTCCTACCGGGTGCGTGGGACCAATTATACTGCCACGGTGCGCTCGAATATCCAGACCCTGATAGATTCAGAGTCGGAAACAGAGCTTGGCAGTAGCTACTTCGACGGCCTTACGTTCCAGTATGTCGGCTTGCTGCCGCTGGAAGTCGTGGCATTTGAAACCTCCAGTGACCAGAGCCAGGTGGCGGCCGATATCGTTGCTGAGTTTATACAGCAACCACGCAAATGTGAGGTGATGGAAGGCTTGGCAGGCAGTGTGCAAAATCGCGCTGACTACGTGGTAAATGGCTGGACCCTTGATCATCTGGAGAGCGGCACATCTTACCGGGACCTGTTTCTGGCGGGGGATCTGGATGATGGTTCGGAGCCACTGACAGCATTGATTTCTGCCGTGCAAAGCTATCTCGACTATTTGCAACAGCGTGACACCGTCAGCAACGTCGCGGCCTTGTCGGGCAATGCCTGGCCTGAAATGCAGGCCAGTATCGACGTGATTACTGAATTGCTGGAAGGCTCCGAATCCACCACCGTGAGCTTGTTTGACTTGATGGAATCCGCCGGTAACAGCGCCGATGCCGATACGGTACGCAGCAATCTGGAGCAAGCCAACGATGCCATCAGCGATCAGGATGCCACCAGTTTTAACAGCATGGCAGCGGCACTGGATGGCAACTTCAAACGTGAAATTCCCGATGGGCTTGATGTCAGCCTTGGCATCAATTTCAGTGATGGCGACTGACATAGTGACTGAATTTAACCTTAGATACCTTAAGCAGGATACCGTAATGAAATACACCCTGGCCCCTTTGGCAGTGATTGCCGCGACAGGATTGGTTACTCCGGCATACGCTGCCGATGACCAGCAAGATACCATCCGCCAGCTGGAGCAACGTATCCAGCAGCTGGAAGAGTCACTGAATGGCCGTATGGAAATGATGGCCGATGCCATTGATGCCCAGCAACAGACATCGTCGCACAGCAATATTCACTTTGGTGGTTATGGTGAATTGAACTATCACAATCTCAGTGTGGATGGCACTGATGACAAGCAGCTTGATTTCCGTCGCTGGGTGCTGTTTGTGGGATACGATTTTTCTGATCGGGTGCATTTCCACTCAGAATTTGAAGTGGAGCATACCGTTGTTCCCGGCTCTGATGGCGAAGGGGCGGTTGAGCTGGAACAGGCTTTCTTGCAAGTGGACTTGTCGGATACCCAGCAGGTCAAAACCGGTATCCAGCTGGTTCCTGTCGGTATCGTCAACGAAACCCACGAACCAACCACTTACTACGGGGTTGAACGGCCGGTGCTGGAAACCACCATCGTACCAACCACCTGGTATGTTGGCGGTATCATGTACAGCCAGCAGTTTTCCAGTGGCCTGAGCTACGATGTCATGCTGTCGGAAGGGATGAAAACCGATGATCCCAGCACCGATTCCGATGCTGATCCTTTTGATCTGAAAGCCGGCAAGCAAAAAACTTCCAATGCCGATGCCTTTGATCTGGCAACTACCGTGCGCGTGCGTTACACCGGCGTCAGTGGCCTGGAGCTGGCGGCGTATGCCCAGTACCAGCCTGACCTGGACCAGAGCGCAGTAGAATCCTACGCCGACTCGGCCACCTTGCTGGGTGCCCATCTGGTGTATCAGTTGAACGATGTCACCCTGAAAGGCATGTATGCCCGTTGGGATCTGGCAGGAGATGACGCCAAGGAGGCAGGCAAGCAGGTTCAGGACGGCGGTCAGCTGGAAGTCTCCTGGAAAGCATTGCCATCGGTAGGGGTGTTTGCCCGTCAGACTGCCTGGTCGCAGGAAGAAGGCGTGGATAAGATCCAGACCAACGCCGGTGTCAATTATTATCCGGTCGATCAGGTGGTATTCAAATTTGACTATCAGCTACAGAACGAAGCGGCGGGCAATACCGACGGTTTCTATCTTGGTATGGGCTACCATTTCTGACAGCTGCCTGATGGCGCCAGTTACACCGGCAACGCAATCGGCTTCCAACAGGAAGCCGATTGCGTTTATAACCGCCGGGTTGTTGGTTGTTTAATCCTTCCTTGTTGATAACGCCCAAGAGCAACTAGTAGCAGCTAGCTAGCCGCAACGTTCAAGGCTGTAGATGGACTCGCATCACTCGGCGGGCGTGAGATTCCGGCAAACGTAATACACCGATACTCTGCTCGGCCTTTGTCGTCGCGGCATGCGCTGTTGTGCACGTCGGTGTGAGCACTGGTGTAGAGGTTAAGGGAGCGGTTAATGGTGCTGGGTCAGGGGTCGGTCTTGCCAGGGTCAGACTGATATTTGTGAGTGACCGCAGCGCCAGGGTCTTCGCATTCAGCAGCGCTCTTCCCTTCGCTGTATTTGCAGTACGAGTTGGCTGACCTGCGGTTATCGGGCAGGGCATCTCTTGAGCCGGATGATGGAATAAGGGGTCGGCATCGGCGGTATGAATCACACTGTTATGCGGGTCTGTTTTGCTGGCAACCAATGGCTGCTGTGCGGCGGTCGGCGCCAGTTTGTCGTGCAGCGCAGCCAGGTGCCAACCCCGGGACTCCGTTGGACGCAGGCGTTGCTGCAGAAACTGAATGGTCTCCGGGTAGGGGTGGCCAATCAACACCGCCTGGCCGTGTTGATTGGCCAATGTGATTGCTTTATCAAACTGCTGTGCCAGTGCTGCTGCGGAGCGATCGTTATCCAGAAATACATCTCTGGCCAGTACGGGGACGCCCGCCTGCAAGGCGGCCTGGCGGGCACAGGTGGCGGCAGTCGTGCGACTATCGATAAAAAACAGTTGCCGTTGACGGGCGATATCCATCACCCAGCTCATTCGTTCACAATCCTGGGTTAACAGGCTGCCCATATGATTATTAAGGCCACTGACGGCGGGAATCGCATCGAGGTCAGCGTTTAACGTGGCGCTCAACGTGGCTTTGTCCATCGTTGGGTAAAGCCCACCTGGCCCCAGCTTGACCCCGGATTCGGTCGCCATCGGAGCGTGCAGCATCACGGTATGCCCTTGCGCAGCGGCTTTGGCGGCAAGACTGGCAGCAAAAGGTGTGTGCGGTAAAAATGCCATATTGACCGGAGCGGGTAGCGCCAGCAGTTGCTCACCAAGGAGACGATTGTTGCCAATATCATCAATGACCAGCAATAACTCAGCCGCCGCTGCAGGTAATGCCCAACTGCCGAGACACAGGATCAGCCATATATGTGGTGCCATCATGGTGACTCAGATTCCTTGCAACACACTGGTTTGTGGAACACCTACTGTGGCGTCGGGCATCAACAACATCTGGATGGTGATTGGCTGCATGGCTACTGCCTGGCTCCCAGAATGGTCATGCCACGCAGCAGGGTATGGGCTTCGTAGAGCTGAAAGTCTTTCAGTAGCTGGTCGGCATTGGCCGCGGCTTCATCGGCTTCGTCAGTATTGCTGGCAACGTCCTTATTGGTCGTCGACTCGCCTTTTTGCGGGTTGGACAGGTGGCCCCGCAAATCGGATTCCTTGAATGTCCGGCTACGGGCACGCGGGGTCACATCGCTTTGTTCTACCAGAATGTCGGGGATAATCCCTTTGGCTTGAATGGAACGGCCGTTAGGGGTGAAGTAGCGTGCGGTGGTCAGCTTGACGGCTTTGTTGTCCGCTAGCGGTAATACGGTCTGTACTGAGCCTTTGCCAAACGACTGGGTACCCACCACAACGGCGCGTTGATGATCTTGCAGTGCTCCGGCAACAATTTCAGAGGCCGACGCTGAGCCGCCATTGATCAGCACAATCAAGGGCAAGCGTTCGGCAACCGTGGCAGGGCTGGCTGAAAAGCGCATATCCGAGCTATTGCCCCTGCCCTTGGTATAGACGATCAGGCCTTCGTCAAGGAAGGCATCACTGACATCGACGGCAGCACCCAAGACACCACCAGGGTTATTACGCAGGTCAAGAATCAATCCCCTGACGCTGTGATCAGCTTGCCACTGTGACAGGATACGTACCAGTTCGGCACCGGTATGTTCCTGGAACTGGGTAATACGGAGGTAGCCGATCTGGTCGCTGAGTAACTCCGAGCGCACACTGCGAACCTTGATTTCATCGCGAATCAAGTCGAACTTCAGCAGCTGCGGTTCGTTTTGACGGCGTATTTCCAGCGTGATGGGAGAGCCAGGTTCACCGCGCATTTTTTCGATGGCATCGCTCAGTGATACACCGACCATGGCTTCGCCATCAAGGCTGACAATCAGATCACCGGACTTGATACCAGCCTTGGCGGCGGGGGTATCGTCAATTGGAGAGACCACCATGACCATGCCATCTTGCTGACCCACTTCCATGCCCAGGCCACCAAACTTGCCGGAGGTGGTTTCCTGCAGTTCCGAGAAGTCGTCGGGTTGTAAATACACCGAGTGCGGGTCCAGGGCTGTCAGCATGCCGTTAATGGCGTAGCCAAACAGGGTCTTGTCATCGACTTCTTCTACGTAGGCGCTGCGAATACGCTCGAATACTTCGGCGAAGTTTCTGAGTTCATCCAGCGGCAGCGGGGCCTGCGCTTGCTCTGCCAGAACGGGTTCCGTTGTGGTTGGCGGTACTTGGTCGGCAGATACCGGAGCGGACAAGGCCAGCGCCAGAGACAGTGCAGTGGCAGTTGAAACGATAGCGTGCATGGAGGTTCTCGTAGTCGTCAGTGGTCGAAGCATGGCATAAAAGCGGGGAGCTGTTAACGCAGACTCCCGATTGGCACTGGAGTTTCACTCACGTTGATGTGTTGTTGTTGCCGAATATCAGCGTTTGACCAGCCAGGCGGCAGGGTCCAGTGGCTTGCCACGGTGGCGAATTTCAAAATACAGCCGGGGTTCCTGTAGCCCGCCACTGCGTCCAACGGCACCAATCACATCCCCTTGATTGACCCAGGCACCGACGTCGTACATCAGGGTCTGGTTGTGGGCGTACAGCGTCATATAACCATCTCCGTGATCAAGAATCATCAACAGGCCAAAGCCTCGCAACCAGTCGGAGTAGACGACCCGGCCGTGATGGACGGCCTGGATATTGGTGCCTTCCGGAGCGGCAATCAACCAGCCTTCCCAGCGACCAACGCCACCAGTATTGGGATTGCCATAAGCGGCGATGATGCGCCCGGCCAGCGGACGGGGAAGCGACCGTTTGAGGGCTTTAAAGGGGCGTACATCCTGTTTGCGCGGGCTTTTTTCGACCAGGGTCTGGACTTCATCAAACAGGGATTCGAGGCGTTTACGATCGGCCTGTTTACGCGCCAGCGTGCTTTTCTCGCTGGTCATTTGCTGATTTAGTTGTGCCAGCAGGCGATTCTGTTTTTTCTTTTGTTGCGTCAGTTGGCGGTTTTTCTGATCCAGCGACTGCTGGGTACGTTGTAACTGTTGTTCCTGGGCGATGATTTCGTCGGCGATGTGTTCCAGTCGGGTCAGCTCGCTGAGCGTGTGGTTGATTTCTTCCATACGGGCGCGATTAAAATAGCCAAAGTAGCTCAGCATACGCTGGGCTTGTTGGGAATCATCCTGGTTCAGCAGCATTTTGATCGGGCTGTCGCCACCAAGACGATAAGCAGCCTGCAGCTGCTCTTTTAAACGCAGGGTATGCCGACTGCGCAGCTCATTGAGCTGCGCCTGATCCTGTCGGAGCTTTTTTAGGCGGTCTTGCTCCTCCTTGAGCAAGCGCCGGGTTTCTTCTATCTTGCGCGTTATGGCGCCGATGTCCTGATCGGTGTTGCGTAACGACTCCGACAGCTTGCTGTGTTCGGCGCTGGCTTCATTCAGCCATTGCTGCAGCTTGGCGATATCCTGCTTCAAGGCTTGAAGTTTGGCGGCATCACCGGCTTCTTCAGCAACCACAGGGAGCGTGGTGGCGAGGCTGAGCAAACAGGTCAGCAGCAGGCTGGACGGAGTCGGGATTTTCATGGTTCAGCTATAGTCCACCAGAGAATTGCCGGTCATTTCGGCAGGTTGTTCCAGGCCCATCATGGCCAATAAGGTTGGCGCGATATCACACAGTCGACCGGGTTGAATGGCGCCCTGTTCACGTTCGTTAACGTACACCAGGTTGACCGGGCCGGTGGTGTGCTGGGTCATGGCCCGGCCCTGATCGTCGAGCATTTGCTCGGCGTTACCGTGGTCGGCGGTGATCAGACACTCACCGCCCACTTCGAGAATGGCGCTGGTGACGGCTTCGAGAGCGGTGTCGATGGCTTCGGCGGCCTTGACAGCGGCATCCATAATACCGGTATGACCTACCATATCGCCATTGGCATAGTTACAGACGATCAGGTCGTAATCACCATGCTTAATGGCATCAACCAGTTTTTCGGTGACTTCCGGTGCGCTCATTTCAGGCTGCAAGTCATAGGTTGCCACGCTGGGAGAGTTCACCAGAATGCGGGTTTCACCGTCGTATTCGGTTTCCTGCCCGCCGGAGAAGAAAAAGGTAACGTGGGCGTATTTTTCGGTTTCAGCAATCCGCAGTTGTTTCATGCCCTGGTTGGCTATGTATTCACCCAGGCCGTTGCTCAGGGGTTCGGGTGGGAAAGCACAGCTGGCATCGATGCTGGCTGCGTATTCAGTCAACATGACAAAGTCACTCAGGGCTGGACGTAGCGCTCGGTCAAAGCCGTTGAATTCGTCACCTTCCACAAACGCCCGGGTCAGTTCGCGGGAGCGGTCAGGGCGGAAGTTGAAGCAGATAATGGCATCACCATCCTGTACCGGGGCTGGCTCGCCGATCAGGGTAGCGGTGACAAATTCGTCGTTTTCATCACGCTCGTAGGCGGCCTGCAGGGCATCGCTACCGTTGCTGGCAGTGTACTGGGCGTTGCCAGTGGTCATCAGGTCGTAGGCGGTCTGTACCCGTTCCCAACGATTGTCACGGTCCATGGCAAAGTAGCGACCGACGATACCGGTGAGGCGGGCGTTGCCCAGCTCGGTGCATTTGGCTTCTATTTTGGCAATGGAGTCGGCGGCCGAGCGGGGCGGGGTATCCCGGCCGTCGAGAATGCCGGTAACACAGACTTGCTTGATACCACGCTCATGGGCCATTTCGAGCAGGGCGACCAGATGGTCTTCATGGCTATGAACACCGCCGGGTGATAGCAGACCGGTGAAATGTACTGCGCCCCCTGCGGCTTTGGCCTTGTCCATCGCTGCCACCAGTGCCGGGTTCTGTTGCAGCTCGCCATCAACAATGGCTTTGTTGATACGGGTGAAGTTCTGGTAAACGATGCGACCAGCCCCGAGATTCATATGGCCGACTTCGGAGTTGCCCATTTGCCCATCTGGCAAGCCAACCGCTTCTCCAGAAGTCTGGATCAGGGTGTTGGGGAAGACATCCAGCAAACGATCCCAGGTCGGTGTGTTGGCATTGGCAATGGCGTTGTTATCGGTTTCTGCCCGATAACCCCAGCCGTCCAGAATAATTAATGCAACGGGTTTGGGACGCTTGTTCATGATTCGGCACCGTGTGTAATGATTTGATGCCCTGATTGTACTGAAAGCCAGCTACTGATCACAGTGGGCAAAATGGTTCGATATAATCATTGGCACTTATGCTTCATTGGAGCAGATCAAACCGCCGCTCCCCGGAGTGCTGCAAGAGTGGGACAGTAGCGCGGTCAGAGGTTATACTCCGGGCCTGATTTTTCTGGCAATGACGAGAATTATGGAACAGGTGTTCGAATTTATCGGTAACCACTGGTGGCTGGTGGCTATCTGGGGCGCGTTTCTGGCGGCCCTGTTGTTTGATAACAAGCAACGTAGTGGCGCGTCGGTTTCTCCGGCTCAAGCGACTCAATTGATTAATCGTGAAGACGCTATTGTCGTCGATATCCGCGATAAAAAAGACTTCAGCAGCGGCCATCTGGCCAATGCTCGCAATATTCCGTTTTCCGAGCTGGCCAAGCGGATGAACGAGTTGAATGCTCATAAAGATCACCCGATTGTACTGATCTGTAAAACCGGTACAACAGTGTCCGTGGCTGCCAAAATGCTCAAGGAAAAAGGCTTCAACACCGTACGTCTTTCAGGCGGCATGATGGAGTGGAATGCACAGAATCTTCCGGTAGTACGCAAATAACCAAGGAACTATTTATGACTGAGAATGCACAACCACAATTCGCTCTGCAGCGCGTTTATGTCAAGGATGCTTCCATTGAAGTGCCTAATGCGCCGATGGTGTTTACCAAAGAGTGGAAGCCTGAAATCAAGCTGGATCTGAACACTGGCGCGCGTCGGGTTGATGAAAGCCATTTTGAAGTGTTTGTTAAAGTGACTGCAACGGCAAAACTGGCCGATGACGAAACCGCCTTTCTGGTTGAAGTCATGCAGTGTGGCCTGTTCCTTGCCGACAATATTCCGGAAGAACAGCTGAAGCCAATGATGGGTGCGATGTGCCCTAATATCCTGTTCCCATACCTGCGTGAGTCGGTTGACAGCCTGGTTGTAAAAGGCGGCTTCCCGGCACTGATGCTGGCACCGATCAACTTCGATGCCCTGTTCGCCCAGCGCATGCAGCAAGAAGCGGAAGAAGCAGTAGCAGCACCTGAAGCAACTCATTAAGTGCTGGCTCCCTGATACTGATCAGGGAGAATGGAATACGCTGTCTGACTGATAAAACGCCTGGCTTATGTCGGGCGTTTTTGTCTCAATGGCCTTCGTCTAGATACCATCCCCTGCCAATCTGGCACCTTCATATCCAACCTGCCGCCAGGCTTCAAACACCAGTACCGCAACAGTATTCGAGAGGTTAAGACTACGGCTGTCGGGAAGCATTGGCAGCCTTAGCCAGTGGTCTGCGGGAAACTGTTGTAACACCTCGGCGGGCAAGCCACGGGTTTCTGGTCCAAACATAAAATAGTCGTCTGGCTGAAATGTTGCGGAAGAATGCACCCGGCTGCCCTTGGTTGTTAACGGAAACAGTCGGCCAGGCTGAGCCTGTTGCAAGAATTGACCAAAATCAGGGTAGGTTTTGACCTGGGCATATTCGTGATAATCCAGCCCGGCACGGCGCAGTGCCTTTTCTTCCAGAGAGAATCCCAGCGGCTCGATCAGATGTAACTGGCAGCCGGTATTGGCGCACAGGCGGATGATATTACCGGTATTGGGTGGAATTTCCGGTTCAAATAAAACGATATGAAACATGCTGTTATCCGGAGAGCTGACGGTGAGCCAGTATAGTTTTTCAGGGGAATGACCACCAGATATGTTCAGAGCAGAAGGTTTGCGGCTGACATTTTTTCTTGGATGAATCTTTTAACTGGTTTGTAAAAACAGAAACTGGCTCGATATGCCATGTGAATCAGCCGTAAAAAATGGTTAATTATTGAACATTATCGTCAAACTGTGTCTAAACTTTCAGAAGGAGCCAATTTGGCTTGGTAAAGAACCTGGTAAAAACAGACCAGTAATAGTGGGCAACAGACGCACACAACGCCCGTGTGAGCAGTGAGTCTTGATAATACAAATAAGAATCCAGGATAGCCTCACACTCACGCGTCTTATGCCCAAACCTGTATGTCCGTCAGGATGTGTACAGCAGGGAACGGTTGGTAGTGGGATCGACAGCTGTAACGACTACCAGACGATTATCAGACATCAAACCACCTCAAGATGAATGGATGCCACGATGGTGAACAGGGCGAGATTTCCCTGTTGGGCTGGCTGTATGGCTGGTTCCGACAGGCCTGTGTGAAACGCGAGCTGATCATACTGATCCAGCCGCACATTGTGGATAGTGCCAGAGGAAAACAGTGATCGGGAAAACCCGTCACCGCTTTTTATTCTGTCGCCATCCGTATTTACCCGGAGGGTTACACCATGAATAACCAATGGTATGGAAAAGGAGCGGCGACAGCCGCTTTTGCCGGGACGCATCCCGTGCGCCACCATGTGCGCAGTCATATGCTGCACGATACTCCGGAAAGGGAACTTCCATTAAAAGACGTCGTACTGGTACTGGGAGGGTCAGTGCTGGTTGTGGTCGGCATTACCTTCCTGACCAGCTGGCTGATTTACGGCTAGCCGTTTGAGGGTCTATAAAAAAACCAGCGTCTGACGCTGGTTTTTTTTGTCCATCCATCCATGCCTGACTGCCACCGGCCGTGATCTACCGCAGTCGATAATAACCCGGCGCTAGCGGGCGACCCAGCCGCCATCCAGTACCATGGTCTGACCGGTAATGTTTTTGGCGGCAGGACTGGCCAGAAACGCCACGGTGCCAGCAATTTCCGAGATATCGATAAATTGTTTTTTCGGCATGGGTTCCAGCATGATCTTGTTGATCACTTCTTCTTCAGAAATACCGTTTTCCTTGGCCTGGGCGGCAATCTGCTTTTCGACCAGCGGGGTTTTGACGTACGACGGACAAATGGTATTGACCGTGATGTCGGTATCACCGGTTTCCAGCGCCAGGGTTTTGGAAAAACCAATCAGGCCATGTTTGGCGGCGACATAAGCCGATTTGTATGGCGAAGCGACCAGGCTATGAATTGAGCCAATATTGATGATGCGGCCGAATCCTTGTTCACGCATGGCGGGTAGCAATGCGCGTGACAACATCGCAGGGCCGACCAGCATAACGTCAATCAGCAGCTTCCAGCGATCGGCAGGGAAGTCTTCCAGCCGGGATACAAACTGTAGGCCAGCGTTATTGATCACGACGTTAATGGGATCATTGGCAAACTGGCTGGCAAGGGCATCAATGGCAGTGACATCGGACATATCCGCCATCGCGGTACTCGCATCGATACCGGCGGCTTGCAACTGCAATACACCTTTGTCCAGCGCTTCCTGGCTAATGTCAGAAATCACGATTCGAGCGCCTTGCTTGCCCAGGTGTTCGGCAATTCCCAGGCCGATACCACTGGCGCCGCCAGTAATCAGAATGTGCAGCTTGTTCATACGGGTCTAGCCTCCTGTCCTTTCGGTTTTGATTTTGACTATAGCAATCGCTCTGACCACAGAGTATCCGTCTTTGTTACGAGAAGGCGTGATGGTTTTAGCACAGGGGTGGTGCTGGGGCGGCCAATATCACAGGAAATCGACGAGCTGTGGCCCGTTGGTTGTGCGAAGAGATCAGGTCAGCCCGGAAATCAAGCCAGGATAAACAAGAGTGGTCAAGCCATGCCCTGAGTCGGGATGTATGGAGACGGGATGTATGGAGACGGGGGTGTGTTTGGCATCACCCAGCCGACGATGGCGTCTGGCTGGGCAATACTGCAATCGCCTTATCCTATCGAAAAGACGATTGCATCGGGTGTGGCAGGCTTATTCTTCTGCTTCAGAATCGTCGCTGCCGGTTTCCATATCCAGTTCCTTGATCTTGCGGGTCAGGGTATTACGTCCCCATCCGAGCAGGTTGGCGGCATCCCGACGACGCCCGGCGGTATGCTTCAAGGCGGTTTCAATCATGATGCGTTCAAAAATGGGAACGGCCGTATCCAGCAAGTTGACCGCACCATGGGACAGCTGTTGATCGGCCCAGAATCGCAGGTTCTGTTCCCAGTTGCCGGAGGTTTGTGTGCTGCTTTGCTGTTCCAGCAGCTCGGGTGGCAGGTCATTGATCAGTACTTCACGGCCAGAGGCCATGACGGTAATCCAGCGACAGGTGTTTTCGAGCTGGCGGACGTTACCGGGCCAGTCCAGTGAGCTGAGAAAGTCCTCGGTTTCTGGTCGCAGGGTTTTGGATTCAACATCCAGCTCTTCGGCAGCTGACTGCAGAAAGTGGCTGAGTAGCTGCGGAATATCTTCACGACGATCGGCCAGGCGCGGGATATGAATCCGGATCACGTTCAGGCGATGAAACAAATCTTCCCGGAAGCGGCCTTCTTTCACCAGGGTTTCGAGGTTCTGGTGAGTGGCGGCGATAATACGGACGTTGACGTTGATCGGAGTGGTGCCACCGACCCGGTAAAATTCACCATCGGCCAGTACTCGTAACAACCGGGTCTGGGTTTCGGATGGCATATCACCGATTTCATCGAGAAACAGGGTACCGCCGTTGGCTTGTTCAAAACGGCCGCGACGCTGCCCGCCAGCTCCGGTAAAGGAGCCTTTTTCGTGGCCAAACAATTCCGATTCAATCAGGTCTCGTGGAATGGCCGCCATATTCAGGGCAATAAACGGTTCAATTGCCCGTGGGCTATGCTTGTGCAAGGCATGGGCAACCAGTTCTTTACCAGTACCGGATTCGCCATTGATCAGTACTGTGATGTGGGAGTGGGACAGGCGCCCGATAGCACGGAACACTTCCTGCATCGCCGGTGCTTCACCGATGATCTCATGTTCGTTGATTTCTTTTTCCGGTGCCGTGGTATTGGCGGACATTTCTTCAAAGTGGGCGATGGCCCGCTCAATCAGGCTGACTGCCTCATCGACATCAAAGGGTTTGGGCAAGTATTCGAACGCCCCGCGGCGGTACGAAGAGACTGCGCTCTCGAGATCGGAGTGGGCCGTCATAATAATGACGGGCAAGTCCGGGCTGGCTTCGTGTACTTGTTCCAGCATCATCAGGCCGTCCATACCCGGCATCCGGATGTCGGTGATGATGGCGTCCGGTTGTTCCCGCTTCAGCTGATTAAGGGCAGGCTCCGCCTGTTCGAATACCCGAGTCTGGATATTGGCTTGATCAAGTGCTTTCTCCAGCACCCAGCGAATGGATTTGTCGTCGTCGATGATCCAGACAGTACTCATAGCGATTCCAATGGTAAAAAGATGGAGAACACAGTGCGGTGAGGCACACTGGTAAATTCGATAATGCCGTTAATTTGATTGATGATGGATTGGGAGATCGATAACCCCAGTCCGGAGCCTTCGGCACGGCCACTGACCATGGGGTAAAACAGGTTGTCCTTGATCGAGTCCGGTATGCCCGGACCGTTGTCGATGATTTCAATCTGGGCAACCAGTCGGTGACTGTGATGGCTGATGGTGAATTGACGGACACTGCGGGTACGAATGGTCAGGCTTGGGCGTTCTTGCTGATCCGGATTTTCCAGCATGGCTTGCATGGCGTTACGGCCAATATTCAGCAAGGCCTGGATCAGTTGACCCTTGTCGGCTTCAATTTCCGGGATCGACGGGTCGTAATCCCGGTGAATAACCACCTGGCCACGACTTTCGACATCCACCAACTGACAGATACGTTCCAGCACTTCGTGGATATTGACCGGTTCCTGTTTGGGAATATTGCGTGGCCCGAGCAGGCGGTCGACCAGATCGCGCAGGCGGTCGGCTTCTTCAATAATAATGTGGGTGTATTCTTTCAGTTCGGCGGAGGGTAATTCGCGTTCAAGCAGCTGAGCGGCACCGCGGATGCCACCAAGAGGGTTCTTGACCTCATGGGCCAGTCCGCGAACCAGGGAGCGGGTGGTTTCTTGTTTGGCAATCAGTTGCTCTTCCCGACTGATACGCATCAGGCGATCACGGCCCTGCAATTCAACCAGTAGCGTTGGCGTACGGGTCTCCGGGTGCGTTACAGGGCTGACGCTGTAGTCGAGAGTCAGGGTTTGCTGGTTTTGTAAATGAATCTGGGCTTCCCGCTTGGTGTAGGAATGGCCGGTAATAACGGCATCCCGCATGGCGTCGATATCGCGTTGATCTTCAACGGCCAGGTCGAAAAAGTGAGCTCCCACGCCGCGTGTACCGCTGACTTCCAGCAGGGCTTCGGCGGAAGGGTTCATATGAATAATAATCAGGTCGGCATCCAGCAGCAGTACACCGGTATTCAGGTGTTCCATGATTCGTTGGTTGAGCAGGGGGCTGGCGCGCATTGTCAGATTCTCCGTATTCACACCTAATTTGCAAAAAATAAGCCAGTTATCATCGGGTGCACAACAATAGCGCCATGATCGCATTAAGTTGTGGCGTGGCGAGTTAATTGATGATAACTCAAGACTTATTTTGTTCTGTTATGGTGCGTTTTTAAATATGGTTGTTATTTTTTGGTGCATTTTGAGTATTTTGCGGAAATAGTTACTCGAGAATAATTGATATTGGTACCCGTGTACCGGTGATCGGTGTGTTTGTTGGGTGGTACTGAGGGGAAATTGGGCAAGTTGTAATATTTGGTCTGTAACTTGCGTTCAACGAGGCTCTCATGTCCCGGCCTGACGCATCTTCGACCCTTGGTCAGTGCCGTTGTTCGGATGAAATAATAGCAAAAACAAGGATGATCGCACGGTGGCACGCAGCTTATGATATTTGATGTCGTTATTTTACTGGCGCTTCTGACGCTGATTGTATTGGGGTATCGATACGGTACCTCAAAGGAAATGCTGGATCTGGCCAAGGTGTTTTTGCCTATATCCATCGCCAGTGCCTATAGTGATCATTTTGGGTTGTATCTGACTCAGATCGGAATTTTAAGGGCTAACGATTGGGCCGTATTAACATTGACCGGGTTTCTGGTTCTGTTTCTGGCGATGTGGTTTGTTATTCGCTTGGTGGAGCGTGTGGCAATCCGCTATGACATACATGGGCGCTGGATCAAGGAGAATCGTTTTACCAGCTTCACCAACCGGATTTTTTGTGCGATTGCCAATGGTCTGCAGGCACTGTTGTTATTGACGTTTTTCAGTTTTCTCAGCACCCAGGTGAGCTTTGTGCCCAAGCACTACAAGAGCTATCTGATGGCAAACTCGATTTCCTATCCGGCCATTGACCGTATTTGCCGCCATATGGTGAACGGCCAGTTTGTGGATGCATTGATTAATGATCCAACCGGCACGACCAGGATCGAACTGATCCTGAAAACGGTCACAGACAAGACCATGCTGACTGATATTTCGGAAGAAATTCAGCGCTCGACCATTGTTCGGGCGCGGGATGCACTGAATAAAACACTGCAGGAATTTGAACGGAAGCCCGACACGTCGCCAACCGTGATCGAAGAAACCATCATGACCAGCACCGAACCGTCCAACGGCTTGCATTAGCCGTCGACGGGGGGCGGTTGGCTGTGGCCGTTATTTCTGCAGCGCGGCAGCGATCCACTGGCGTAGCTGGGGTGCTGGCAAGGCGCCGGCGAGACGATCGACTTCTTTGCCGTGGCGGAACAGGATCAGCGTTGGAATGCTGCGAATGCCCAATTGTTGACTCACCATGGGCGCCTGTTCGGTATTGACCTTGGCGAAGCGCAGCTGATGTTGCTGTTCTGCGCACAACTCCTTGAAAACAGGCCCCATCATCTTGCACGGTCCGCACCATTCCGCCCAGAAATCGACCAGTACCGGTAAATCATTTTTGGCCAGAAAGCGTTGATAGCTGCTGTCGCTCAAATCCGTCGGGGTGCCATTAAACAGGGGGGCTTTACATTTGCCACACTGGCCCTGGCTGTTGTGTTTGTCATCGGGGATACGGTTGATGGCACCGCAGGATGGGCAGGTATAGTGCATGGTATCTCTCCAGATAATAACGTGTTGATTATGGCTATAGGGGACATCCATTTAATCCTGCACGGCTCTGCGCGAGTGTTGCCGTTGTTCAGGGCAAGGCGACGAATGCAGCGA